>JANOBY010000153.1:0-19016 GCA_031411935.1 Planctomycetales bacterium | reverse complement strand
AGGCCATGATGGTCTCATTGAGCGTGCCGGGAATCTGGGGGTCGAGCTTGATGGGCGGCTTGAGCTTGCCGCGATGGCCTAGTGCACCGCCATCCTCGCCGGGGATCCCCGAAGGATTGGCATAATGGCCGGTGAACATCCGGTACATGGTTGCGCCCAGGTTGAAGATGTCCGTTTTCTCGTTGACCACCTTATCTCGGGCCTGCTCGGGGGCCATGTATTGCGGCGTGCCTTGGACCCGCTGCTTCTCTTGACCTTTGATCCAGGCGGTCCCGAAGTCGATCACTTTGACCTCTCCGGCCTTGGAGAGCATGATGTTTCCGGGCTTGAGATCACCGTGATACACGCCGCGACGGTGCATGTGGCCGATCGCTGAGGCCACGTGGGTGAAGATCTGGACGAGCTTGGGCCGTTCGGGCATCTCCAGCTCGTCGAGCGCCCGGCCATCGATAAACTCCATCAGGAGCTCGACCTTGGCGAGCTTGAACCACGATCGCTTGGCCCGGTGATCGTAGATTTTCATGATACTGGAATGGTTGAGCTTCGGCCCGACCGCGGCCTCCTGCAAGGCCTGATCGATGTAAATCTGGTCGTCGGGGCCGTTACGCTGCACCACCTTGAGCGCGTAATAGCCTCCCTTCTTCGAGTCGCTTATTTGAAAAACGCGACTCCCGGCCCCCGTGCCGATGGGCTTGACGATTCGAAATTGCATGTCGGCCAGCTTCGGCCCTGTGGAAGCTTCGTTTGGCATTCCCATCCTCAGCCGGCAACAGTCGAATCTTTGACCACCGCTCGGAAAGCAGCGTTGGACCTGAAGATCGATGGAAATTGAGGCAACGTTCGCCTAATCTTTAGCGTCAGAAAGCCGTTTTCTGGGGTCGCACAAGACACCAAAGAGGTTACTCGTTCGGAAAACCCGAATCAATCCTCGAAGCACGAAACGGCTCAAGGTGTTGTCTCCCGTCCTGAAGCCCGAGGCGATCGAAGATCCTGGTGGCAAGCAAGGACTGGTCGCCTCCGCGTTTGAACTTCCTTTATGGGTGTGACGAGAGATGACGAATTCCAGCGAGGCGATCGGTGAGGCGCTCGGGAGGGTGCCCAGCGGAATTTTCATCCTCACGGTCGGGTACGAGGGGCGATCCACGGGCATGCTCGCCAGCTGGGTGCAGCAGGCGGGATTCGACCCGCCGATGGTGACCGTGGCCGTTCGTCGCGACCGATTTGTCGGCGAATGGATCGAGAAGTCGGGGCGATTCGCACTGAATCAGGTCGCTGCGGGTCAAAAACACCTCCTCAAGCACTTCGGACGTGGCTTCGACCCGGGAGATTCGGCCTTCGAGGGTGTGGACCTGCGGGGCCATTTTCACGAAAGTCCGCTGCTATCCTCCGCCCTTTGCTCCCTCGGTGCCGAGATGGCCGGGCACATCGATGGCGGGGATCATCGGATCTACCTGGGTCGGATCGTCGCCGGCGAGCGATTCGACCCTCAGGGAGAGCCCATGGTGCACCTCCGCAAAACCGGGCTTCATTATTAACCGACCGGGGACGTGCGCCGCCGCGAGCTTCGCCGTTTCAAGGAGCCCGAAAAAGGTCTCCAATTGGCTTCGTTTTTGGGTTCGTTTTGGCTTTGATTTGGCTTCGTTTTCCCGTTTTGGCAGGCCGGAATGACCCGGTTTAGATCGGGTGATGTATCCTAAACCCTTTGGCTGTATGCTTTTTTGAAAATTATGTCTCCTTGTCCGAGTCGCCAAATTGGGTTCGTTATGCAAAATTACTATTTTGCGTTGCTCGAGATTTCTGGACGCCGGACGGCGCCCAAACTTGCCGCTCCCGATAGTCAACGATCCGGGCGCGCGGATTCCCTTACGCTCCCCTGGTAGTATCGTGGCGAACCCTGGGCGTCGATCGCTGGGGGCTGTTTTTCCAGCCGGAATGGGCAAAACGATAACGAATCCGGGATCCAACCCGAACTAGCGATCGATTCGCCCAGGCGACTTGGTCTATACTTGGAGCACCTCTTTCCTGCCGAGAGTTTTCTCCCGGGGTGTGTTCATGTCTGCGCCCGAAGGCGGTTCCGTCACCCGCTGGATACGCGACTTCCGTGGTGGCGACCCTGCCGCCTTCGAGGAGCTCTGGCGACGGTACTTCGACCGTCTTGTGGCCATGGCCACGCGGCTCGCCTCGTCTGTCGGCGAAGATGCGGCTCTGTCGGCCTTCCACTCGTTTCATCGGCGGACAAGGCGGGGCGATTTCCCCAATCTCGACGACCGCGATGACCTCTGGGTCCAGCTCATGACGCTGACTCGCCAGAAAATCATCGACACGCGTCGGCGAGACCACGCGTTGAAGCGTGGCGGAGGCGTGAAGACCTTCCGTGAGTCCGAGCTTCCCGGGGCCCAGGAGGAGGATCGGGGCGAGTTCGGCCTCGCCGAGATCGTGGGCAAGGAGCCCGACCCCGAATTCGCCGCCATCATGACCGAGCAATGCTGCCGACTTTTGGCGAGCCTCGGGGACGACCAACTCCGCGAGATCGCCCTGCTCAAGATGGGCCTGCACACGCATCAGGAGATCGCCGACCGCTTCGGCAGGTCGCTCTCGTGGGTGAACCGTAAACTGGACCTGATCCGCACCGTATGGGAAGGCCTGGCGTCATGACGAGCCTGGGCGTCCCGAGTACCGTCGCCGCGACCATGGCCTGGCAGTGGAAGTGCCGGGTCGATGAGGTCTGCGAGCGATTCGAGGACGCCTGGGCGGCGGGTTCGCTCCCCTGTCTTGAGGAGTATCTAAGCACCACGGAGGTCCCGGAATCACGCCGGGCGGCGCTCCTTGCGGAACTCCTGAAGCTTGAGCGAGAACTCAGGCAGAAGCGGGGCGAGAAGCCCGGTGCGTCGGAATACCTCGCGAGATTCCCGGGTCACGCGATGGTGGTGAAATCGGTCTTCGGCGAGGATCGCGTGGGCGAGTACGACCTCATCGCCCCGATCGGCGAGGGCGGGATGGGCGTGGTCTACCACGCCCGCCATCGCAGGATCGGTCGCGAGGTCGCACTCAAGATGATCCGCCCGTATTGCCTGGACGACTCGTCGGCGGTGGACCGGTTTCGCCTGGAGGCGCAGCTCGCGGCGAGGCTCGACCACGAGCACATCGTGACCGTGTACGAGGCGGGCCAGGCCGACGGCCAGCATTTTTATGCGATGCGGTACATCGTCGGGCAGAGCTTGTCGGAAGTGATCGGCAAGAAACCGATCGATGAGGACCGCGCCGCCCGGTATCTTGAGCAGGTCGCTCGCGCGGTGGACTTTGCCCATACGCATGACGTGCTCCACCGTGATCTCAAGCCACGAAACATCCTGATCGATTCGTCCGACCGGGCCTTCGTGACCGACTTCGGGCTCGCCAAGATCCTGAACGTCGGGACGGGAGCGACCCGCACCGACGATCGCCTGGGCACGCCACCGTACATGAGCCCGGAACAGGTGAGGGATCCCTCGCGAGCCGGCGTGGCCAGCGACGTTTACAGCCTGGGCGCCACGCTCTACGAGGCCCTCACGGGCCGGGCTCCTTTCTCGGCCGAGAACGCCCTGGAGATCTATCGCCAGGTGCTCGACGACGAGCCGGTCCCTCCACGGACGTTGAACCCTCGGTGTTCCCGAGACATCGAGACCATCTGCCTGAAATGCCTCGACAAGGATCCCGCACGTCGCTACGCGTCGGCCCTGCAGATTGCCGAAGATCTCAGGCGATTCCAGAATCGCGACCCGATCCAGGGGCGGCGGGTGGGGGCGTTCGAACGCGCGCGGAAATGGTCCCGAAGGCATCCGACCTCGGCCGCGTTGATCGTGGTGAGCGGGCTCGCCCTGGTCGCCGTCGCGGGAGTGATCCAGACCCGTCGGAACAACGCCAACCTCGAACAGAGTTACCAGCGATCGCGGGCCAAGTTCGACAACTTCATCCAGTCGGTGGACGTCAAGCTGAACGATCAGCCGGTGCTTCGTTCCGAGCTACTCGAGATCGCTCTGACGTATTACGACGATTTTCTCCGTCAACACGGGGACGAGCCCGACCTGGCCGATGAACTCGCGGGGACCTACTCGCGGGTGGCTCGCCTCAACAGTTCCCTGGGGAAGCGACCGGGGGCGTTAAAAGCCCAGGAGCAAGCCCTCACGCTCCGTCGGAAGCTCGAAGCGCAGAAGCGAGGGGACCGTCGTCAGCTTGCCTCCATGGCCGATACGCTTCACGAGATCGGCATCCTCCACCAGGCCATGGGCAATCGACAGGCCTGCATCGACGCCTACCGCGAGGCGCTCACCATTCGTGAACAGCTCATCGCGGCCGACCCGTCGATTCGGGCGTTCTTGCTGAGTTTCGAGGCCCAGAGCCTGAACCGGGTGGATCGTGCCCTGGTGAGCGACCTCGCCAGGAGCCACGGCTATATCGGCGACTGGGAACGGGAAGGGGGGTTGCTCGACAAGGCGAAGGCTTCGTATCTCAAGGCCCAGGAGCTTCGTGAGCGACTGGTTTTCACGGATTCCGAGGACCTTCTCGCCAAGTTTCAGCTCGGTCGCAGCTATGGGAACGAGGGGATTCTCAATCGCGAGGATGGAAACTCCGAAGGCGCGATCGCGGCGCATCGCAACGCTCTCGAGCTTCAACAAGCCCTGGTCGCGGTCGGACCCGAAGCGGCGAAGCTGCGTCTGGAACAATCGTACAAGGCTTCCGGAAAAGCTCCTGAAGTCGAATTCGACGACTTCCGCAGCGACCTGGCGTCCTCACACAACGCCCTGGGCGTCCTGCACAGCGAGGCCGGGTTGAAAGAGAAGGCGATCGAGCAGCACGACGCGGCCCTGACGATTTATGAAGCCCTGGCTGCCGCACATCCCGGATTGCGTCGCTGGGACGCCGACCGCGGTTGGACGGCGACCTATCTGGGAGAGTTGAAAGGCTCAAAGGAGGATCTGGATCGAGGCCGGTCGATCTTCGAGAATCTGTTGACGATGGACAGCCCCGTCCCACGAGTCCGAGCAGGCCTGGCACGCAACCAGTTTGCCCTGGGCAGCCGCTTGGTCTCCGAGGCGGACAAAGCTCGGGCAAGAGGTTTGCTGGAGACCGCCCTCCAATCTCAGGCGGTTCTCCTGAACGAGCAGCCGCGCAATTTTGACTTCCAAAGAGATCTGGAACGGACGAAAAAGGCACTGGCCGAGTTGGATCGTCGATGACGACGATTCAGGCCCAGACGCTCCGGTCGAGCGATCGGTATCCGACGGCCTCGGCCACGTGGTGAGGCTGGATCTCGTCGGTCCCCTCCAGGTCGGCCATGGTTCGTGCGACCCGCAAAACCTTGTCGTGGGCGCGGGCCGAGAGGCCAAGTTCTTCCATCGCGGCCTTGAGCAGGCTTTGCGCATCGGGCTTCAGGGAGCAATACTTCCGCACCTGGCGAGGCGTCATCCTCCCGTTCACAACGGGACCCTTCCCACCGAATCGCTCATGCTGGCGTGCCCGGGCTCGGAGGACTTCCGTCAAGAAATCCGCCGAAGTTGGACCCGGGGGAGCTTCGGCGAGCTGGGTGAAGGGGACCGAAGGGACCTCCACGTGCAGGTCGATGCGGTCGAGTAACGGCCCCGAGATCTTGCCGAGGTACCGTTCCACCTGGGGAGCGGAGCAGGAGCAGGATTTCCGAGGGTCGGACCGATAGCCACAAGGGCACGGATTCATGGCGGCCACGAGGACAAATTCGGCCGGGAAGGTGGTCGCCCGAAGGGCCCGGCTGATCGTGACTCGCCCCTCTTCGAGGGGTTGTCGAAGGACCTCAAGGGTCTTCCGGTTGAATTCGGGCAACTCGTCGAGGAACAGGACGCCTTTATGGGCGAGCGAGATCTCGCCCGGCTGCGGGGTACTGCCCCCGCCCACGAGACCCGCGTCACTGACCGAGTGATGGGGTGACCGAAACGGGCGAGTCGCCATGAGGGGCTGGCCCGGCTTCAAGAGTCCCATGGCCGAGTAGATTCGCGTGGTTTCCAGGCTCTCGGAAGGAGAGAGGGGCGGCATGATCGAGCTGAGTCGTTTCGCAAGAAGGGTCTTCCCGGTGCCCGGCGGGCCGATCATCAGCACGTTATGGGAGCCGGACGCGGCGATCACCAGGGCCCGTTTCGCGTAGTCCTGCCCCTTCACATCCACGAAATCGTCTTCGGAATGATTGAGGATCCGGAAGACCTCCTCGATGTCGATCGAGGTCGGCTCGATGTCCAGCGCTCCGGAAAGATAGCCGACCGCCTCAGACAGGCTGCCGATGGGGATGATCGGGATGCCCTCAACGACGGCCGCCTCGGGGGCATTCGCCGAGGGGACCAGCAGCGCGGATCGCCCTTCGGACGCCGCGGCGAGCGCCATGGCCAGGGCTCCCTTGATGGGGCGGGTCTCGCCGTCGAGGCCAAGTTCCCCTACCACGGCGAAGGAGCCGGGACGGTCCATGGAGAACTGCCCATTGCCCAGGAGCATCCCCAGGGCGATGGGCAGGTCGAATCCGCCGGCATCCTTCTTCAGGTCGGCCGGGGCGAGGTTGATCACAATCCGGTCAATGGGGCGACGGTATCCGGAGTTCACAAGAGCCCGCTCGACGCGGTGGGTGCTCTCGCGAACCGCCGTCTCCGCGAGGCCAACCAGCACGGTCTTCGGTTGCGAGGATGACGAAACGTCCACCTCAACTTCGACCGCGGCCGCTTCGATCCCAACGAGTGTATACGAAGAAAACTTGGCGAGCATGGACGACGTCGTCCGCAGGGTTCAGGGAAACTTGTGCGGATGACCGGTTTCGGCAATCCGTGACTTGTACGAATGTATCAGCACGGACGCCAGAAGCAAGTAACGGTTCGGGAATGTCGCCGCGAATTCACGACGGCCCGGGTTCAGTTCCCGTTGGCGGCGCGCCGGACTCCGTGGAGTGCGGCCTCGACGGCCAGGTTGTACGCGGTCACGATATCCGGGTCGGGATCCGCTCCACCGTGGGCGTGGATCGGTCGTGCGAGGAAATCGACCAGGACACGAAGGCGTTCCGTGTCGGCGCGTTGACGTTCCAGGTCGTGTCGGGCTTCCCAACGAGTCCGTGACGCGGGGTGGTCGGCATCGACCGAGGTTTGGACGGGGGCAACCGCATCATGGGTCGCCGAGACGGGGGCGAGATGGGGCTTCAGCACAGTCGGCTCCTCCGATTGGGCGCGTGGTCCTCCCTGGCCCTTGCGTTATAACATAAGCGAATAGGATCCGCCAGGAGTATGCGTTCGGCCTTTGATTCGATCCCGGCTTGCGGCCCCCGCTTGCTCCGTCTACCATGACGGGATTGGCCCGCGGGTGGAGTCGCCCGGAGCGGGCTCATCGACGTTTTCTGGACTCGAACCGAAGGCGAGCTGGCAAGGAGCCTATGCAGTACAACCCCGCCAACCCGCTCATCGTGCAGGGGGATCGCACGGTGCTGCTGGAGGTCGATAATCCGCTATACGCCGAGGCACGAGACTGTCTTGCCCCTTTCGCCGAGCTGGAGAAGAGTCCCGAGCATATCCACACCTATCGGCTGTCTCCCCTCTCCCTCTGGAACGCCGCGGCGGCGGGGCTCGATGCCCATCACATGGTCGAAGTCCTCACCCGATTCAGCAAGTTTCCCCTCCCGCCCAACCTTCCGGTCGACCTTGGCGAACTCGTCGGGCGGTATGGCCGCGTGCGCCTTGTCCGCGATGCCGATCGCCTCGTCTTGGTGACCACCGACCGCCCGCTCCTGGAAGAACTGGCCCGGCAGAAGACGCTCAAGGACTTCCTCTACGACCGGATCGACGAGACGAGCTTTCGCATCGACGAGGGGGACCGGGGGACCCTCAAGCAGGCGCTGATCGCCGTCGGCTACCCCGCGGAAGACCTCGCCGGGTATACCGATGGAGCCGACCACCCGATCAACCTCCGCGAGATCGCGGTCTCGGGGCTTCCGTTCCGCGTGCGCGATTACCAGAGGATGTCCGTCGACGCTTTCCACGCGGGTGGGGATGTGCGCGGCGGATCGGGCGTGATTGTCCTGCCTTGCGGAGCCGGCAAGACCATCGTCGGCATCGCCGCCATGGCCGCACTCAAGAAGCAGACGCTCGTGCTGACCACCAGCACGACCGCCGTGCAGCAATGGAGGCGAGAGATCCTCGACAAGACCGACCTGCCCGAGACCGATGTCGCGACGTATACAGGCGATGAGAAAGAGATCGCCTCGGTCACGGTGGCGACCTACCAGATCGTGACCTACCGCCCCAAGAAAGACGGCGAATTCCCTCACTTCAAGCTGTTCAACGAGAAGGACTGGGGCCTGATCATCTACGACGAGGTGCACCTCCTGCCCGCCCCCGTCTTCCGCGTGACCGCGGACATCCAGGCCCGCCGACGCCTCGGCCTCACCGCCACTCTGGTTCGTGAGGACGGCCGCGAGGAGGACGTGTTCAGCCTGATCGGCCCGAAGAAGTTCGACGTCCCCTGGAGGGTCCTCGAACAAAAAGGTTGGATCGCCGAGGCCCTCTGCCATGAGGTGCGGCTGGCCATGCCGGGTCAGGAACGCATGGAGTATGCGATCGCGGAGTGGCGGGACAAGTTCCGCCTGGCCAGCGAGAATCCCTCGAAGGATGACCTTTGCGAGATCCTCCTGGAACGTCACAATCACGTCGACGATCGCGTGCTCATCATCGGACAATATCTCAAGCAGCTTCGCCGCATCGCGGCCCGGTTTGAGATCCCGCTCATCACGGGACAGACCTCCAATCCGGAGCGCGAGGACCTCTACGGCAAGTTTCGCCGAGGAGAGATTCGCAGGCTCGTCCTCTCGAAGGTCGGCAACTTCGCGATCGATCTTCCCGACGCCAACGTGATGGTCCAGGTCTCGGGAACCTTCGGGAGTCGCCAGGAGGAGGCCCAGAGGCTCGGCCGAATCCTCCGGCCGAAGGCGGGCGAAGACCCGGCGCACTTCTACACGCTCGTGACCCGCGACACCCGGGAGATGGACTTTGCTCATCACCGGCAACTCTTCCTGACCGAGCAGGGATATTCGTACGAGATCATGGATGAGACAGATCTGACCGCCGATGCCTTTCTCGACCCCGAAGTCCGCGCTTCCTGATGAGGGACGCGGCCAGCCCCTGGTCGATTCCCCCCTACCTGCTCCCCAGGAATCTCACCTTTCATGTCGCAGCCCGGCCCTCGAATTCCCATCAAGCTCCATCGTCATGTGAGCTTGATCCAGACGGCGGAACCGATCCTCGCCGAGGAACTCCTCGCCAGAAGGACGCTCGCACGGTTGATCGCGGGCCGGCTCTCCGAGACGGCCTTGCTCGTCCGTCCCGAGGAAGAAGACGCGGTCCTTGATGAGTTGAGGCGCATGGGGCATACCCCCCGGATCGTCCGATGACGGCAGACGTGGATCAGTCGGAAGACGCGAACTCCGAGGTGCCCGAGTCCTCGGCCGGGCCGATCGCGCCGCCGGTGATTGCGGCGGCCGACCGATACCGCTCGGCTCTGTCCGGGCTCAACGGAGCCCAACTCGTCGCGATCCTCCAGGCCCTGGGCTTCTACGATCGCTCGATCAAGCCGGTCGACCTTGCCGCGACCGTGTACGCGAGGCTCGAGGACTCTCGCCTTGTGGAGGGGCTGATCTCGCGGTTCGACCTCGGTTCCCGCATGGCCCTTGGCCTGTTCGCCATCGCGGACTCGTCGGCCTGGCCGCTGATCGGCCTCTCTCACTCGATGGCCTTGCTGGGCTTCTCGGTCGAGACCATGGTCCACGAGTGGACGGTCCTGGGCCTGGTGATCCCGGTCCGGGACGTGGAGTCGTCCAACGTCACCCTGGTGGCCCACCCGGTGGTCCTCTCGACGGCAAGGACCGTCCTGCCCGAGGCGGAGCCGCCGCCGAGTTCCGGACCCGTCCGGCAGACACGCGAGACCGATGGCCTTGAGCCGATCCTTCGCCTGGCGGCCCTGTGGCAGAGGGTCGATGACACGGCCCTCCGACGCACCCAGCAAGGCACTCTCTACAAGAGGGACCGCGAGCGAATTGAAGATGACCCCGTCCTGGTGGGGCCGATCGCGGATTCGCTTGAGCCTCTACCCGACATGGGCGGGCTGTGGCTCGCCCTGGCCCGCGGCATCGGCCTGGTCATTGATGAGGCCCATTCCGACCGGACCCGCTCCGCCTCCGCCGAGTACTGGGCCGACAATGGGTTCCATCTTCCCCAGATGGTCGCCGCGAAGTGGATGGGCCTGCGCTCGTGGCATGAGCTCGGTGGACTTCAGGGCGAAGGGGCGACGGCCCGCCTGGCCTCTCCTTATCTTCGACCCGCGGTCTTCCTCTGGCTCGCCCGTGTGCCCGCCGGCGACTGGATGGCGATCGAGGACCTCGCCGAGCACCTCGAAGGGCAGAATTCCTCCTGGTCTTCGGCGATCCTTGAAGAAGGCGACTCCAGCACGGCCGAGGCCCGAGGGCGGATTGGCAGCGACTACCGGACACGGACGGCCTCTCGGAAAAACAAGTCCGCGGAGCCCGAGCCATCGGGCGGGCTACCTTTGTTGCAGGCCATGCTCCTCGGCCCCGCCTATCAGCTCGGATTGGTTCGTGCCGCCGAGGAGATCCCGAGTGGACGTCGTGTCGTCCAGTTGACCGATCTGGGTCGCTACCTCCTGGCCCTGGGACCGCCCCCCGCTCCCCGCCCGAGCTTCGAGCATTTCCTCTTCGTGCAGCCAAATTTCGAGGTCATCGCCTATCGTCAGGGCCTCAACGCCGCGTTGATCGGGCAGCTTAGCCGATTCATGATCTGGACGCAGTCGGGCGCCGCCCTGGAGATGAAGCTCACGGCGGAGTCCGTGTACCGTGGCCTTGAAGGGGGATTAACCCCCGACGCGATGCTCGCCCGGCTCGCGCGACATACGGCTCGTCCCTTGCCGACCGGCGTGGCCGAGGCGGTCAAGACGTGGTCGAGCCGTCGCGACCGGATCTCCTACTTTGGCTCCGCCACCTTGATCGAATTCGCCTCGGCGGTCGCGCTCGAGGATGCCCTTCTGATGTGGGCCGACGAGGGTCGAGCGGCACCGTCGCGAGTGGCGGACCGGATCCTGCTTGTCGAGGATGAGTCCACGATCCCGTTCGGGAAGTTCCGCCTTGCCGGATCGCGCGACTATCGCCGTCCTCCCGAGACCTGCGTGGAGGTCGAGTCTGACGGCGTGACCCTGGCGCTGGATCTTGGACGATCCGACCTCTTCATCGACACCGAACTCGATCGCATCGCCGACGAATTGCCGGATGATGGCCGCGGCGGGGCGTCCAGACGTCGCTACCGGATCACCCCGCAATCCCTCCGCCATGCGGTCGACGATGGGCTCACCTCGACGTTCCTGTCGAAGTGGTTCACACAGAGGGTCGGGGCCGACTTGCCGCCGGCCGTCCGCCTGCTCCTGCACGCGGCCATGCCCGACCCCGAACCACCTCGGATCTCACGCCCCGTGGTCCTGACCTCGCCCACGGTGGACCTGCTCGACGGGTTGCTCCAGCACCCCCTCACCCGAGGGTACCTCGGCGAGCGGCTCGGCCCGACGACGGTCATCGTCCCTGACGGTCAGCTCGAACCCCTCCGCGAAGCCCTGAGCGTCTTCGGCCTGAACCTCATTTGAAGAGCTCGCTCTGGGAGCGAGTATGGACCCTGCTGGCCGGATATGGCCGCTTAATTCCCCGGCCGACAGCTTGATTGGGGCTTCAGAATGGCTTCGTTTTGGGTTCGATTTGGCTTCGTTTTGGGTTCGTTTTCCCGACTAAGGACGCGAAAAACGTCCCATTGTTACGTGCGGGAATCAGCCTAAGTCGTTATCTGCGTTGTTCGTCCGAAGAATCTCGCGTCGTGAACGTGTCGCCTGAAATGGGTTCGTTATGCAAATTCACGTTTTTGCGACTTGAGGGGTTCTCCAGCGTGTCGGCCGTGCCGAGCGTGGTCATCCCGATTGTCAACGAGCCGGGTGGATCCGCGAGGACCCACTCCACCCGTAGTATCGAATCAAACCCCGGTCGCTGATCGTCTGACGGCCCTCGAAAATCCGGAAGTGCATCCGGATTCTTCGACGAGACGTTCCTCAGGGAGAGGTGGAGGGCACCGCGTCGACCTTGCGAGGCTTCCAGATCTTCGAGGAGCCGCCAGTCTTGGGGGCCGGAATGCCTGATGGTTTGCGGGGCGAGGCTCCACGCTCCGGGGTCTCGGTGTCCTCGAACGGGTCGCGATCGATGCGGGAATCGGTCGACAGTTCGGTGGGCGTGGGCTGATCGGCCCCGATCGCGTCGAGTGCGGCCTGTCGGGTGATCCCGCCTCCGGCCCGGACCCTTCCTCGATCCTCGGCCTCGGCCACTTCCTGCGCGGGGAATGCCGGCTTCCGTCGGCTTCCCGACCGTTCGAGGCCGTCTTCCGACGCGAGCGACGGGACTTGCAGGTCCTCGGGCGAGGGGATCGTCAACTTCTTGCGGGGCGGCTCGTCAAGATTCTGAGCCCGCAGACGATCCGCGACGTTCGACCGGTTTGCCCGGCTGGGCGCCTGGCCCTGGGCCATGAGGCTTCCGGGGTTATCGTTCCGGGGATCGGCCTCGGGGGCGTAGCAGAACTTGAGGTCATTCTTGTCCAGGAATCGATGGATGGTTCGGGGCGTCGCGTAGAGGCCACGTCCACCGCGAGGTTCCGCGAAGTCGCAGACCCCGGCGAGTTGCCCGTCGATCGTGTAGAGGCCGCCGCCCGATCGCCCCTGCTTCGGGGCGTAAAGGCACTCGATCGCCTCGTAATTGGGGAATCCATCGACTCCGCGAATGAGAGGGCGCGAGATCTTGGTGGACCAGGCTGTCGCATCGTTCGACTCGGAGCAGCCCACCGTGGTCATGTCCAGTCCGGGCTTGGCCGACCATTGGGCCGGCACGACCGGCGTTGCGGGGAGGCGCTTGCCGGGGCGGATGCGGATCAGGCCCACGTCGCCGCCGAAGTCGTAATCGATGGCCTCGCCCTCGTACCGGCCCACCATGTGGACCCCGGCCTGATATCCGCCGTTGGAGTCGGTCTCCGAGAGCTGCCTGAGGATCCCGTCAGAGAGATGAACCTCGATCTTCAGCGGGAACTGGCGGGGAGCGAACTGCTTGCGGGCCCCGACGATCTTGAAGATGTGGGCGCAGGTCAGGATGATCGTCTCTTCCGGGGTGCTGTGGATGATCGTGCCGGACCCGAACTCCCAGGTCTTCTGGCGACCGAGATTGTTCTCGATCTTGATGCGGACGACCGTTTTCCAGGGTTCCGGATTCTTGCGGGCCGGGACCTCGTCACGCGCCTCGCCCGCGGCTGGTTCGGGCTCGGGATCGGACGGATCCTGGACCTTGTTGTAAAGCTCGGCGATGTTCCGGGCCGGCTGATAGCCGCTGGTCCGGGCGAGCTCCTGACCGTCGGACCCGACCACGATGAAGGTCGGGATGCTCGTGACGTTGTATTTCTTGACGAGCGGAGAGCGGTCATAATCGACCGCCTCGACCGGGTAGCCTTTGCTGACGAGCTGGGCCACCGCCGGCTTCATCTGCTGGCACGGCTGGCACCAGGGCGCTGTGAAATCGAGGATCACGGGACCATCGCCCTGAACGGCGACGGGCGTGGCGAGCAGGGCGAGAATCAAGGGAGCGATCGTCATGCCGCGTGGACTCCTTTCCCCGAGGGCGATCGGCCGTAAGCAACTGACACGTCAGCGCGTACGGTGAAAGCAGGCGGCATCGCCAGGGGATGCCGGCGGGCCGGTAAACACGAAGGCGCACGGCGAACCCACGGAAACCGCCGGAATCCGGCGACCCAGGGTGCCATCGCTCCCGGAAGGTCCGGTCGCGAATTCGAGATGAGGGTGGTGATCGCGAGGGGGAAATCCGGCCGGGTAGGGCACCCGACCCTCTCTCGAGGCGCATTCGTATCGTCGTCCCGACTCTCCCTCATCGTGAGAGAAAGCCGACCAGCCGGACCTGTGGACGTTCCGCCCGAGGCCCGTGGCCACGAGATGAAGGTCGCCTCCGCGACGGGATCCCTCCCAGCCCTCTTGGCCAGGAACAAATAACCGATCGAAGCCGGCGCATTCACCGCGATGGGCCTCTTGTACTCGGAGTCTTGCTGTCGTACCAGATCAGTTATCGGCATTCGGTCACGCGTCTCTTGAGCATGACCGGGGCGAATCACGGATTGGTTTCAGGCAAGACGGGAGACCGAGTGACCCTCACGGGGTTCAAGACGAGAAGGTCCTCCTCAAATGACGAAACCGCCAGCCAATCGGGATGGTGATCCCGAATGGCTGGCGGTTCGTTGTAGAGCGTTTCGGCGTGCGTTTCTCGGTTAAAGAGGCAGGATCACCGTCAATCGAGTGGCTGGATCATCAAATCCTTGAACCGTACTTCCATGGCCGGCCCGACATGGACCTGCAGGGCGATGATTCCCGTCTTGTCGAACTTCGGGTCGGTCCGGTCGATGATCTTCGTGCCGTTGAAGTGAATCACGAGGTGGTCGCCCTTGATCGTGATCTCGAAATCGTTCCAGTCGTCCTTCTTGACAAGGGCATTGGCCTTGTCTTCCGGGTAACGCTCGAGAATGCCTCGACCGCGTTCCTCGTAGAGCAGGCCCCAGAAGCCGTCGGCCACGTCGCACTGCGGGCCGCTCACCGCGCCGTCCTCGGCTCGCTTGCTGCGGATCTGGATGCCCGAGTTTCCGTTGCGAATCTTGACCTTGGCCTTGAGGGTGAAGTCCCCGTAGGCCTTGTCGGAGACGAGGAACTCGTTCTTTTTCAGGTCGCCCTTGGTACGGCCGACGATGACTCCGTCTTCGACGGAGAAGAGGCTCTTGTCCTCGGGCGTGACCCAGCCCGTGAAGTCTTTCCCGTTGAATAGCGGCTTGAAGTCGTCGTCAGCGGCGATCGCCAGCGCGGGTAGGCTGGAAAGGGCCAGGACCGCTATGCGGAGAGCGAGTCGGGGCATGGGTTGCGTCTCTCGAAGGCTTGGGGTGAATTTCTTGTCGCCGCACGGGGCGATCTCCTCGCGAATCCGATTGTGACCGGCGCGCGGGGGCGGGTCAATCCGCCCCAAGTCTGGGCAGGATCTCGCTCGTCCGTTAGAATCCGGCTCGTTCCCAACGTCTCTCCCGGCCCAAGGGGCCCGCGTCGAGTGTCCAAACCGATGAGCTTCCTCGACGACCTTCGACGGTTCGGCCCCGGGTACCAGGGACCTTGCCCGAGGGCAGAAGCGAACGCGTACTGCGCCGGGCTGACGGCCTCGCACTACGAGAACTTCAGCGTGGTCACCAGGCTGACCCCGCGTCCCCTGCGTCCCCATTTCGCGAGCATCTACAGCTTCTGCCGGTGGGCCGACGACCTGGGGGACGAGGTCGGCGATCGCGAGCGGTCCCGGGACCTCCTGCTCTGGTGGAGGAGAGAGACCGAAGCCATGTACGCGAACGAGGTCCGGCATCCGGTGTTCGTCGCGCTGGCGGAGACGGTCCGGGAGTTCTCGATCCCGATCGATCCGTTCCTCGCCCTGATCTCCGCGTTCGAGCAGGATCAGGAGGTGACCGAGTATGACACGTATGCGAGATTGCTCGATTACTGCACGCGATCGGCGAACCCCGTGGGGCACCTCGTCCTGTATCTCGGGCGGTGTCATGACGAACTGAACGCCAGGCTTTCCGATTTCATCTGCACGGGACTGCAACTGGCCAACTTCTGGCAGGACGTCGCACGTGATCTGACCGATATTGGCCGAATTTATCTACCTCTCGAGGATCGCGAGCGATTCGGGGTCACTCGGGAATCCCTCGTCCAACGCCGGTTCACGCCGGGGTTTCGCGACCTCCTCGAATTGGAAGTTGGACGAGCACGAAGCTTTTTCCTCGCCGGCAAGCCCCTTCAACTCCGCATGCCGAGAGAACTCGCGATCGATATCGACCTCTTCACTCGCGGAGGGATCGCGATCCTGGACCTGATCGCCGCGAAAGGGTATGACGTCCTCACCGCCCGGCCCAAGCTCAGCAAGTCGGTCAAGGTGCGCCTCCTGGGGCGTGCCCTCTGGGATCTCTACTCGCCGCTGATCAAGTCCCCGCGCAAGCTCCTGCGGGGCTGAACACGAAAGCCAGCGTCCATGCAAGATGCGAAAGCGGAGAGCTACCGTTTCTGTCGAGACATCGCGCGACGGGAGGCCAAGAACTTCTATTACAGCTTCTTGCTCCTCCCGCCCCGGCGACGCATGGCCATGTGCGCTCTTTATGCGTTCCTCAGGCAGACCGACGACCTGGCCGACGAGCCGGGAACGGTCGAAGGAAAGTCGAAAGCGCTCGATCAATGGAGGGCTTCGCTGGAGGCGGCGATCGACGGAGATCGCTACGACTGGCCCGGGCTCGCCGCCCTTGCGGATACGGTGGATCGGCATGAGATCCCGCGGAAGTATCTCCACGAGGTGATCGACGGCGTGGCCATGGACGTCGAGCCCCGGCCGTTCGAGCGTTTCGAGGACCTGTACGCCTATTGCTACCGGGTGGCGTCGGCGGTTGGCCTGTGCTGCATCCATATTTGGGGTTACCGATCCGAGCAAGGCGAGGCCGAGCGACTGGCGGAGAAGTGCGGGATCGCCCTGCAATTGACGAACATCCTCCGGGACGTTCGCGAGGACGCGAGGATGGGCCGGGTCTATCTTCCCCAGGAGGACCTCGACCGGTTCGGCGTGACGATCGCCGACCTCTCGGCCGATCATCCGAGTCCGCGAGTGAAGGACCTGTTCGCCTTCCAGGGATGTCGAGCCTACGAGTATTACGCCGAATCCGCACCTCTGCTGCGTCTGGTCGCGCCCATGGGTCGGCCCGTCCTCCGCGCGATCGTGGGCATCTACAGGGCCTTGCTCGACGAGATCGCCCGGCGCGACTACGATGTCCTTGCCGGTCGGATCTCGCTCTCTCCCTGGAAGAAGGCATTGATCACCGTCCGCTCGATCGCGGCCCTCGCGATCTGAATCCGCCCCTCCCTGGTGCAGAGATCTCGACGTTTTTCGTCCGGTCTCGGTCTTCCCGAGCCCGATGCTTGGGGTCCATTCCCTTTCCCTGCCAGGCCAAGATGCATGAGCGAGGCACTTTCTGCCGTGATGGTGAGCCACACGCCCCGTAAGCCTCATGTGGTGATCGTGGGGGGGGGGCTCTCCGGCCTCGCCACGGCCACGTCTCTCGTGGATCGAGGCGTTCGCATCACGATCCTCGAAAGCCGCCCCAGGCTCGGAGGACGCGCGGGGTCGTTCACCGACCCGGCCACCGGGGAACTCGTCGATAACTGCCAGCACGTGAGCATGGCGTGCTGCACGAATCTCGCCGAATTCTGCCGGAAGGTCGGTATTCGCGACCTCTTTCGCCAGGTCCCCGAGGTCGTCTTCCTGAGCGACGATGGTCGCGTGTCGACGCTGAAGGCCGGCCCGCTCCCGGCTCCGTTTCACCTGAGCGGGTCGTTCCTGAGGGCCAATTATCTATCGTTGCTCGAAAGGCTGAGGGTGGCCTACGGGCTCATTCGCCTGAGATTCGACCCCACGGGCCGGGAAGGGGAGCCCTTCGCGGAATGGCTGCTTCGTCACGGACAGACCCCGAGGACGGTGGAGCGGTACTGGGCCACGGTCCTCGTGTCGGCACTGAACGAGCGGCTCGACCGCATGGACCTCACGCATGCGCGGAAGGTCTTTCTGGACGGCTTCCTCCGGAATCGCGAGGGATTCGTCATGGAGGTGCCCCTCGTGCCCCTGGGAGACCTCTACGGGACGCGGATGGAGACCTGGCTGGAACAGAACCAGGTCGAGGTCCGTCTCACGACGGGCGTGCGCTCGATCGAGGTCGAGGACGACGGTGCGGTGCAGGGAGTGACTCTCAGGAACGGCGAGCGAATCGCTGCCGACTTCGTCGTCCTCTCGGTGCCCTTCGATCGGGTGCCCGGCTTCTTCTCCGAGGCCTCCCAGGAATTGTTGCCGTCGTTGCAGGGGCTCAAAGGGATGGCGGCCTCGCCGATCACGGGAGTGCACCTCTGGTTCGACCGAGAGGTCTGCCCGATCGAGCACGCGGTCACGGTCGGTCGGACGGTTCAATGGGTCTTCAACCATACGAAGATCCAGAATCGAGAGGCCCCCGAGGGGGGAGGGCAGTACCTTCAGCTCGTGATCAGCGCGGCCTATGACCTTGTGGCGAAGAGCAAGGAACAGATCCTGGAGGTGGCGCTCAACGAGCTGGCCGAGATGTGGCCCGCGGCCCGGGAGGCGAAGCTCGTGCGATGGTGGGTCGTGACCGAGCATGGAGCGACCTTCGCCGTCCGTCCGGGGATCGAGACTCTCCGTCCCGATCAGCGCACGCCGATCGAGGGCCTGTTCTTCTCGGGCGACTGGACCTCGACCGGGTGGCCCGCAACGATGGAAGGGGCGGTGAGGTCGGGATTTCTCGCGGCCCAGGGGATCCTCGAGGATCTGGGAAGTCCCGAGTCCCTGCTCAAGCCCGACCTGCCCGACTCGTGGCTCGCGGGTTTCCTCCTGGGCCCTCCCACCGGCGGCCAGGTCCGCCCCTACAGGCCCCGCGTGACCCGGGTGGCCACCTGACCGAATCAACTCGACCGAACGGAGCCAGACCCTCACGGACGCGTTCGATGGGGGCGATCGGCCGCGCGATCGAAGGCGACCTCGGCGAGGAGGTTCGCAAGAAACGTCCCGGCGCCAGCAAGAAGCAGGCTCAGGATCGCCGCGGCGGCGAGGCTGTCGAGGAGCACCCGACGGATCGCCAGGGGCCCTGCGAGCCCGACCTCCCTGAGCTCGTGGGGCGGACTCAAGGCGAGGTCCATCAAGAGGGGGGAGCATCCCGAGATCACCAACGGGGACAATCCCGGAAGGGGTATGCAGCAGAGCAGATATCCCCCCTCGCAAAAGGCCAGCACCAGAAAGGTCGCCATCAGGGCTCGGCCCGAGG
>JANOBY010000152.1:0-2980 GCA_031411935.1 Planctomycetales bacterium | reverse complement strand
CGGCGTCCTCGGCGTGCGACTGCTTGAGATCTCCACGCCGAGGATTTCGGAGAAGAGAACACATCTGTTTCTCTTCCTCTGCGATCCCTGCGTCCCCCTTGCGTCTCTGCGGGAAACGCTTCCCTCTTCGCGGGACCCCGGCCCGATCGGTGGGGCGGGTTGATTTCGCTGCGCCGTCCTGTCAGGCTAGTGGATTCATCCCGCCGATCCTGGGGTCGGCCGGAGGTGGACCCTGGAACCGAAACCCCAACCGGAGCGGAATCCCGATGCTCACGATTTTCTCGCGGCGAGGTGCCCTGAAGGCCGGCGGACTGGGCCTGATGGCCATCGCCGGGCTGAAGGCGTCGGACGTGCTCGCCTCGGCCCTGCCGCTCGGCGAGGAATTCAAACTGCCGGAGCTGCCCTACGCCTTCGACGCGCTCGAGCCCCACATCGACGCCAAGACCATGCAGATCCACCACGACCTGCACCACGGCGCCTACGTGAAGAACCTGAACGCCGCGCTCAAGACCGTGCCCGACTACAAGTACGGGTCGATCGGCGAGATCCTCGCCAAGCTCGACGACGTGCCCGAGTCGGTCCGCACCGCGGTCCGCAATAATGGCGGGGGCCACGCGAATCACTCGCTGTTCTGGACCCTCATGACGCCCAAGGGCGGGGGGGAGCCTAAGGGGGCGATCGCCAAGCAGATCGAATCCCAGCTCGGCGGATTCGGGAAATTCAAGGAAGATTTCAACAAGGCCGCCGCCACGCGATTCGGCTCGGGATGGGCCTGGCTCGTGGCCGGGAAGGGCGGGAAGCTCGCCGTGACCTCCACGCCCAACCAGGATACCCCGCTTTCCGAGGGCCTGGTCCCCCTGCTGGGGCTGGACGTCTGGGAGCATGCGTACTACCTTAAATATCAGAACCGTCGCCCCGAATATGTGGCGGCCTGGTGGAACACGGTGAACTGGGACGAGGTCAACCGCAGGCTCGACATGGCCTGAGTTGGCGCCATGAGTCTCCGCGCTTCGGGCCGCATCGCCGTGATGCGGCCCGATCGGCGCAAATGGCGTGGGTTTGCCTTGCAGGAGGGGCCTGGGCTTGCCGCAGGTCGGTCGTTCTCGCTACTATTTCCGCGTAACTCGCTCAAGTCCAGTCTGGCTCCCCCCGTCCTCTCCGACTACGTCCAAGCCGAGTTCCACTTCTGCCTGGATTCCCCGTCGTGCACGGGGAGCTCTTCCCGCGCGACCTGAATTAACGATTGAGATTGTTATCATGGCTTCTTCTCTGGAACGACTCGCGGAAATGGTCCGGCAGGCCGAGGCGAAATCCCGGGCGCAAAAGCTGGGGGTCGAGACCCGCCAGGCGGCCGAGAACCTGAGGGCCGCCGAGGAGCGAGCCCGCCTGGCCGACAAGCGCCTGCACGAGGAGAGGCCCGACCTGCAGAAGGCCCTGGAAGAGGCCGAGGCCGACGAGGTCAAGCTCAAGGACCTCCAGCGCAAGATCGCGTTCCTGCTCTCCTCGGGCGCCGTGACCCGCGACGACGCGGTCGTCTACACCGCCGAGTGCGACGCCAGCCGACGGGAGATCGACCAGAAGAGGCGCACCTCCCTGTCCAGCCTGGAGACCATCACCCGCTCGGCCAGCGAGGCCCGCAAGGCCCTCCAGACCGCCATGGAGCTCTACGCCACGATCCGCAAGGAGCTCGACCGCCTCCAGCCCCAGCTCGCGGGCGACTTCGCCGGCGACGACCGCGTGGCCCGCTCCGCCGAACTTTTGCTTCCCGCCGGGCAGATCCAGGCCCTTTCGCGAGAGGTCGACGACGCCGTGAACCACTTCGGCGTGCTCGACCCCCGCGAGCAGCTCGCCCAGCTCACCATCTGGATCGGCCGGTTCCGCCGCCTCCAGGACCTGGAGATGCCCGACGTGGGGGAGGAAGATCGCGCCCTCTTGCTGAGGATCTTCCCCCGCCTGGTCGGCATCTCCAAGCAGTACGAGCCCGGCTACATCGAGGCCTTCCGCCAGGGCTTCAAGACCGACTGGGACGCCTACGTGGCCGAGGCCGAGCAGCAGCTCCAGCTCGCCAGCCAGAACGCCCGACGCGGCAAGGACGTGGAGCAGCGTCGCCGCGACCAGCAGGTGCGCGAGGCCGAACGCAAGACCATCGCCCGCGAGTCCGCCCAGAACGCCCTGGAGGAGCTCAAGGGCGTGATCGCACGCTTCCACCTGCCCGACGAGGGCGTGGACGAGTTCCAGGACGCCCTCTCGCGCGTGATCAGCGGATACGGGGCCGGCGACCCCGACCTGCTCGAGCTCGTCATGCCCTATCGCGACCTGCTCACCGGGGGCGACTTCCGCGCCGTGAGGAAGCACCTGGACCGCATCAAACAGGTCGAGGACAAGTCCGACGACTCGCTCAACGAGCAGTTCGCCGACCTCCTCTCCTGGACCAAGAACCGCCGCGTGCTCATGATCGGCGGGTCCGCCCGCGAGGACATAAGGCGAACCCTCCAGCGCGTGTTCTCCTTCGACGAGCTCGACTGGGAAAACTACGAAGGGACCCGCCCGGCCATGCTCGACAGCTTCGAGCAACGGATCCGCAACCACGGGGTGGACCTCGTCCTTTTGCTCAAAAATTTCATAAGCCATCACGTCCCCGAACGTCTCCGCCCCTTATGCGAGCAAAACGAAATCCCCTGCCTGATGGTCGAGCACGGGTACGGCCCCGCCCAGGTCGCCGAGACCATACGCCGAGGGATGACCAAGCTGGTATAAGCCTTTCCCTAAGTTCACGCTCGAACATAGCAGCGCTCCCTTGAAGTAGGGCGGAGGTCCCTGCCCGCCTGAAACGGCTTCTGGCGGGCAGGGACGCCCAATGGTACTTACTTTAATGTTCGCTGATGCGAGGATCGTTAAACTGCGACCTTTGGGCGGGCAATTTCCGGGACTGTGAGGGGTAAACGGCCTCCCCCAGATTGCTCAGGACGCCTCTAGTCCC
>JANOBY010000151.1:0-7510 GCA_031411935.1 Planctomycetales bacterium | reverse complement strand
CGACATCACCGGCAACAATACGGTGGCTCTGGAGCAGCCGAACGGTCCGGCCCAGAACCGCCGCAGCCAGATGTGGCACGACTGGCTCCGCAAGCGGATCGCCGACAACCAGCGGTACGACGAACTGGTGCGGGACATCGTGACGGCCACCTCGAAGGACGGCATGCAGACGGGCCTCCAGATCGACTGCATGGCCTGCCACGGCGGGTCGATCGGCGGGACGAGCTACGTGGGGCTGGGCAACTCGCAGCTCGACCTGACCGAGCTGTTCCGCGACCTGAACCTGGCCGAGGGCCGCAAATTCGTGCCCATCCCGTTCACGCTGAACACCTCTCGCGGGACCGTGAACGCCGGGCAGATGGCGGTGTTCCTGCTCAGCCTGCGCAACGCCGACCTCTCCTACCGCACGTTTCCGATGATCACCGGCGCGAACATCCCCGAGCTCGACACACCGGCCTGGTGGATCCTCGGCAAGAAGTCCACCAAGTACTTCGACGGCCGGACCGACGCCCGCTCGGCCCGCTCCAACATGCAGTTCACCATGGGCGAGAAGACCCTGGACGAGCTCAAGGCCATGGAGCCCGCCTTCGAGAAGGTCAACAGCTATCTCAAGAGCCTGAAGGCCCCCAAATATCCCTTCCCGATCGACGGCGAGAAGGCCCAGCGGGGCGAGGTCGTGTTCGCCAAAACCTGCGTCCGGTGCCACGGGACCTACGGCGACAACCCGACCTATCCGAACAAGATCGTCCCCCTGGACGTGATCAACACCGACCCCGCGCGGCTCAAGGGCGTGAGCGACAGATTCGTGGCGCACTACAACTCCACGTGGTTCGCCGACTATCAAGTGGACGAGGAGCAGGTCGGCTACCAGGCCCCGCCGCTCGACGGGGTGTGGGCCACCGCGCCGTATCTGCACAACGGGTCGGTGCCGACGATCTACCAGCTCCTGAAGTCGTCGGAACGCCCCTCGAAGTTCCGCCGCCCCGCGACCACCGACTTCGAGAACTACGACACCGCGAAGCTCGGCTGGAAGAACGAGCCGTTCACCGGGACGGTCGACCCCAAGGCCCCGGCGCACGAGGCCCGCTTCGTGTTCGACACCGCACGCTGGGGCCTGTCGAACAAGGGCCACACCTTCGGCGACAAGCTCACCGAGGACGAACGCCTGGACGTGATCGAGTACCTCAAGACGCTCTGACCCCGCATCCCGCGATCGCTCACACAAAGAGCTCGGGCACGCGCTGCCTGAGCTCGCGGTCGAGCATGGGCTTCTTGCTCAGGAGCTTCGCGTACCAGTCGTATCGCTCGCGGTAATGCCCGGCGAGCATGCGGTTCTCGGCCACGTAGCGATAGGCGGCGTCGGCGAGGGTTCGCCTCAAGATGGCGTCGTCGATCAGGCGGTGGAGCTTGGCCTCGAAGTCCTCGGGACCTTCGTAGATCAGGCCGGTCTTGCCGGGGTCGATCGTCCCCGCGTAGACCGTGGGGCTGGCCAGGGCGACCGTTCCGTGGGCCGCGCACTCGATGAACTTCAGGTCCGACTTGCAGGCGTTGAACCTCGTGGGGCCCAGCGGCAGGAGCGCGATGTCCGAGCTTCGGAGGATCTCGGTATAGCGATCGTAAGGGCACAGGGGCTCGAACGTCTTGCTCGGGGTCGAGAGCGCGTCGTGGAATGCCTGGTCGTACACGACGTTCACTCGCACCGAGTCGCCCCGTTCGGCGAGCACGCGGTCCAGCGCCGGGAGGATTTCGGCCCAGTCCTTCTCGCGGTTGAGTGCCCCGAAGAAGAGCGTGACCGGCCCCTCGGCCCTCGGCGGGCGGGGGGGCGGCAAAACGGCGATCTGGTTGGCGAAGACCTTCACGTGGGGGGTGAAGGGGCGGAGGATCTCGGCCAGGGTCTCGGTGGAGGTCTGCACGGCGTGGGAGGCCGTGAAGGTCAGGTGCCGGCTGTCCCCCCCGTCGAGGAAGTGCGCGGGGTCGTCGTCGAACTCGCACACGACGAGGTAGCCGAGCTTCACGAGCGTGGACTGGCCGTTGGCCGGGAAATTGTCGTCCAGGATGTTGCGCTGGCGGATGAAGACCTTTTGCTCCTCGGGCAGGACCTGGCCGAGCAGGCTGGCGTCGGTCGCGGCGATCGTGCGGACCCCGGGGATCGTGCCCAGGAAGCGATCGGGCTCCATCACGCGCACGCGGGCGCAGACCAGGGGCTCGCCGATGAGGGTCTGGATGGCGATCGGGCGGGGGGGCTCGCTCGACTTGACCGATCGCACCACGTACTGCACGGCGCGGGTCCTCAGGGCGAACTGCGCGGGGTCGAGCCCGAGGGACTGGACGACCGGGGCCATCATCCGCTCGAACGCCTCGATCTCGGGGCCGGGCCACCAGCGGGGCCTCACGTCGAAGACCTGCAAGCCCGCCCCGGAGAACATGGGGCGGAGGCTCTCGGCCGCGAAGAACCGCAGGTGGGTGCGGTCCATGAGCCCCTCGTCCTGGTACTCCCACCTCCCGCGCAGGAGGTCCACGATCACCGACCAGTGCTGCACGTTGGGGATGCACGCCAGGGCCTGCCCGCCGGGCCTCAGCAGGCGCGCCAGCTCGCCCAGGACTCGCCACGGGTCGGTCATGTGCTCGAGCACGTCGCCGAAGACCAGCGCATCGAACGACTCGGGCTCCAGGCCCAGATCGGCCAGGTCGAGCGTCTCCACGTTGCCCACGATCACGCGAGCGAGCCTCGTGGAGGCGATCGCGGCGGCCTCGGCGTTCATCTCGATCCCCACGTAGCGGGTGCCGGGGTTGATCGCCAGGAACTGCTCGGCCATCGCGCCGGTGCCGCAGCCCACCTCAAGCACCGCGCGGGCGTGGGGCGGGATCACGTGGAGGAGGTCGAGGTTGACCCGGTTGTAATAGTCGGGCACGGACATCGGGGGCAGACTCCGGGCGAGGGGGTTCGCGTGCGGCCCCACCATACGTCCATCGGCGGCTTCCGGGCAAGCGAGGCGTCTCGCCGTTGCTCGTCCCGGGGTTCGGGGGTAAGCTCTTGGGGATCTGATCGCCCCCGAGCAAGAACCCGGATTTCGGAGCCGCCCCCGATGAAGTGCCTGGTCGTTTACGAGGCTGGAGGTCAGTTGTTCGGCTCGGAGGTCAGCTGGAAGCGGTCCGGCAGCGGCTTCTATCGCGAGACCTCGGGCCTGAGCGTCCCGCAGACTCGCGAGGGCGTCGAGGCCTTCGCCCAGGAATACGGCTACTCCATCGAGTGGAGGGGGCCCGTCCCGCCCCGAGCCCGGCCCGTGGTCGCGTCGGGCGTCCCGGGGGCCTCGTCCTCCTGAGCGAGAAACGCGGTCGGGGCGTCCAGTGGCTCTCACACGAGTCGAGGGGGCGAGCCATGAACGCGGGCGAGTGGGTGGTGGTCGGCCTGGGCGCCGTGGTCCTGGGAGTGGCCGCCCGGGGATTCTGGGGCGGAGGGCTCACGAGGCCGTCGAAGGACCAGGTCCGTCGGGGCGGGTCGAATGCTCTGCTCGCGATGGAGGAGTTCGTCGCCCCGCGCATCGAGCACGTGATCACGGCCCGGCAGGAACGCAACGAGGACGACACCGAGGCCGGCGATGGGCCTCCGCCTCCCCTCCGCTTCCTCCAGAGCCGAGCCGAATGAAGACGTTTCTCGCAGAGACGCAAAGAGGACGCAGAGGTCGGGGAGAAGAGGAGGAACTCTTTCGAGTCGCATTCCTGTCTTCTCCGCGTCCTCTGCGTCCCCTCCGCGTCTCTGCGTGAAACGCACTTACTTCTGAGGAGTCGCCTGCGAGGAGGGCGAAACGGCGGCGGGGGCCGGAGCGGGCACCGTCACCGTGTCGTAAACCACGCGGGACTCGGCCACCTGGCGGGCCACCTGGCGGGGCCGGAACTCGTAGGTCGTGATCGGGAACTGCTCGGGCACCTGGTAGGGGACCTGCCGGGTCTGGGTCTCGTTCACCGTGCGGTTCTGGTAGGTCATGACGGTGACCTGGACCTGCTCGGGCACGGTCACGGGGACCTGCCTCGTCACGTTGTCGGTCACGGTGCGGTTCTGGTAGGTCATGACGGTGACCTGGAACTGCTCGGGCACGCTGTACGGGACCTGGCGGGTCTGGGTCTCGTTCACCGTGCGGTTCTGGATGGTGGGGACCATCTGGGTGCGCTGCTCGGGCACCATCACGGTGGTGGTCACGGGCACGACCTCGTTCACGGCGTCGGTCACGTAGGTGGTCACGGGAACGTCGAACTCCTCGATCCGGGTGCGGGGCACCCGGTTCGCGACCTCCACCGGGACCTGACGGGTCTGCATCACGGGCACGTTCACCGTCTGCTCCACGGGCACCATGGTGGTGCGGGGACGGGTCACGAAGCTCGTCTCCTGGATGTTGCGGACCACGGGGCGAGACACGTAGACCGTCTGGCACGCGGAGGTGCAGGCGTGGGCCGCGCGTCCGTGGCCGTGCTTGGCCAGGATCCCGCAACCGTGCCCCACGCGGGCGGCGCCGCAACCGCAGGGCTCGGCCGACGGCACGGCGACCATGCGGGGCTCATATCCGCCCTGCTCCTCGACCACCTGGCGGCAGGTGGTCACCGGGACCTGCTCCATCGTGGTCTGCGGCTGCATGACCGTGTGGGTCCTCGGCTGCATGACGGTGAAACATTCGGACCTCATGACCGTCTGCATGACGGTTTCGAGCGTGGTGACCGCCCTCTGCTGCTTCTGGGTGGTCTGCACGGCCCGAGGGACCATGCGGGTCACGGTCTGGTTCACCACCTGCTGGCGGGGAACGTTCACCGTGGTCACCTGCGGGGTCATGACCGTCTCGCTGACCACGCGGGTCACGGGCACGGTCTCGGTGCGGAACTCGGTCCGCATGCGGGTCTGGGTCTGGACGGTCGGGACGGCGTCGGTCACGGTCCGAGTCACGGGCACGGTCTCGGACCGATACTCGGTGCGGTAGCGGGTCTGGGTCTGGACGGTCGGGACGGCGTCGGTCACGGTGCGGGTCACGGGCACGGTCTCGGTGCGGAACTCGGTCCGCATGCGGGTCTGCATCTGCACGACCGGGACCCGATCCGTCACGGTGTCGTAAACCGTGCGGTAGGTCGTCTCGGTCCGCGGGACCTGAACCGTGGTGGTCCCGCCCTGGACCGATGCGGTCGCCTGGGGCGACGGGGCCTGGGCCCATACGTCCACCCCGCTGCCCAGGAGCGAAGCCCCCAGACAGAACGCCGACAGGGCCGCTTTACGATTCCGCATTGCGCACATCATCATCAACCTGGCTCCCGACCAAAAAAGCGCCGGTCCTTCGGCATAATCTCTTCCCTCAAAGCTCCAGACTGCGTCGTCTCTCCATTTAGACCAGAAATCCCAGTGTAGTCAATCCGCAAGACGAGATCATTCGCCGCAATTCGCATATCGCTACGCGCTTACCAGTCCTCACGAACGGTAGGACACGTTTAAACAGGTTGTGGGAAAGAATCAGAGGGACATCCCGATCGAACACGCCCCGGCGCGTGAAGATCTGACGTCGGCCAAGCCGGCGCCCTCGCAAGCAGGACGAGCAAGACGGGCCCTAGATCCAGCCCAGCGAGCCCAGGGCCCGGATGTGTTTGCAGGGCGGGGCCCCCTCAATCTCGGCGACCGTGTAGACCCATTCGGCGCAGTCGCATCGTTGCGACCTGTCGTCCAGCGAGGCCACATAGTACGGACCGTCATCCGAGGCAGGCAGGTGCGTGAGCCGCCACATCACGCGGGCGTGCTCCAGGCTCGTCACGTCGATCGGCTCGGCGCGAAAGGTCTTGCCGGCGATCGCGATCAGGACGACCCGCGCCCGGCCCCGGGCCTCTCCCCCCAGGACCATCGTGGTCAGCGGGGGCTCCGCCAAGGCCGTCTCCAGGGCACGAGTGCCGTACTCGGCGCGGAGGCGTTCCCACGACCGCTTGGCCTCGGCCAGGGCGTTGCGAAAGTGCCAGGTCGTCTCATGGAACGCGCCGAGGTGCTGCTCGGCCGCGGCCAGGTCGGCGGTCGCCACGTCCAGGACCATCCGGCCTCTCTGGGCCAGCTCGACCGACTTGAACGCCGGGTCCGACGGGTCACGGTCGCGGATCGCGACGGGCGGGACCACAAGGCAAGAGGCAGAAGGGGGGGGCATGGCCGGGTCCTTGGCTCGCGAACGGGACGATGCTCCTCCTCACCACCCGGTCGACTCGACGGGGCGCAGGTGGACATACCCCTCGGCCTCGGCCGCGATCACCCGGTACGACGAGCCGGCCCAGGTCACGGCATGGCCCTCCTCCACGCCCCCCTCTTCGGGCAGAGTGCCCAGCAAGCAAACCTCCCGGATCGACCCGCGATTCAAGACGGCGAGGGCCGCATATCGGCCCCGAACCCCGGTGAGCGTCGCCATGATACAGCCCTCCGTGCAAGCGTTTTCCTGATGCGCCCGTACACTATACGGAAGGCCACAGGCATACGCAAGGACACAGAAGCGCTAAAATCAGAATATTCGCCCCATGGACTGATCCTGACGGAGCGGGATGTTGCCGGCCGCCGGGCCTGACGGTGGCCTCTAGCTCGGCTCGGCGAGACTCTGGACGATGCGATCCTGCATGGCGTTCATGCCGAGGTCGTCGCCGTAGGCGGCGTGGGGCCAGGGCCAGCGGACGGCGTCGTCCTCGAACCGGGGGATGATGTGCCAGTGGATATGGTGGACGGTCTGGCCGGCGGAGGTCCCGCAGTTGGCGATCACGTTGAAGGACGGGGCTCCCGTGGCCTTCTGCACGGCGCGACAGAGGCGGGGCAGGAGCGATCCCAGATGGGCGGAGAGCTCGTCGGGCAGGTCGGCGACCGTGCGGTAGGGCGCCTTGGGGATAAGCAGGACGTGGCCGAGGTTCACCGGGTGGATGTCGAGGAAGGCCAGTGCGTGATCGGTCTCGAGCACGCGGGCGCAGGGCAATTCGCCACGCGCGATCCTGGCGAAGAGGGTGTCGGTGCTCATGGGGTAGGCTCCGAATGGCGACCCGTTGTGGAAGACGCACCTCGGGCCAGGCCGAAGGGACGTGAAGGACGTCCGCTCAGCCTGGCCCGGGGAGAAGAACAGATCGGAAGGCCGAGGCTCGTCAAGAGGTCGCGGTCAGGGCCGGACGGACCGGGGCCTTGACCTGCTCGTCCTCGCCCAGCAGGGTGATGATCGCCATCGGCGCGGCGTCGCCCTGACGGACCTTCGCCAGCTTGAAGATGCGGGTGTATCCGCCCGAACGGTTGGCGTAGCGGGGGCCGATCTCATTGAAGAGCTTGAAGCAGACGTCCTTCTTCGTGATCACGGCCAGGGCACGACGGAACTCGTTCAGGTCGAACCCCTTGCGGGCCATGCTGATCAGCTTCTCGGTGTAGGGCTGGATCTCCTTGGCCTTGGCCAAGGTGGTCTCCATCCTGCCGTGCTCGAGCAAAGACGTCGCCAGGTTGCGCAGGAGCATCCGACGGTGGGACGGAGTCCGTTTG
>JANOBY010000150.1:0-1805 GCA_031411935.1 Planctomycetales bacterium | reverse complement strand
GGGAAAAGTTCCCGCCATCCTATCGGACGGGCGGGGCGACTGCCGCGAGAAGTTCGTGAATCCGTCATGCGGCCTGCCGGGGGGACGGGGTGCCGGCTTCGAGGAGGAACGCCGCCGCCCGGTCGCACGCTCCGGGCCGGGCCTCACGCTCGGTGAGTCCCACGGACGCGAATTCGGGATCGGTGTAGATCGTCCGGGGGATCGCGTCGCGGCGGAGCTTTTTCGGGATCTTGAGCACGGCGTTCTGGAAGATCACGGCCGCTTCGCGTTCCGCGGCGTGCGTGTACATATCTCGCCCGGTCACGTCGCCGATCGCATAAATCGTCGGGGCGCTGGTGGCCCCATAGTCGTCCACGGGGATGCCTCGTTTTGTGGCATTGGGAATGCCGGCGGCTTCGAGCCCCAGCCCCTCGATGTTCGCGACCCTTCCCGTTGCGACCAGCAGGTGCGTGAAGAGTCCCTCGCTGGCCGCGTCTTGGCTTCGGGAGCGACACTTGACGATCAGCTTCTCGGCTTTGCGGCCCACCCCCGTGACCTCGACGTTCCTCTGGAATTCGATCCCCTCGGATTCGAGACAACCACGAAGTGCCGAGGCCGCGTCCGGATCCTCGCGGGAGAGAATCTCGTCATTCCGATCGAAAACGACAACTTTGGATCCGAGCCGACGAAAGGCCTGCGCGAACTCCAGGCCGACCGGCCCCGCGCCCAGGATCGCCAGGCTCTGCGGAAGCTCGTCCAGTTCCCAAAGGGTCTGATTATCCAGGTATCCCGTTTCCAGAAGTCCCGGGATTTCCGGGATGGCCGGCCGCGAGCCCGTGGCGACCACGAATCGGCGAGACTCGACCCGCGTCTTCCCATCGATCACGAGCGAGTCGTAGGCCTCGAACCGGGGGGAACCGAAGAAAACCTCGATCCCCTTTTCGCGGAGCGTCGATTCGGAGTCGCCCTCGGAAAAGCTGGCAATCACCGAGCGAACACGCTTCATCACGGCCGGGAAATCGACCTTCACGTTCTCCACCGAGATCCCGAACGGCTCGCCTATGCGGCAAGAGTGGGCGAGGTGGGCCGCGCGGAGCAGGGCCTTGCTCGGGACACAGGCCGAGTGGGTGCATTCCCCTCCGAGCTTATTCTTCTCGATCAACGCCACCTTCGCCCCGATGCGGGCCGCCGCCGAGGCCACGTTGAGCCCCCCTGAGCCTCCGCCGATCACCACGAGGTCATACATGGGCTAAGTTCTCGCAACGGGATCCTGGTGGCTCGACGGAGTCCGGCACTATAAACTCTGCGAGATGCGCCTGCCACTCCCGGCAGGATCCCCGAACCGCGAACCGAGCTCCCTCCCATGTCGCGACGAGTCGCCCTGTTCTGGCCCGGAGACTATCGAACCAAGCCCAACGAGTGGGCGTTGCCGCAGGCCAGGGAGACGACCCGCCAGCTCACGGCCGCGCTCGAAAAGCTCGGCCGATCCCCTTATCTGGTCGAAGGCTTCCTCACCAGGCCGGGCCAGTCGATCGAGAAGCTCGGACCGATCGATGACCCCATGATCGGCGTGTTCGTCCACTGGGCCTACGCGCCTCACACCGTCGATGGGGTCGTGGGCCGGGACAACCCGTTGCTCCTTGCCTCCAACTTCTCGGGGACCTGGCCCGGACTGGTGGCCCTCCTCAATACCGCCGCCTCGCTGGAAACCGTAGGCCGGGACGCCTCGCGGGTCTGGACCGATGCGCCCGACTGGACCGAGGACGAGGCGTTCATGGAGCGTCTCGACACCTGGTGCTCGACCGGCAAGATTCCCTACGACTCGG
>JANOBY010000149.1:0-3384 GCA_031411935.1 Planctomycetales bacterium | reverse complement strand
ATCCGGTGATGCATCGGGGTGCCTCCTTGTGCGATGGGGTCGTCAAGCAACGCCATCGTGCCGGGAGGCCCTTTTCATCTCAAGCCCTTGGATCGCTTCGGCTTATCGTTCGCTTAATGCCATTCGGGACATTCTACTTTTTCCTTGCCCAATCTTCCTGAATCACGCAAGTTTTATGATAAAGTAGAATGTCCCCTTTCGCCCCGCCATTCCAGCATCCCGTGACGAGGTCCAGCTCGAAAGGGACCCACCTATCGGTGAGAGCATCCCAGGACTCCCCCCTAAGTATCCGCCCGTCAATTGCCAACCCTTGCATCCCGTCCCAGGAGATGCGGCCGCTGGTCCAGAGCGTGCCAGCCGAACCGATGGCCTCGAACCAGAGGGCGTTCCCGATCAGGACGCCGAAGTCCGGCACGGGGAGGATGTCCTGGACATCGCCGCCGAAGTATTGCCGACTCGCCCGCTCGTTGGGGTCGACGATGTACCCTTGCCCTCCAGCGACCACCAAGATGTGCCGCCCGTCGGGATGCTGGACCGCGTCACTAATGCCCCCGAGGCCGGGTTGGAAGTTGCCGATCCAATCTCGCCCCCGAGAGTCGACGAATCGGACCACGAGCCCCTCGCGGTGCAAGCCTTGACCCGTTGCTGAGAAGGCTTCGGCTTGAGGGCCATACGGTGGGAGACCAGTCAACACCTCGAAGTTCGGCACGGTCACCCCATCGCCCGAGTTGAATTCCACGGACACGACGGCGTCTGATCACTGGCACGCTGTACTCATAGTCTCGACCGATGGAAGCGAAGTCCAGCGGTCCCCGCGCCAGCCTTGCACTCTGGCAACTCCCGTCTCTAAACGAAACAGTACACTTTAGCGTCGACGTAACTCCTTTGGCGATAGACAAAAATCCGCCGATCCGTGGAGGGGAATGAGGCTTTACACATTTTACATCTGTCGTAATACGCCATTTTGACCGCCGATCGGGGGCCAGGCCCCCCGTCATTCCGCCGGTGGTTCTCGGGTGCCATCAACGGGAGCGGCGGCATCGCGATGGACCGAGGAACCGGCCGCGGGTCAGTCGTCCGCGGCTTCGGGCTCGCTCTCGGCTTCCTCGTCTCCGCCCTCCGCCTCCTCCAGGTCCTCGGCCATGGCGCCGAAGCGGGCCTTGAGGGCTTCGGCCAGGGAGAGGAATTCCTCGACGTTCATGGCCTCGGCGCGGACGGTCCCGGTGAGGCCCAGGGTTTCGAGCAGGGCGTCGACCTCGGGCTTGGTCCAGTGACTCTTCCAGGCGGTGTGCAGGACGCCCCGGAGGTTCTTGCGGCGGTGGAGGAAGATCTTGCGGACCACGGCGTTGAACCAGGCGAGGTCGGCGATCCGGGCTCGCTTCTCGGGGTTGGCCGTGATCTTCACGATGGCCGAGTCGACCTTGGGCCGGGGCCAGAAGACCTTGGGCGGGAGTGTGCGGACGATCTCCACGTCGGCCAGCGACTGCACCAGGACCGAGAGCCCCCCGTAGGCGTTGGTGTTCGCGTCGGCCTTCAGGCGGTCGGCCAGCTCGAGCTGGATCGTGACCACCATCATCGCCGGGGAGAGGTCGGGCGAGATGAGCAGGTTCGAGAGGATGGGCGTGGCGATGTTGTAGGGCAAATTCGCCACGAGCTTGAACCTGCGGTCGGGCCCCACGGCCAGGCCCGCGCGCACGTTGCTCAGGACCTCGGGCTCGATCGTGTGCTTGCTGGCCAGGGCGTCCATGTTCAGCACGCGGACGTTCAGCCGCCCGCCGGTGGCCTCCTTCGTGAGCCGGGCCATGGCCGGGTCGATCTCCACGGCCACCACCGCCGACGCGGCCTCGGCCATGATCGCCGTGAGCGCCCCCGCCCCCGGGCCGATCTCCAGCACCACGTCGCTCGGCCCGATGTCCGCGGCCTTGAAGATCAGCTCATGAATATTCAGGTCGATCAGGAAGTTCTGCCCATACCGATGCTGGGGCGCGATCCCGCGACGCGCGAACAGGTTGCGGAGGTAGCTCTGGGTCTGGCGGTTCATGGATGATACGTTTCACGCAGAGACGGGGAGACGCAGAGGAGCACAGGAAGGATGTCGACATTCAGGTTAAGTTGTCGACAACGCGATGGAAACCATCTTTCAGGAAAGTCACGTTGAAGTTGACGAGGATACCAAGGTGAAGCCCGCAAAGACGGAGATAGGTGAGCAATTGTTTCTTGTGAAGGGGGCCGAGTTGCTCGATCGACTTCAATTCGATGATGACCTTCCCATTCACGAGGAGATCGGCCCGGAACCCTTCGCCAATATGAATGGTTTCGTAGATGATCGGGATCGGCATCTGACGGTGTACCTGCATGCCCCGCTTCTCAAGCTCGTAGGAGAGCACGGCCTCGTAAACCGATTCAAGCAACCCTGGCCCCAACGCTCGATGCACCTTCAGGGCCGAATCCAAAATGATCCCTGAAATCTCATTCTCATGCATTCTCTCCGCGCCTCCCCGCCTCTGCGTGAAACTCTTTGCTTCATTGCCTCAAGAGTTTTTGCACATGCTTGGCCAGCATGTCGGCCTCGATGTTCACAAGGTCGTTCGGTTGCAGCTGACCCAGGGTGGTCACGCTCAGGGTGTGCGGGATGAGCATGATCGAGAAGGTTTCGGGCCCCACGTCCACCAGGGTGAGGCTCACTCCGTCCACGGCGATCGAGCCCTTGGGGACCATCAGCGGGGTCCATTCCGGCGCGATCCGGAAGGCGAGGAACTCCCACTCCCCCTCGGGGCGGCGTTCGGTCAGGGTCGCGGTGGTGTCCACGTGGCCCTGGACGAAGTGGCCGCCCAGGCGATCCCCCACGCGCAGGGATCGCTCCAGGTTGACCGCGTGGCCCGCCCGTTTGCGGCCCAGGTTCGTGCGCAGGAGGGTCTCGGGCCCGGCCTGGACGGTGAATCGCCCGGGCTCGGACGCGACCACGGTCAGGCAGCACCCGTTCACGGCCACGCTCTCGCCCAGCGCCAGGGGCGAGTCCAGCCCCGGCCACTCCACCACGAGCCGCCGGCCTGCGTTCTCCTCGGCCACGCTCTCGATCGTCCCCAACGCTTCCACGAGTCCGGTAAACATGCTTGAACCTTCGGCGAGCGGGGGCCTGCGGGAAACCTCCCCACCATCCTACCGAAAATCCCACGGGCTTGCCCCAACGGGTCGGCCCCGCTACAAGCTGAGGGGCTCTTTACTCCGGATTTCGTGAGGCTCCCCATGGTCGCTCTGGTCGTCGTGATGCTGGGCCTCTCCTCGCCCATCCCCAGAGGGGCCGTCCTGGAAAAGCTCTGGGGCGAGGGGGAATTCACCGAGGGCCCCGCGCTTGCCCGCGACGGCGCGATCCTCTTCTCCGAC
>JANOBY010000148.1:0-17048 GCA_031411935.1 Planctomycetales bacterium | reverse complement strand
CCAGGGCATCGGCCCACAGGTAGGCGTTGAGCGTCGGCCGGTAGCCGGGTGCCCCGCGGTTCGGGTCGCGGGTCTGCCGGCTGTTGATGTTGTACTCCATCCCGTCGTCGTGCCCGGTCTGCCAGAACAGCCCGACCTTGGGGTCATAATGCCGCGCCGCCCAGCCTTCGTAGTTCGTCTTCAGGCCGTCCAGCAGGCTGGTCACGAACGGAGCGTCGGGATGCACGCGGTGCACGGCCCACACGGCGTCGGCCAGCCATGTGCTGTAGTTGCGGGGCTGGGCGCCGGGCGTCTTGAACCAGTACCTCGCATAATCGCGAGCGATGCGCGGGTCGCGCAGCCACCGGACCTCGTAAAGCTGATGCCCCGCCGGGCAGCTGATCGCCCCATACGCGCCCGACCAGAAGGGGCGGTCGATGAACTCGGTGAACGAGTACCCGCTGGCGGGCGACCCGTACGTGAGGTGCTTGGTGATCAGCTCCCAGCGATAATAATACGTGGTGTTGATCGCGGGGTCGGGGCACTCGAAGAACGGGATGTTCGCCTTGTACCAGTCCCAGTCGCGGTTGTCCCAGAAGGTCTGCGCGTCGAGCAGCCGCTGCTTGTCGAGGACCGCGCCCGGGGGCTCATCACGTCCCACGGCGGGGCAAGCGATCAGGGCCAGAAGCCCCAGGACAACGAACCCGATCCCCGGACCTGGCGTCCGCGAACGACTCTCGGAACTGATCATGGCTGGTCTCTTATCGGGAAGAGGGAGCGATCGCCGCTTGATGGCCCCAGCCTATCGCATCGGTCGCCCGGAAACGACCGCTCCGAAGAACGAGACGCCCGCCCACTCCCACATCGTCGGCCACTTTCTTTAAGCCGGGTCGGGTCCAATCCATCCGAACCGCGATCGTCTTTCGGCAGATCCGACCTGATGGACCCGGCCCCTTCTCAATGGGGTTGGCGGAACATCCGGGCCAGGCGGTCGTAGAGCGCAACCGCGAACAGGGCGGCCAGCAGGGCGCTCCAGGGCAGGAGCGGGAGGAGGTAGCGGTCCCAGGCCATGGGGATGTAGCCCACCACGCACACCACGGTGATGGCGCTGGTGGCGAGCACGGCCCAGGCGGTGGGCGGCCGATCTTCCTGGCGCTGGTTCCGGCCTCGCGCGGCGGCCGCGACCGCCCCGCAGGCGACCCAGGGCAGCCAAACGAGCCCCCATCGGTCCTGGGGCCAGTCGTAGAGCTTCGGCAGGTGCGAGTGGGCCGGGCCGAACGGGCTGAACCGCCCGAACCCCTGCACCAGCGCGATCCCCGCCTTCTGCGGCAGGGTCTTGAGGGCATATTCCGGATAGAACCCCTGCTGCAAGGCCGACATCCGCATGCGGTGCCTGACCATCGCCATGGCGCGGCCGAGCGGCCCCTCGCTCGCCAGGGCCTGGGTCTCCGGGTCGAGCGGGCCGGTCGGCTGCGCCGTGAGCGTGGGGTTCCCCATCCCCACCACGAACGCCACGACCACCGCGAACCCCGCCGCGCCGAGGACCGCGCCCACCCTCCGCGATCGGCCCGAGGAAGCCATCGCCAAGAGCGTCCAGGCCGCCACATGGATCAGCACGATCAGGCCGGTCAGCTTCGCCAGCACGGCCAGCCCGCCCAGCACTCCGGCGATCGGCCAGGCCCAGAGCGTGGGCCTCCATCGGCCGAGCCCGTTCTGCTTCCACGCCCACAAGGCCACGGCGACCGAGGCCAGGGCCAGGGCCTCGCACGGGACGTCGTTCACGGCCACCCGGCTCTGCTGGCGGTACAGGGGGTTGAAGGCCAGCAACAGCCCCGCGATCATCCCCACGCGCCAGTCGCGGACCTGCACCCCGAGGGCGAAGACCGCCACGCAGCCCACGGCCCCGAACACGTGCGCCGGCCATCGCGACGCCGAGAGCACGGAGGGCGAGGCATACCCGAACCCGATCGCGTCCTCGGGCTCCACGCGACGCAGATTGTACTTCCGATGCCACGCCAGGGCCGCCTTCGGCCCCGGCCGGGGAGATCCGCCGAGGCGCATGGCCAGGCCGACCAGGAACTGGTTCAGGGGCGGCTGGTCGAGCGCCGGGACAGCCAGCCACCACGCGTCGTCGAACTGGCCGTTGACCACCAGGTCGAAGTCGCGGGCCTGGGCGATGTTGCTCGACTCATCGAGGAAGGCGGGCTCCGATCCCCGATCATGAGCCATCCAGGCGAACGCCGCGAGGCCCACGACCACCGCGCAGAGCAGGTTCCACCTTGCGGACGCGACGTTGCGGGCGGGAAGGGGATGGGGAGGCATCGCTTCGCCACTCCTCGGGGTGCGGTCGGGTCCGGACCTGCCGGATCGAGGCTCGATCCGCCCGGGTCGCGGAGGATCCCCAGCCCGGGGCCAGAAGCCGAGCCCGGACGCGATCCTAGTCACAGTTCGTCCACCCCATGCCCGGAGGCATCGTTTTCGAGGGTTCGAGGGTCAGATAGAATCGGGGGTCGTCAGGCCGAACCTTCCGACGGGAGCCCCCGCATGAGCCCGCAAACCGCAGACCGCCTCTGCCTGTTCGTGGCCCTGGTCGTGCCGATCGGGCTCGTCCTGCGGTGGGGCTGTCTGGGCGTAGGGCTGGGCACCCTGGTCCAGTGGTGGGCCCTGATCCTCGCCGGGTTGCTCCTCTCGAAGCTGGATCCGGGCCGGGACAACGGCATGCTCGACGCGCTCTGGCGCTTCACGGGCTGGATCCTGAGCTTCCTCTATTGCCTCGTCGTCTATGGGCTCAAGAAGGGCATCATCGGGCTCTGGAAGGTGGCGCATGGAGCCCCCTCGCCGTTCGATCCGGCCATCGCGTCACTTCGGCGGCTCGCAAGGCCGGCCACGCGTCGGCCCCGAGAGCGGTTCACCCTGCGGGGAGTGATCCTCGGGATGGGGATCGCGGTGATGATCCTGCTGCTCGAGCGGTTCGCCTTCGTCCTCATCATGACCGCACACTGGGACGCGAGCCGGCTGAGCAAGGCCGCCGCCCTCGTCCGGCTCAACGTGATGGGCTTCGGGGTCGTCGCCGTGATCTGGCTCTGGCGGCGTTACGCTCGCTACGACTAGCCCCGATTCAAAGGGGCCAGGTCCAATAAAGCACGATTCCACCTGCACGCAATTTGTACCTGACCCCATTATGCAAAGGCCCTCCGCCTCGCGGTGGACGTGTCCAGGGCGGTGCGGAGGGGCGGGGTCGATGGGACCGTGGGCGGGAGGTCAGTAGGCGTCGGAGCTGATCACCTCTCCGCCGTTGCGGGTGCCCAGGGCCCACCAGGTTTGCAGGTTCACGCTGTCCTTGATGAAGCGCACGGAGCCGTCGGTCATGGTCACGTTCACGCCGCCGGGGTGGTTGCTGGTGGGCGGGGCCGTGCCGTACACGTCCTCTCCCCAGGTGTTCCACGGGGCGTTGGCGCAGGAGCGGGAGTTCGGCGGGCCGGTGTGGTTGTACACGCCGATGTTGACGTAGTAGGGATAGGCCTGGAACCAGTCGCCGCGGCTCCCGCCCACGCCGGGGGTGGTGCCCGGCAGGTTCTTGCAGGCGTCGACCAGGGCCTGGGCGCCGGCCGCGGTGGGCGTGGTGTTGTTCAGGCCGGTCTCGAAGTGGACCCGCTTCCAGTTGTCGGGGTTGGAGTCGCCGGCGCGGACCGACCCGGCGTTGTTGTGGCCGGTGAGGATCTCGCCCCAGTGCGCGGTGTTGCTGCTGCCGTCGCTCACGGCGGCCATGGTCAGCGTGCCGGCCTGGTTGTTGTTGCTGTTGCCCCAGTCCTTGGTGGGGATGTAGGTGCCGCTGTAGCCGTTGATCTGGAACGGCCCGCCGAGGTTGCCCACGTAGTTGGACAGGGTCAGGCCCATCCGCTTGGGGGCGTCGGAGGGGCAGAGGAACGCGCCGACCTGCGTGTTGAACACGGTGGTGTTCATGCTGTACAGGCCGCACCCCCCGCCGTTGCACTGCACGGCCCCGACGTTGTACGCGTTGTACAGGGAGCCCTGCTCGATGAACTGGAGGATGCCCAGCAGGCCGCTGGGGGACCAGCCCCAGTTGTCCACCGGCGACGGCACGAGCATGGCCGGCGGGAGCGACCCGTGCGTGCCCAGGTAGTTGTGCGAGGCCAGCCCCAGCTGCTTCATGTTGTTCGTGCACTGGGCGCGGCGGGCGGCCTCGCGGGCGGCCTGCACCGCGGGAAGCAAGAGGGCGATCAGCACGCCGATGATCGCAATGACCACCAGCAGCTCGATCAGCGTGAATCCGCGAGCGTTCGAACGGCGCATGCATTCTCTCCTGGGTTGAGGCTCGCTTCGTGCGCAGCCTGGGACACGCCGCGGCGACCGATCGCCGCGCGTGCGACACTGCTCAGGGGGGATCGTCCCCCCTAATCTCGTGCGAACCCGGGAGAGGTGGTCCGCCTGGCATGCGGGGCAGAGCGGGGCGGGATTACCGCATGGGCGGGGCGGCGACCTGGGCCCCGCTGGCCTTCGCCTTGGCACTCAGGGGCGCGTTCAGCTCCGCCGCCGAGAAGTTCGAGGTCTTGTGCATGGCGTTCGTCGACGCGGACGAGGGCGCCTCGGACGAGCATCCGCTGCCCGCGATCACCCCCAGCAAGACCCCCGCGACAAGCCTACCGATCCATCGACATGTCATCCAAAGAACCTCAAGATCTGATATCTGGGTGAACAGCAATCCTGAATCCGATCGACCCATGGAGCCGACATCCGCCCTTGAGCACGCCCCATGCCGCGAACCGCACCCCGACGCATCCGTGCTTGCACGGCGAATCGCAAAACTCTTGTTGGATAACAGTTTAAGGCGTGACGCAAAAACGGAAATTCCCATGACCGCACACCGCCCGCTCCTGATTAAGCACGTCTTTTGGGCAGACTGTCCGGTTTTGTAGCAGTTCGAAGCGATTTGCAAGAAACAGGACAAACGCATGCACCACATTCGATTCCTTACGGAGCATTCCGTACAGAAATGTTCGTCTGGTCAAGATAGGCAGCCAAAAGAAAAACGCGCCATAGCTGGCGTGATGGCAAGGACCTGCGGGTTTTCCCTGCCCGGATTTGGGCTCAGGCGTGGGGGGCGGGGGGATCTTTTGGCGACGAGGGGGGCGGAGCCTGCCAGGCCCAGAGCGTGAGGGCCGAGAGCCCCAGGCATCCCATCCATTGCACCGTGCTCACGAACAGGTAGAGGCTGTGGAAGAGGCCGAACCGCCCGCGATCGTGGATCGCGGAGGCCGCCGGGTCGATCAGGCGATCGAGCTGCGCGTGCTGCCAGACGAGGACCAAAAGGGAGACCGCAAGCGCCGCCCAGAGCCCCAGGCGGAGGCGCCGCGCCAGGGGTGAGGGGCCGCGCTCGGCGAGGATATCCCATAGCCAGAAGCCCAGGGCCACGGCGCCGGCCAGGTTCAGGTAGTTCGTGACCTCGGCGGTGACGAACCCCTGCTCGCGGTCGGAGCCCAGGACTTTCCCGCCCACCGGGACGACCACCCCCCCGTAGAACATGAATCCGCCCTGCCAGAAGAGGATCGCCCAGAGCACGATCCATCGCCTCGCCAGGGTCCCGAGCCCGCGCATCCATCCCATGAGTCGATCATCCCCGGTTGCCAGGGCCGCGTCGGCCGAAATCCAGGTCGGCCATCATACGAATTCACCCGGGCGGGCGAGAGGGCGCGTCGGTGGACCGGGAATCGGCGGGGCGGGATGTCGACGCGAGGTCCGGTGTTGCGTATCTGAGAGGCGGGAACCATGCAGCTCGAAGGGCGGTCCGGGAGGAGAATGGCATGACGGTCTTGACGGTTCGGGAGCCTCGACCGAGGCTCGATGCGCGGAGGGCCGACGGGCCGGGCGCGATCGCGCTTCTGGTGGCCGTCCACCTCGCGTTCCTGGCCGCGTTCTTCGCGCCCGCGATCTCGACCCCGGACGCCAACGGGTATCTGGCCCAGGCGCGATTGATCGCCAGGCAGGGCCGGACGGACATCGAGGTCGAGTCCCCCGCGCAGTATGTGGGGGACCACTGGATGTCCGTGGCCCCGGGGCGATACTTCGGCCAGTATCCGCCGGGCCTGCCCGCGATGATCGCGGTGGTGTTCCGCCCGTTCGGGCCCCTTGCGGCGCTCTGGGTCATCCCGGTCCTGGGGTCGCTGTCGCTGCTGGGGCTGTACCTGGTCGTCCGCGTGTGGGTGGGGCGGGGGTGGGCCCTGCTGGCGGGGGCGCTCATGGCGGTCAACCCGTTCGCCAATCAGCATGCGATGGGGGCCGACTCGCACACGGCGGTCGGCTTCTTCCTGATCTGGGCGCTTTATGCGTGGATCCGCTGGGAACGCTCGCGGGCGGCGGGGTGGATGGCGGTCGTGGGCGTGTGCCTGGGCGTGATCCCCTCGATCCGCTACGCCGAGGCGCTCTTCCTCGTCCCGTTCGCCGTGATCGTGGTCCTGAGCCCGCCCCGCGACGGACGATGGTGGAGATCGGTGGCGGCGGGCGTCCTGTGCGCGAGCGTGCCCCTGGCGGCGCTCGCGATCCGCAACCAGACGGCGTTCGGCGCGTTCTGGCGGACGGGCTACAGCGTGTCGGGCGAGCAGACGGGCTTCGGCATCGGATACTTCGTGAGGCACGCGGTGCCGTTCCTGGTCATGCTGCTGATCATGGGCGTGGGGATCGTGTTTCCCGTGGGGGTGAAGGGGCTGATCGAGCTGTCGAGGCGCCCCGACACTCGCCGCGAGGGCCAACTCCTCGCCGCCCTGATCGTGCCGATCACGCTTTTATACATGGCCTATTACTGGCACGCGGACTCGCACTCGATGCGGTTCCTGCTCCCCACGTTCCCGCTCTACACGATCGCCGCGGTGTGGCTCCTGAAGCTCCAGGGCGAGACCGATCCGGAGCGGGCGAGGAGGTGGGGCCGCATCGTCCTGGGCGTAACGCTCGCCTGGGGCCTGCCTTATTCGACGTTCGCCCTGAGCCGGTTGCGGTCCGAGAACCGGGCGCTGGCCGAGGTCACGCGGGCGATCGCCCGGCACGTCCCTCCGGGAAGCATCGTGATCGCGCAAGGAGGGGTCCAGCAGCACCTGGATTTCGTGGGGGACTGGCGGCTCGCCCCCGAGGAGGGCTTCGAGCGCGACGCGCGACCGGCGCGGCCCGTGGGGCCCGATCGAGACGAATCCCGGCCGCCTCCCTCCGCGCTCACGCCCGCAGAGCGGACCGGGGCGTTTCGTCGCGAGATCGGCCGATGGGCCGGGGCCTCGCGGCAGGTCTTCTGGCTCACGACCGAGGCCCGGCTCGCCGCGGTGCGCGACCGGCTGGAGCCCGGGGGCGACACCTTCACGCCCATCGCCGAGGTCCGCGTGACGGGTCGGCCCGGCCCGCCTCCCCCCCCGCGCGGGCCCAAAGGCGAGCGAGGCGGCCCGGGGCCCCGAGGGACCGAAAGGGCCGGGCCGCCCGCCCATTTCGAGCCGCCCGACGACGGCAAGTTCCTGCTTGTCGGCTGGACGATCCGCGAGCCCGGGATCGAGCGCGATTCCCGATCGGGAGCCGCGGGAGGTCAGGCCGCGTCGTCGTCTTCCTCGGGAGGCACGTCATCCTCGGCGGGCTCGTCGTCCCAGCCCTCGATATCCATGACTTCCCCCACGTCCACGAAGGCGAGGCAGCGGGGGCAGTTCTGGACCGTGCCCTTCTGGACCGAGGGGAACTCCGACGACTCGCCGCACTCCTCGCAGAGCACGAGGATCGGCGGCCCCGAGTCCTCGACCCCGCCCGGAGGGGCGTCACGCAGCTTCCGCATCGCGAGCTTCCGGTCGTACTCCATCAGCACGGGCCTCGCCCGCTCGATATCCGGTCGATTGATCCAGACCTGCGGCTTGTGGAACTGGGAGTTCGTCCCGCCTATCCACATCCCGCCCGGCGCGCGGTCCTCGACGGCGTAGGCCTCCACGCCCGCATCGATCAGGAGGTTGCAAACCATGTGCACCTCCATGTTGTTCCTGGCAGCATACGCGACGACCGGATCGGGGAATTTCATGGTCGTGGGCCTTCGATAAGGAACGGTGACGCCCGGACCTCCCACCACGGGGAATCCGCGAGGCGGCGGGCCCATCGTACCGGGACAGGGGAGGAATTTACATCTGATCGTCCCATGAACCCAGGGATCGGGCCAGCCCCGTCGTCTGAGGGGCCGATCGCCTCGGAGTGTGGGCCCCTGACCGAGGATTCCTCCCGACGCAGGCATCCCCGCCCCAGGGCGGATGATCCGATGGGTAGGCGGGCTGCCGCTCCGCGAGCGAGCCCCGGCCCGGGCGTCCCGTGCGGCCCGCCCGACCGGGGAAGGTAAGAGGCTCAACCGGCCAACGGCTGATTCAACTGGGTACTCCACAGGGTGGGATCGTCGCTCGATTCCGGGCCGGCGAGGTAGCATTCCCACAGGTCGGCGCGAGGCTCCAGGCCCTGGCCGTCGATCCAGGCCCGGAACTCGCCCCAGGCGCCGCCCAGGCCCTCGTAGGGGCCGCGGTAGATCGTCCGGGCGACCCGTGCGGCGGGCAGAACGCCCGGCGTGACCCGGCCCGTGGCGGAAACCGGCGAGGAGACCGGCACGCAGATGGCGAAGTCGAAGACCTCGGGGTCCATACGCAGGTGATAACTGAGCCAGGGGCCGGCCGGCGTGATCCCCTGCGCCTGGAGCGCGGCATAGACCTCGCCGATGCCCGGGCCCATCACGCTGCGGATCTCGGCGCGGGGGACCGTGAGGCGGACGCGGGCCACGTGCTGCTCGGGAACCTCGAGGATCTGCGGTGCGTCGAGCATGAGCGGCCTTTCGTCGCGGCGTCCAGAGAATCCGACCCGTTCGGGCGAGACCAGGCTAACGAGAGCCTCGCCGGAAGTCACGCGCGATCCGGGCGCGGCGGCGTCGCGTGGCCGCTCCATTTTGACACGCAAATCGGCCTGGGGTCTAATGGGGACCGGCAATCGTGGCCGCGCGACGTGGGATCTCGGAAGAGGAGCGGCGGTGGACCTAGCCCTGGCGATCGTGGCCGTCGCGGAGACCGGCGGACGCTGGAGGCCCGGCATCGGCGACCCCACCGCGCTGGGCTGGGGCACCGTGGCCGCGTATCTCGCGGGCGCGGGGCTTTGCCTCGCCGCGGGACGTCGCGAGGCCCTGGCCGCAAGGCGAAGGGAGCGGGCGTTCTGGTGGATCCTGGCCCTGGCGTTGCTCGTCCTGGGCCTGAACAAGCAGCTGGACCTCCAGTCGGCCCTGACCGAGGTCGGGCGTGACCTGCTCCGCGGTCTGGGCCGGCCGGGGGCCAAGCGTTTGGTGCAACGGTCGTTCCTCGCGGCGCTGGCCCTGGGCGGAGGTCTCGGGCTGATCGGATTCGGCTGGACCTTCCGCCGATCGGTGGCGAGGCACGGCCTGGCCCTGGCCGGGCTCGCGCTCCTGCTCGCGTTCGTGACCCTGCGGGCCGCGATGTTCCAGCGCCTGGGCGCCCCGATCCCCAGGAGGAGCTGGGTCCTCGAGCTCGGCGGGATCACCCTGATCGCCGCGTCCGCCGCGATCCGGCTCCGGGCCTCGACCCCGCCCGACCCGCGCCTCGTCCAGGCCGGGGGTTGAGGCTTCGTCCTGCGGCGTCCCGTCAGTCGGTCAGGTCGCGATAGAAGACGGTGGTGCTGCAAAGCCCGCCCTGCGGCCAGAGCGCGTAGCCGGGGATCTCCCCGCATCGCCTCCATCCGAGCCGGGCGTAGAGGCGTTCGGCGTCGCCCCCGGTCACGGTGTCGAGCACGAGCAGGGTCCTGCCCGCGGCGAGGGCCTCGGCCTCGGCGGCCTTCATGAGCGCCTCGCCCAGCCCGAGGCGGCGAGCCGACCGGTGGACCAGCATCTTGGCCACGTCGGCGCGATGAGGCTGGTTGTCGGGCATGGCCACGATCAACTGCACCGTGCCCACGATCCGGCCGGTTGATGCGTCTTCGGCCACCAGCACGATCCGCTCGCCCCTCTGAGCGCCCGCCATCACGCCTTGCCAGAAGGCCACGGCGCGGTCGCGGGGCAGGGGGAGCATGAAGCTCACCGAGGCCCCGCCCTCCACGCAATCCAGCAGGACGTCGGCCAGGGCCTCGACCACCGAGGGGTCCGAACCCGCCCGGACGATGCGGAAGCTCTCGGTCATCGCGATTCTCCCACGGGGCGTCGCCGCGGAGGGGGCCTCACCGCCCCCCACCCACCCGCTTCGGACGCCGAGAAGGAAGGATCGCCAACTGGAGCCGATCGCGGAAGACCACTTGCGATTTTCGGGGCTCCTTGAGCCGGACGCACCGCACCACATGGCCGCACCGCGAGCCTTCCGAGGCGATGATCCGGCCCGCCACCCGCCAGCCTTCCTCCGTGAAATAGAACCGCGCGATACGCTTTTCGAAACTGGGGCCACGGATCCCCAGCTTGTCCAGGAGGGGGCTGAGAAGATAGCTATTCGTGAGCCCGCGCAGCCGGCCCTGGCCCGAGGGGCGCCCCTCGAAGCACTCGTCCACGGTCAGTCGGTAGATCATGATGCGTCCCGAGGTTTCCGGAAGCCGGATCACGCATCCGGCCCTACGCGCTCCCAGCTGTCGTCGCACAGGGCCAGCGTGTGATGCTCGACCGGCCCGCGTTTCTTCCGCACCCGCACGTGCAGGCGAGGATGCCCCGCGTCGTCGATCTCGAGGATCCGAAACACCTTGCCCGACGCGATGAGCAACTCGTAGAACCGGCGTGTGGACCGATGGAACGTGTACCCCGGCTCATCCACGCCGCTCGGCATGCGCACGATGCGGACCCGATCGCCCGGCCGGAGGTCGCGCCACGGCTCGTTCATGATGACTTCGCCCCTCGACATCGACGGTCGCGTCGGCCTCCCCCGTGCATTCGCCACGGATCGCACAATCTTGGACGATCCCGCCAAGGACGTGGCGGTGATCCCCCGTGGGGCCGGCCGCGCCGCCGGCCCCACTCGGCCCGATGGGCAAGGGATCCCCCTCGCGCGGATCCGGGGCGGGATCCGCGATCGCCGCCCTGGGTTCCGGGTCAGCTCGCGCCGGATCAGATCTGGGCCATCCCTCCGTCCACGAACAGCTCGACCCCGGCCACGAAGCTGCTGTCGTCGGAGGCGAGGAACACGGCGGCCTTGGCGATCTCGTCGGCATCGCCCATGCGGCCCAGGGGCACCTGCGAGGCGAGCCCGGCCTTGATCTGGTCGATCTCCTCGGGGGACCCGCCCAGGGTGTCCACGCCCGGAGTGTCGATCGGCCCGGGGCTGAGCACGTTCACGCGGATGTTGCGGCCCTTCAGGTCCGACGTCCAGGTGCGGGCGAACGACCTCACCGCCGCCTTGGTCGCGCTATACACGCTGAAGGCGGGCATGCCCTTGATCGACACGATCGACGCGTTGAGGATGATCGCCCCGCCGTCGGTCATCAGCGGCAACGCCTTCTGAACGGTGAACAGGAGGCCCTTCACGTTGATGCCGAACACGCGCTCGTACTGCTCCTCGGAGATCGAGCCAAGGGGCGCCACCTCGGCGATCCCGGCGTTGGCGAAGACGACGTCCACCCGCCCGTGGGCCTCCTTCACCGTCGCGTAGAGGCGGTCGAGGTCCGCGAGCTTCGACACGTCGCCCTGCACGCCGAGGGCGCCGTGGCCGATCTCGGCGACGGCCCGGTCCAGCTCGCCCTGCCTCCGCCCGGTGATCACGACCTTCGCCCCCTCGGCCGCGAACCGCTTCGCCGTGGCCAGGCCGATGCCGCTGTTGCCGCCCGTGACCACCGCCACCTTGCCGTCGAGCTTGCCCATGGGACACCCCCCTCTGTTGTGGTGAAACGTCGGAACCGCGGCTATGATAGGGGTCGCTTTCGCGGGGGCAAGTACGCACCTTTTCGTTAGTGTCGTCGCGAAGATCGCGGCAGGAGGATGCCATGCGACCTCAGGGGCTGGGATGCGGGCTCGTGGCCGCCCTGGCGGTGGTGGGCGGGAAGTGGAAGCCGATCGTCCTCTGGAGGCTCAGCGACGGCCCCCGCCGCTTCGGCGAGCTTCGCCGCATGGTCGAGGGCATCAGCGAGAAGATGCTCGTCCAGCAGCTGCGCGAGATGGAGGCCGACGGCATCGTCGCGCGCACCGACTTCCACGAGATCCCCCCGCGCGTGGAGTACGCCCTGACCGAGTTCGGCCACTCGCTGGCCCAGGCCATGAGGCCGCTGTGCGAGTGGGGCCGCGAGCACATGACCCGCATCGAGGGCGTGAGGGCCGAGGCAAGCGAATCCGCCTGCAGCCGCCCGGCAAGGCGCGACCCGATCTCCTGACCGGCCCGATCGACTCAACGCCAATCGGCGACGAGGGTGCAAGGAGACCGGCCGGAGAATTCCCGAGGCCGTTGGTCCACGGCATTGCGTCCCGGCGTCGGCTCATCGCAAAATACTAGGGCCCGGACCTCGCCCGTCCCGTTCCTTCCCGCCTCGCTTCTCGACCGAGGAAGAACCTCTCCATGCCGACCGTCGACGTCGAATGCACCGAATGCGCCACGGTGATCGCGACCGAGGAGGAAAACCTCGGGACCGAGATCAAATGCCCCAAATGCAAGACCCTCTTCGTGGCCGAGAAGGCCGGGGCCTACGACCTGGTGGACCCAAGTCCGCGACGCACCTCCTCCCGGACCGAGCCCCGACCGAGCGAAGACGACATCGAATTCGAGCCCCCGCCCGAGAGCGAAGCCGAGCGCAAGCTCCGCGAACGCATGGAGAAGTGGGCCGGGGAATGAGACGACGAGGGCGGCACCGGGCCCGCCTCCGCGCCTCCGCCGAATGGCCATCCCCGGAGGTAAACCGGGGCGCCACGTGTTGATCAGGATGTTGAAGCCCCAACCCGGTCGCCATCCCTTGTGACCGGCCGGGCGGCTGGTCGCTCAAACCGGCTCGGGTGCGTTCGTCCCCACGTCCTCCTCGCCAGAAGTCCGGCGCCGCATTCCCCTTGGCCAGCGCCGCGTGAAGCGGCCGCGGAAGGCCCTGCGCGCTCGCCGCGTGGACATCCGGGACGGGCCTGTCACCGATCGATGATCACTCGCGTAGAGAAGTGTCTGCCCCCGTCGGTCAAGGTCGTGCCCGGCGTAGGGTCAGATCGCATGGGGCGAGCCGGGAGCCTCACGGCGCAGATCTCGCTCGAAATCGCCCGGAAATCCAGGGGAAACCGATGAATCTCTCGATCACGAAGCCGGTGGGCAAGGGTGCGGATCCGAAGAACGACATGGTCGACGTGATGACCGTCCAGCTCCTCTTGAACCGGTTCATCCTGGCGGGGGTCCTGCCGTCGAACTTCCCCCTGATCCCGCTCCCCTTCGCGACCGATTCGCTGCTCAAGGCCATCGAGGATTTTCAGCACGACATCATGGGGCACAAGCATCCGGACGGGCGAATCGACCCGGGCGGAGGCACACTCGCGCGGCTCAACGGGCCGGTCCCCTCGTCGCTCGACCCCGTGCCCAAGGTGAACAAGGGGACCGAGCCGCCGTCTCCGCCCGACACCACGGGCACCGAGGATTTCTCCTTCCCCTTCCCGAAGTCGCCCAACCTGCACTGGACCGGGGGCACCCGCTACTTCGGGGCGAAGCGGGGCGACGTCGGCCGCCGCCACGCGGGATGCGACCTCGTCTTCCCCGAGGGGACGAAGATTTACGCCGTCGCCGACGGCACGAAGCACCGCGGGCCCTACGGGTTCACGGGCCCCAACAGCAAACCTCCCTACCCCGAGAGCGACGCCGTGGAGATCATCCACGGGCCCATCCTGGTCCGCTACGGGGAGATCCTGCCGGGCAGCTACGTGGGGGGCAAGGAAGTCAAAAAGGGCGAGGTCATCGCCAAGGTCGGCAAGCTCGACATGCTCCACTTCGAAGTCTACACCAACCCCGCAAGAGACGGCCAACTCAGCAACCTGGTCATGCCCTTCCAACGGCGAGACGACCTCACCAACCCCGACCCCTACCTGAGCCTCTGGGTCAAGAATCTGCCCACCAAGAAGTGACGCGGGATCGCCTCGTGACGAACCTACGAGACTGAGCGTCGTGTTGGAGACGGACTCACCGTTCAAGGCCCAAACGAGCCTTGACTCATGAACTCCGTCCCTTCTGCCGGATGGAGGGGCCGTCGGAGGGGCCAATCTTTCGCGGATGAGCGCACTGCCGGTCGGGAAGGTCCCTCTTTGGCCACTACAACAGGGGGTCAAAGAGGGTTGGTCACGGTCGGCACAACGTCTCTCACCGCTCCTAAAATCCGGGGACAAGGAGTTTTGCTGTGTAGATAATTTCTCCTTGCGGACCGCGAACGATGAAGCTCATCCCATCATCGGCGACGATGCAACGTTCTCTCGCTCCCCCTGCCGGTGCCCCCCGTTCCAGATTATGGATGACCAGTTCGCCCTGGAGGAAATCCCAAGTACTGGGGCCGATCGGCGCGTTGACGTATTTATTCGAATAAAAATGCCATCTCCATGTGAACTCGTTGTCAACCCTTTGGCATTCCCAGATGTCCATGATCCTCAGATCAAGAAGCTTGTTCAATTCGGACTGAAGTTGCCCCGAAGCGGCGGTGTTGTTTCGCTGGGTGTGGAAGTTGAGGGCCGCGGTATAGGACGCCCTCAGGCGCATCTGCGCGGAATCCAGTCGATTCAAGTACCTGACCAGGGAACCCCGCATGTTCGGAGACCAAGGAAGAGAGAATTTATCCTCCTGAAATCGCCTCTTCTCGAACAAGAGCGCGTCGATCGCGGCCGTTTTCGCGGCGCCATTTCTTCGCTTCTTGAGCGTTTCATGGACGGCATCGAAGTCGGCAATCAATAAATCCTCAGCCTTCTTCTTGCTCTCCAGATAGCCCGGGACGTCGGGCACGGGGGGCTCGGCGGGTTGTGCCCTGGCTTTCGTGGTCTTCTTCGCGATGGCCTTCCTGGCCCCCTTGGGGGGCGCGACGGCCGCCTTCTCCGCCGCCCGATCCTCGATCGCCTTGACCATCTTCTCGGCGTCGGTCATCTGCCGAGGGACGACCTCCGCCTCCCCTGGCATCGCGAACGGTTCGGGCTCCTCGTCCGGGGCGTCCTCCTTCGCAGCGATGGGGGTCGGCCGGCTCGGGGGCACCGTCGCCGGCGGCTTCCGTTCCTCGGCGGGCACGGCCTCCGGGGCTTTGGCGGTCCGCACCGGATTCGGCGGTCTGGTCGGACGTGGCGCCGCCGGCGGGGGAACCTCCGCCGCCTTGTCCGGGGGGCGTGTGGGCGCAGGCTCGGGAGAGGCGATCGCCACGGCCAACGGGTCACGGCGGGCCAGCCGATCCCGCAGGATCTGCCTGCCGGCCGCCGTCCAGCGGAGGAACCCGCCGAAGATCGCGGCATTGACCAGGAGGAAGACGGCCGCGCGGACAACCCGCGCCTGCCATCGCGGGAGCAGGATGCCGCCGGGCTTCCTGTCGCCCCTCAGCGAGGGCCGATCCGCCCGGATCTCCAGGTCGAGGGCCTCGAACCGCTCGGGCCCGGCCTCTCCCGCCTCGCCCTCGGGCTCGACCCGGTCGTCGGCCGGGGCCGGGGGGGCGGCGACGGAAGGGGGATAGGGGGGCGTCTCGCGAAGCACGGAGTCGTAGGCCGCCCTCCGGTCCGGGTCGATCAGCACCAGCCGGGCCCGGGCCAGTTTGGCGAGGATGTCCTGCGAGAGGTCGCTGTGGGGTCCGAGCTGATACTGGCGAATCTTGCCGATACGCCTCAGCGCGGCCTGCTCGATCTTGGCCTTATCCGATTCATAAATTTCTATTCCTAAAAGATCATAGTGCGTGGGAGGTCGCCGATCGGGCGGGATTCCGAGCCAGCACTCGTAGGGGTCGAAACCCGCGTTATGAGCATTCATCGGCCATGGTCTCCTTTCAGGATACCGGTTCACGGTCGTCATCCTGATTCAGGAGGTTGACGACCCAGTCTTCGAACTCGCGGTTCACCGTGGAATCGCGCCGGGAAATCTGGACCTGGGCCCGCGCGAGGGGGACGTCGAGCACCGCCTCGACCTTGATCCGGCCGCTGCGGTCGTAGGAGTAATACACGCGGATGGGGGAGCCCTTCGGGAGGCCGGGCGGGAGCGGCTCGATCACGAACACGCCCAGGGGCATGCAATCCTCCGGGTCGATCGCCTCCCCCTCCAGGACCCGGATCACGACCCGCTTCTGGCCGTCCGTGACCGTCTTGTAGCCCTGATCGCCCGAGTGCGGCAGCGCCGTGTTCCTGGGGATCAGGATCGAGTTGTAGAGCCGCGACGTGGCCGCATGCCGGGCGACCACCCCCAGGCTATGGGCGTTGACGTTGATCACGTCGGTGACCGGCTTCGCGGGGGATCCCGCCGCGTCGACCTCGGCGAGGAGGATGCCGTGGTACAGGGCCGCCCCGTGGGCCACGGCCTCGTCGGGGGAGAGCGAACGATCCGGCTGGAGGCCCGACAGCTCGGTCAACATCCGCGAGACCTGGGGCATCCGGGTCGAGCCCCCGGAGAGAATGAGTCGGTCGACCTCGCCCCACTCGAGCCCGGCCTGTTCGAGGACGAGTTGCGTGGTGGCGCGGGTCCGGTCCAGGAGGTCGGCCGTCAACTCCTCGTAATCGGGCCGCGTCAGGTCGACCGAGATCCTCATGCCGCGATGGGACGAGATGATCCGCGTCTTCGTCCGCTCGCTGAGAGTCCTCTTGGCGGTCTCGGCGGCCTGATAAAGGGCCTGGAGCGACTCGGCGTCGAGCCGCGAGTCGTCGCCGGGATGCTCGGCCAGATGGCGGGTCGCGGCGTGATCGACGATCCTCCGATCCCAGTCGCGTCCCCCCAGGCGGACGTCCCCCTCGGTGACGAGCGTCTTGAACTGCCCGTCCCGGATCTGCATGGCGGTCACGTCGAAGGTGCCCCCCCCCAGGTCGTACACGATCACCGTCAGGACGCCCGGCCGGGCCGTCCTTCGCGCCGCGAGCCTCCCCCCGGCGTCGAGCAACCCCTCCTGGTAGCCGTAGGCGAGCGCCGCGG
>JANOBY010000147.1:0-7160 GCA_031411935.1 Planctomycetales bacterium | reverse complement strand
CCGTGTCCGTATGGCCGGTTACCTGGACCTCTGCACCGGGACGCCGCGCAACCTCCGCGCGAACCTCCTCCAGCACAGGCTGCGAAGCTGGCGTGAGGTCGCTCGTTCCTTCGCGGAAATAGAGCGTGAAGCTCCTGGCCGCGGGCGGATCGGGCGCGGAGGTCGGCAAGGCGGCCATCTTCGACACGAAGACCTGGGGCCGCACCGCGACGATCGGCGACGAGCTGGATGCGGTCCTCGCGGCGGACCTGAGCCCCGACGGCTCGCAGGTGGTGATCGGCGGGCCGACCCGCCTGGTCAAGGTCCTGTCGACCGCGAAGGGCGAGGTCGTTCACACCTTCCGCAAGCCGACCGATTGGGTCACCGCGGCGTCCTTCAGCCCGGATGGCCTGCTCGTCGCGGCCGGCGACCGTTTCGGCGGCCTGTTCCTCTGGGAGGCCGGATCGGGCAAGGAGTTCCTCGCGCTTCGTGGCCACACGAAGGCCGTGAACGCGATCGCCTGGAATCCCGGCGGTGAGACCCTGGTCACCGCCGGCGATGACGGGTCGATCCGAATGTGGAACCTGCACACCGGCAAGGCCGTCGCGACCTGGGACGCCCACACGGGCGGCGTGCTCGGGCTCGACCTGGACGCGTCGGGCCGGATCGTGTCGTCGGGCCGCGATCGTCATATCAAGATCTGGGGTCTCGCGGGAGACGTGGTCGCGGACCTCGGCCCCGCGAGCGACCAGGTGACTCGCGTGGGGTGGACGGGCGACGCCCGGTCCGTCGTCTCGGGCGACAGCGCGGGCGAGGCCCGCGTGTGGATGGCCTCGTCCGCCGATCCCTCGTCGACCCGGCTGCCCGTGCCGGTCGCCTCGAAGCCGGCGGGGCTCGCCATGGTGGCCCCGGTCCTCGCCCCGGCTCGTCGCCTCGCGCCATCGCCGAAGCCCGCGGCGGTTGCGGTCGCGGGAGACGAGATGGAGGCCGCCCTGGCTTCTGCTCGCGAGGCGGCCAACGCCGCGAATCGCGCCGTGGAGCGCCTCTCGGCGCTCGCAAGATCGCGCGACAAGACGTCCGATCGCCCCTCGTCGGAGGCGATGGCCTCGGCGAACAGCGCCCTGTCTTCTCTGCGGACGGCCCTCGCGTCCGACCCCGAAAACCCCGCCCTGAAGCGTGCCCTCGAAGCCACCGAGGAGGCGCTCCGCACCCTGGAGAAGGGCAAGCCCGCCTCCGGCCGTTGAGGGGAAAGCTTCACTCGAAGCTGACAACGAATTCATCGTTCACACACAGCGCCGCCTTACAGTTTTTGGACTCTGTCGTCGTCGACTGGGTCCGCCATCTTCCTCCGTTGCCTTCCTGGAGTGCCAGCCCATGAGCCCTCGCCGTGCATCATCGACACGTCAAGGCTTCACGCTGATCGAGCTTCTGGTGGTGATCGCCATCATCGGCGTGCTCATCGCCCTGCTGTTGCCCGCCGTCCAGAGCGCCCGCGAAGCGGGTCGCCGCGCCCAGTGCGTGAACAACCTGAAGCAGATGACCCTCGCCACGCTCAACTTCGAGAACAGCTTCGGCAGCCTGCCCCCCGGCGTCCCCCACTGGGGCCCCACCAACGGCACCCAGCAAGACCCCACCGTCACGCCCAGCGGCAACATCGGCACCGCCCCCGTCCCCTATGACTGGATTAGCGGCAACCAGTCCGGCCCGGGGGCCCAGTCCGCCTGCTACGGCCCGCCGTGGGTCATGCACGTCATGCCCTACATGGAAGAGGTTGCCGCCAGCAATCGCGTGACCGATACCATCACCGCTCGCGACTACAACGAAGGATGCCCCTGGGACAACATCGACGGCCTGCCCGTCGACCTGGGCAACCGTCGTCCCGACAGCGACATCCAGTCCATCCTCCGCAAATTCATGCGGTGCCCGAGCGACGCTGGCACCAACGTGATGTACAGCGACCTGTCGACCGAGAACCTGCTCAAGAGCAATTACGTCGGCTGCTGGGGCGGCGGGACGTTCCGCGACGGCACGCCCCTGTCCACCACCCGGCTGGCGGGCGTGTTCGGCGTGGTCCCCAACGTGAAGAAATACCCGGTCGGCGAGCGCATGGGCGTCGGCAAGGGCACCCGGATGGCCGACATCCAGGACGGCACCTCCAACACCGTGATCTTCAGCGAGCTCCTCCCCTGGGGCATCGCCGACATCACGCGGAGCTCTAGCTCCCACCCCTTCGGCATGAACCGCGACGTCCGCGGGGCCATGCTGACCCCCATGGCCGGTGGGAACAGCTTCATGACCTTCTTTCCGCCGAACTCCAGGGCCACGGACGTGATGCCGAGCTGCGAGGCCGACACGACGAAGACGTCATATATCCCCCCCTCCAACCCCATGTTCTGCACCCGCGACGACGCGGTGGCGACTGCCGGCACCAATGCCCAGGTTGCCGCGCGAAGCCGTCATCCCGGCGGCGTGAATGCCTCCTTCAACGATGGCTCAGTCCGGTTCATCAAGGAGAGCATCGCCCGCAATGTGTGGTCCGCCCTGGGCACCCGGGCCGGCTCCGAGATCCTCAGCGCCAGCGACTATTGATCGCCCGATTTCCCGCACCGCCGTCGAGTCCCGGGCCCCGGATCCAGGGCCCGGGATCTTTCCCCCTCCGAGGTCACCGATGAAATCCGTGTTCCGATCGTCAATCCTGGTCCTCAGCCTGGCCGCCCTTGCCTCGGGTTGCGGGGGCGAATCCCGCATGGTCAGCGAGTCCGATCCGCGCGGGATCTCCGACCTGATGGACACCTGGAACGACGCCAAGATGAGCCTCAAGGCCGCCGAAAAGTGCTTCGTTGCGGGCGGTGCCCCCGCCAAGGCCGAGTTCAAGAAGTATGGAAAGTACTCCTACTCTCTGACCAGCAAGGCCAACGAAAGCAGCACGACCGCCACGGTGCCCGTGGCGATCTATGACGAGTCCGGCGGGAAGGACGCCGGCAAGAAGGATTGGACGTTCGTGAAGGAAGCCGAGGGGTGGAAGATCAAGTCCGCTCCCCTGCCTTGACCGCCTCGGTCGCGGCCCCCAACGTTCGCACCTCACGGCCCGTTCCCGCGGCGACCACCACGCCGGGAGGATGGGTCGTCTCGCCCTGGTTTGACCTCCTGTTTCTGTCCAACCTGGCGTGGCCCCTGCTCTTCCTGCCGGTCATGATCGGCCGGTCGGAGACCGTCATCGACTTCTGGCAGGTCTACTTCCTCACGCTTCCTCATCGCTGGATCACGCTGATCCTTGTGGCCGTCGACCCCGACCGTCGCGGAGGCCGAGGCTTCGGGCTGGCCGCCGTCGGTACGGCCCTGTTGCTGCTCGTGGTGGGCGTGTGGGCGGGGACCGCGGCGTTCACCTGCCTGGCCGCCGCCGACTACGCTTGGAATGCCTGGCACTTCGCCTCGCAGCACTCCGGCGTGTTGCGGATCTACTCGCGCAAGGTCGGGGGAGGCTGGGAATTCGCGGAGCGTCACGCCCTGCGATGGTTCATCACCTACGCGATCCTCAGGACTGCCGCCTGGCTCACCGGCTGGGCCGAGGTGTCCTCGACCGGGATGGCCGCGATCCGCGCGATCGACCTCGTCGCGCTCGCCGTTCCCGCGATGCTCGTCCTGTCGGCACTCGTCCGATTCACGCCGATCCGCGCCGGCAAGACCATCTATCTGCTGAGCGTGTGCGGGCTCTACTCGGGCCTCCTGCTCAGCCTGTCATTCCGCTGGACGACGGGCATCCTGGTGCTGGCCACGGCGTCGAGCCTGTTCCATGCGGTGGAGTACCTGGCCGTAGTCACGCATTACGCGTGGAGGCGCCGCGAGGTCGGCACGTCGGGCGCCTTCCGACGCCTGGCGCGGGTCTGGCTGCCGTTCCTGGCCGTCTATGCGACCCTCCTGGGGACGGCCGGGGCCTGGCTCGAGGGCAAGTCGAGCCCCCTGTTCGAGGTGTGGCAGGGCATGAACCTGTGGGCCGCCCTAGTCCACTACGCCTTCGACGGGATGATCTGGAAGCTCCGCAGAGCCGAGACCGCCCATGCCCTCGGCGCCGACCTGTCGTCCGCCGCAAGGAAGGGGCTGGCGTGATGAACGCGTCCGCTGTCCTGAGCTTCGGCCCTCCGCTGCTGAGCATCGTCCAACTCCTCTGCGCGGTGCCTCTGGGCGTGGTCGTCGCCATGAAGTGCGGCGGAACGGGCCGGAGAGTGCTCCCGCTCGCCTGGGTGTCGCTCGGGATCGCCATGATGCTCCTGGTCGTCGGATTCTCCCCGGCCATCGCGTCCGCGCTGGATCGCGACGAGATGGGGTTTCTCGGCCGATCCGCAGTTCGCACCGTCCTCGCGCTGGCGATCGTGACCCCGTGGCTCGTGCCGATCGCGTCGCGATGGCGGGTCGAGACTCCCCCAGTTGCGTGGGTCGCGGGCGTGTTGCTGGCGACGCTCCCGCCGCTCTCCTTCGCCCTGCGGCTCACGGAGACGTTGAGCGCTGAGGCGGCGTCGCACCTCGACACCGGACGCCTGGCGAAGGCCCGGGCCGCCCTCGTGGGCCTGGTGGCGATCGGATCGTGGAGGCTGGTCGGCTCGTCGGCCCCCGTGGTGGCCCTCGGGGCGGTCGAGCGTTCGATCCTCGCCGCCGAGGCCGAAACGGCACGGCCCCTTGGCCCGAATGCCGGGCCCTCGTCCGTCATGCAGCGCGCGTTTCGCCTGGCCCAGATCGGTCGCGAGGACGATGCGGCGGCGATGCTCGAACCCGTGGCCCGCGTCAACCGCGAGGCGGCGCTCCTGCTGGCGAGCGTCGATCGCGACCGCGAGCGCTGGAGCGAGAGCGAACGCGGATACCGACGAGTGCTCACGTCCGCCGGTCCGCTCGATGCGGCGACCCTGGCGATGACCTACGACGGCCTGATCGACGCGCTTCGGTTCTCGGGACGGGGGCCGGACGCGATCGACGTGACCCGAGACGCGGCCCGCGCTGTGCCTCGCCATGCGGGGCATTTCGCGATGCAAAGGGGGCGGCTGGAACTCGACGCGGGACGCCCTTTGGCGGCGATGAATTCGCTCTCTTCGGCCCTGAAGCTCGACCCGTCGCTTGGCCCTCAGGTCGCCCCCCTGATTCGCCAGGTGAAGGTGCGGACGCCCGCGTGCCTTCTCCAGCGATCCTCGCCTTGATGCGGACGCTTTCACGAACTCCCTCTTCTTGATTCAGGACCCTCGACCGATGAACGCGTCCGTCTCCCATTTGATCGCGGTCGTCCTGCTGACGATCCCTCCCGCGCTCGCCCACGACGGGCCCGGGCACGACCACGACCACCCGGCGCCCAAGCCCGTGGCCGACGCCGACGCCCACCGCCCCTCGGCCCTTCCCGACCGCATCATTCGCACCTTCGCGGGCGACCCCGCAACGACGATCGCAGTGACCTGGCGGACCGACGCCGCGGTGGAGAAGGCCATCGCGCAGATCGCCCCGGCCGACGCCGCGCCGAAGTTCACCGCCCGCGCCAATACCATCGACGCCAAGAGCACGAGCTTGACCACGAAACTTGGCGACGCGCGGTTTCATTCGGTCGTGTTCGACGACCTCGCCCCCTCCACGATGTATGCCTACCGCGTGGGCGACGGCGTGAACTGGAGCGAGTGGGTCCACGCGAGCACGGCGTCCGACAAGGCCGAGCCGTTCTCGTTCATCTACTTCGGCGATGCCCAGAATGATATCAAGTCGATGTGGTCGCGGGTGATCCGCGGGGCCTTCTCCGACGCCCCCAAGGCCGGGTTCATCGTCCACGCGGGTGACCTCGTGAACCACGCGAACAACGACGCAGAGTGGGGCGAATGGTTCGGCGCCGGCGGATGGGTCAACGCCATGGTCCCCAGCGTCCCCACGCCCGGCAACCACGAGTATCAGCGGCCCGAGGCCCCCGCCGGTGCCGTCGCCGCGGCCGATGTCCCTCCCGCGAAGGCCGTGCTCTCCGATCACTGGAAGCCCCAGTTCACCCTGCCCGAGAACGGCCCCGACGCGGTGAAGGAATCGGCCTACTACGTCGATTATCAGGGCACCCGGATCGTCTCGCTGAACTCCAACGAGGAGCAAGAGGCGCAGATTCCCTGGCTGGAAAAAGTCCTGGGCGAGAACCCCAACAAGTGGACCGTGCTCACCTTCCACCACCCGATCTACTCGTCGGCGAAGGACCGCGACAATCCCAAGCTGCGCGCCCTCTGGCAGCCGATCTTCGACAAGTACAAGGTGGACCTCGTCCTCCAGGGGCACGACCACACCTACGCTCGCAGCGGCCTGCGAGCTTATGACAACGTGTCGACAGGCGTGAACCGCCGCGACGACGGCGGAGGGACCGTGTACGTGGTCTCGGTGAGCGGGCCGAAGATGTACAACCTCCAGAAGACCGATTGGATGCTCCGCTCGGCCGAGGACACCCAGCTCTACCAGATCATCTCGATCGACGGCGACACTCTCCGCTACCAGGCCCGGACCGCCGTGGGCCAGGTCTACGACGGCTTCGAGCTCCGCAAGCGCGAGGGCAAGCCCAACGAGCTGATCGAGCAGGTCCCCGGCACGCCTGAACGGCACCGCCCCGAGTCGCCGGAACGCGAGGCTGCGGCAAAGCCGGTCGCGACCCAGCCCGCAGTGGCCGGCACCCGGCAGCCATAAGCCGCCATCCGCTTCCAAAAGCCTGACCCGCCGATCATGGAAACTTCTCGGCGACCACACCGGTCTCTGTAGGCAACGATCGGTGGGGTCAGGCTAGGATCTCGGCGTCACATCCTGCCATCCTGCCCCTTGGGCCGGCGGCGATCCACGACTTCGCCGCCGGTCCCTCCTTCACGGCCCTCCGATCGATCCGGGATCGCGACCTGCCGGCGGAGTTGCACGACCTCGACACGGGATCGCACAATCTCCCTGTGTAGTCGCCTCGCCATAGCGATTCGGCCTCTCCGTTTTTCGACGAACCTGCAAGTTGACTCCCGGAGCCGACGTCGAAATTCTTCATCCTTCGGCATTAGAGCAGTTTCTTATCGACCGTGACAGTTGACGTCTCGACCGGATATCCGCTATGGCCGAACCAGCCCCGGATGTCGCTCGGCCGCACCGCCCGCAGGGCCTCGCCCATCGCCGCGATCAGCTCGTCGACCGTCCGCGCCGCCGCCGAC
>JANOBY010000146.1:0-19182 GCA_031411935.1 Planctomycetales bacterium | reverse complement strand
GCTCGCCAGGTCTTCCCGCACCCGGGCCGTCTCGGGGGTGTCGGCCGCCGCGCGGGTGTTCATGAGCATGAGACCGCGCAGGCGCTTCGGGTAACGCGCCGCGAGCGACAGGGCGACGTAGCCGCCCATCGAAAGGCCCCCCACGACGATCGGTTCGCCGATCTTCAGCGCGTCGAGCAGCTCGATCACGTCGTCGGCCATCTCGTCGATGGGGTAGATCCCATCGGGGGCCGCGCTCTCGCCGTGACCTCGCAAGTCCGGCGCAATCACGCGGTACATCGACCCCAGCGTGCCGAGCTGTTGCCGCCACATCGTATGATCCAGGGGGAACCCATGGATCAGGAGGACCACGGGCCCCGGTCCTTCGTCGGCGTAATTCAAGAGCATGTATCGAGGCTCCCCGAAATCCATCCGGTCGGGCCGACCCTCGCCCGAGAGTTGAGCGGATTGTACGCCACGGGCGCAGGGGGGGTCAATCAGGCCGAGAAGCCTCCCCTCATGCCGTTGAGCGAGTCTCATGCCACAACCCCACAAGGTCTTGCGGCCCCTGCGTCGTTCCCGGATCATGAGGGCTGGAGGCTGGATGCAGGTCGCCGGAGGACGTGTCGATGCTCGCCATGATCGCGCTCGTGATTGCCCTGACCGACGAGTTCGAACGCCTCGAAGGCAAAACGCTCGCCGAAGCCGCGACCTCGGCGCAGGCCATCCCGCATGACCTGCTCACCTTCAACGAACTGGGGACCTTGCCCAACGTTCTTCGGGATTCGCGGAAGGCGGTCGTGATCGTCAAGACCGACGAGGGCAACATGGCACGCCTGGTGGCCTCTCCAGGCTTCCGCCGACCGCCGAAAGGGGGAGGCGAGCCCTTCCCGGTCATCCTCATCGAACGCCTCGAGACGATGGAAGCCGGCCCCCTGACCAGGCGCATCGCGAGGGCCCGCGACCTGGTGCTCTTCGACGGATTCCTGATCGACCTGGACTCGGGGCAGGTCGTCCCCGCGGGGCAGGGCGGCGACCTGCAGTTCCTCGCCGGGGGGCCAGCCGGGCCTCGTCTGCTGGGCGTCACACCCCTGAAAATGCTGACCTTCACGAAGTCTCCGCTCCCCGAGTCGGGCAAGGAAGGCCTTCCATCGCCAGGGCGAAACGTCACGCCGACCGATTTCGAGGGTCGCTTTCATATCATCTCGAACGGCCAGACCTCCGGCACCCTGGAACTGACCACGGGCGAGCAGGGCAGCCTGACCGGCCGGATGACCTCGGACCAGACGGGAAGCTCGTACAAGGTCTCGGGCAAGGCGGGACACGGCGGGGCCAATCGCATCGAGTTCTCCGTCGAACTCCCCCGAACCCGGCAGGACTTCGAGGGCTTCCTCTTCACCGACGGCAAGGCCGTGATCTGCGGCTCCTACGCGATCATGGACCGGAGGTTCGGCTTCCTGGCGATCCGCGAGGGAAGCTCCCTGGCGGTCGATGGCGAGGCCCTGTCCGCGGCGAGCCCCGACCTGGATCGGCCCGGGAAGCTCACCGTGCTCGTGACCCCGGCAGGTTTCTCGATCGAGGGCAAGAGCCTGGATGAGGAACACATGGTCGAAACGATCCGCGACGCGGTCGGCCGCGATCCCGCGACCTGGGTCCTTCTCAAGCTCGAACAGGATCTCCCGGTCTCGCGCGTCTTGATGCTGTCGGATCTCGCGAGGTCCGCAGGGGCTGCGACGGTACGAGTCTCACCCCCGACGACGAAGTAAGGTCGATCGATGAGCGAGGCCACGCCGTTCGCGGCCCGGGCTTGCTCGACCTCCATCCATCCTGGACGCTCGCGCACAGCCCCATCTCGAACTCGACCTGGACATCCCGCGAGCGCCTTGTGCGAGGTCGCTTGCACCCCCCCCATCGCACGTCCTATGATCAAGTTCTCCTGCGATTTGCACCAGGGGGACCGCTGAGCTTGAACGATTGCCGTCCGCGAAGATCCCTCGCCGCCGTCGCTCAATCGCTTCTCTCGGCGATGGTTGTGGTCGTGTTCACGCCCTGGGAATCGAAGGCGAGCAACTCGGACCTCCGACCCGTTGGCCACTCCTGCGGATGCAAAACGAGGTGCCGCGGCTCGTCCTGCTGCTGTGAGCATTCCCCGCAGCCCTCTACGAAATGGGTCCGCGAGTCTCCCCCCGAGACGAACGAGACCGAGGCCTCCCTGCCTGGCCCGTGTTTCTCTGTCGCCCCTTGCGGAGACGCCCCGTTCGCCCCGCAGGCTCGGGGCGAGGCCCCTGCGAAAGCGATGATCACGGGTCTCGTGACTCTCCGGGATCCCAGGGCCTGCCGCGCCGTCGAGCGGGAAGCCACCCGGGTCAAGTCCTCCCGATTCAAGCCTCGGATTGATGATCCGCCCGAACCGTTGGTTTGAGCCCTCCGGGACGTCGGTCGTTCCCGATGGTGCTCCGTCACGATCGGTCAAGCGAGCTTGCCCCGGCGTCGTGAGACGTCGGTCGGGACCTCCTGACTTTTCCGCCTGGTCACGCCAGGGAAGATGAAGCGAGCCTATCTCGCAGGGTCTCCTCCTGCGCGCTGGCTTCGTCGAGTGACTCAACCAACGAGGTCCCATCCGATGCGCTCCGATCGTCGAGGGTTTACGCTGATCGAGCTTCTGGTCGTGATCGCGATCATCGGTGTCCTGATCGCGCTCCTCCTGCCCGCCGTCCAGGCCGCCCGCGAGGCCGCCCGACGTGCCCAGTGCACCAACAACCTGAAACAGATCGGGATCTCCCTGCACAATTATCACTCATCGCTAAATAGCTTCCCGGTCGGCTTCCTCTTCCCCAGGGCCGGCACCTTCGACCCCCTCATTCCTCAGCTCCACTACCGCTGGTCGGCCCTGGCACAGCTGTCCCCCTATCTGGAGCAGACGAGCGTCTTCAATGCCATGAACCTTCAGTGGCCCATCGCCACCGGGGCGAGCGGATCGTACGGGATCGGCACGCCTTATACCTTCTTCCCGGCCAACGCGACGGTGAAGGCCGCCGTGGTCAGCTCCTTCCTCTGCCCGAGCGATGGGCAGAAACCGCCCGACCCGGCGTCGGGCCCGACCAGCTACATGGTCTCGACCGGAGATGGGCTCAACGGCGGACGGACGGTGCCGGGGGATGCCATCGGAGGCAACGGGGCCTTCACCGGCGACGGGGCCCAGTCCGCGGCCTCGATCAACGACGGGCTGAGCAACACGGCCGCGGCCTCCGAGCAGCTCCTTGGGAGCGGAGGGCCTCCCTTCGATCAGTCCTCCCCCACCCCGATTGCCGACCGGAAGCGGGCCATCGCGCGGACCTCGTCGTCCACCCTGGACGATGCCGGATGTACCTCCGCGGGGCGCGGGTGGCGGTTCGACCGGGGCAATGGCTGGTGGGACGGCGACTATCGCAGCAACACCTACAATCACTATCTAACCCCAAATTCCACGCAGAACGATTGCCTCACGGCGTTCGTGCCGCACAACCCCGCCTGGAAGGCCGCGCGGAGCAATCATCCCGGCGGGGTGAACGTCCTCTTCTGCGACGGTCACGTCGGGTTCATCAAGGACGGGGTGAGCACGGCCACATGGCGGGCCCTCTCCACACGCTCGGGGGGCGAGATCATTTCCGCGAGCGATTTCTGAGGCAGAAGTTCGGGCATGCGCGGGTCTACCCCATCCCATCCTCGGGCCCGATGTCTTATCATCTCCGGACCCCTCCCAGATCAGGCTCGCATCTCCAGAGTGAGGGCCTGTTTCCTATCCTTATGTTTTCCAATGAGGAGTGCAGTCCCGTGAAACATCGACGACTTCGCAACACAGCCCTTTCGACGGCGCTGGGGCTTGGCGTGCTCGCGCTGGCCTTCAGCACCGCAAGCGCCACCGACGATGCGCCCCCCAGCATCAAGAAGGTGATGCAGGTCCTGAACAAGGGCGGTAACGCTGCCAGCGGCAAGCTCAAGAAGGCCCTGTCCAGCGGTTCTCCCGACTGGACGACGATCAAGGACTCCTCGAAGCAGTTCGCCGAACTCGGGACCACCCTGGGCAAGAATGATCCTCCCAAGGGCGGGGCCGACTCGTGGAAGTCGCTCACGGAGTCCTACGCCACGGACTGCAAGGCGCTCGACGTTGCCGCCCAGAAGGAAGACCTCGCCGGCACCAAGGCGGCCTTCCAGAAGCTCTCGACCTCGTGCATGACTTGCCACAAGTCGCACAAGGGTTGATCTCCCCGGGGCCACGCATCGCGGCGCCCTCGCGGGCCTCGATCGGTGGCCCCATCCGGTCGGTCCTCGGACCGATCGGCTTGCGTTTCACCCCGTCGCCATCGACAATGACGAGTCGTCCACGCGGGGAGCGTGTGTGCGGCTGGTGCCGGCCTCGGTCTTCAAAACCGATGAGGGGTCTGGAAACAGGCTCCTGGTGGGTTCGATTCCCATACGTTCCCGCCAACTTTCGTCCTCGAGCGAGCTTCTCGTCGCTGGATCGATCAGGACGTGTGCCCGAGCAGTCTCGCGAGCTGGGATGGGACCCGGGATAGCCGTTCCCCACCACAGGGTGGCTGGAAGAATGTCTGGAGGCCCTGGACATCCTCGGGTTGGACCACCACCACGTACTCCATCGCGGTTCGCTGGACGAAGGTGAGATATCGCTCATCGAGAGAAGGGTCGCTGCCTCCGGCCTCATGCAGGCGTGCGGACGGGCAGATCGCAAAGCGAGGGTCAAGCTCCTCCGGTCGAGCGAGGATCCATTCTCCGGTCGCATTGACCAGCCAGACGAGGTCGGTCACCTTCCTCAAAACCTCTCCACAAAGCATCGCCGCGTGAGCGGTTTCCAGTCCCTCCGGGTAGGGAAGGAACTCGTAATCCATGTAATCGAGTGCCAGGACGTCTTCGAACTCCCCCTCGAATCCGGCAGGGAACGGAGGGCGAATCGCTCGCCAGGCCTCTCGAAATGACGACGCGATCTCCCTCAGCGTCTGAAAGTCTTCAACCGAAGGCTTCCTGGCCCAATCGTTCACGATAGTAGCTCCCACGTCGATGAATCTCCGAGTTGAACCCATGGAAAAAGCGGGCCGGGAACAAGTCCCGACCCGCTCTGATTCTGCAACTCAGAGGGTTCACGCGTCGGTCACGAAGACTTCGTCTCCGAAGCTTCCGGCGCGCCGACCGCGACGGGTTCGGCGTCGGCCTTCGACAGGGCGTCGAACTTGAGCTTCTTGCCGCCGTCGGACTGGTCCAGGGTGACCATCAGCGTGTCCTTGCCCTTGAAGGTCCCTCGCAGGATCTCCTCGGACAGGGGGTCCTCGATCAGGTTCTCGATCGCGCGACGCAGGGGGCGTGCCCCATAATCGGCGTTGAAGCCCTTCTCGATGATGAACTCCTTGGACTCGTCGGTCAGGTTCAGCTCGAGGCCGCGGTCGCGAAGACGCCCCCGGACCTTCACGAGTTCGATGTCGACGATCTGCTTCAGGTTGTCCTTCGTCAACGAATGGAAGACGATCACGTCGTCCAGACGGTTGAGGAATTCAGGCCGGAAGTAGCGTTCGATGGAGACGCTGAGCCTCTCCTTCATCTGCTCGTAGCTCGCCGCGTCGTCCTGGGCCTTGCCGAACCCGAACACGCTGTTGGTCGAGGTGGACTCGGCCCCGGCGTTCGTGGTCATGATGATGATGGTGTTCTTGAAGTCCACCACCCGGCCGAAGCTGTCGGTCAGTCGCCCTTCCTCCATGATCTGGAGGAGCATGTTGTAGACGTCGGGATGCGCCTTCTCGATCTCGTCGAGCAGCACCACGGCGTAAGGACGGCGACGGATCTTCTCCGTGAGCTGGCCGCCCTCCTCGTACCCGACGTAGCCCGGAGGGGCTCCGATCAGGCGCGAGACGTTGTGCTTCTCCATGTACTCGGACATGTCGATCGAGATCAGCGAGTCGGCGTCGCCGAACATGAACTCGGCCAGGCTCTTGGCGAGGTGGGTTTTGCCCACGCCGGTCGGCCCGGCGAAGATGAAGGCCCCGATCGGACGATTGGGGTTCTTCAAGCCCGCGCGAGAACGACGGACGGCGTGGCTGATCCGCTTGATCGCCTCGGTCTGGCTGATGACCTTCTTCTGGATCTCCTCTTCCATCTTGAGCAGACGAGCGGTCTCCTCGGCTTCAAGACGGGTGAGCGGGATGCCGGTCATCTTGGACACGACCTCGGCGACGACTTCCTCGTCCACCGTGCCGTCGACCTCGCGGGAGCGCTCGCGCCACTCGCGGTTGATCGTTTCTTTCTTCTTCTTGAGCTTGTCGGCCTGGTCGCGAAGCGCGGCGGCCCGCTCGAAGTCCTGATTGGCGACGGCCTCTTCCTTGTCCTGATTGAGGCGCTCGATCTGCTCGTCGAGCTCCTTCAGGTCGGGCGGACGGGTCATGGCCTTGAGCCGCACGCGGGCGCCGGCCTCGTCCACCACGTCGATCGCCTTGTCCGGCAGGCATCGGCCCGTGATGTACCGGTCCGACAGCTCGACGGCGGCCTCCAGGGCCTCGTCGGTGATCTGCACGCGGTGGTGCGCCTCGTAGCGGTCACGCAGGCCGCGAAGGATCTCGAGGGCTTCGGGCTTGGAGGGGGGGCTCACGTCCACCCTCTGGAACCGGCGTTCCAGGGCCCCGTCCTTCTCGATGTACTTGCGGTACTCGTCGAGCGTGGTCGCGCCGATGCACTGGACCTCGCCTCGGGCGAGGGCGGGCTTGAGGACGTTGGAGGCGTCGATCGCCCCCTCGGCCCCGCCGGCCCCCACGAGCGTGTGGAGCTCGTCGATGAAGAGGATCGTGTTCTTCGCACGACGGACCTCGTTCATGACGGCCTTAATCCGCTCCTCGAACTGGCCGCGGTATTTCGTCCCAGCGACCATCATCGCGAGGTCGAGCACCACGATCCGGCGATCGCGCAGGAGTTCCGGCACGTTGCCGTCGACGATCATCTGGGCCAGGCCCTCGACAATCGCCGTCTTCCCTACGCCCGCCTCGCCCAGGAGGACCGGGTTGTTCTTCGTCCTTCGCGAGAGGACCTGGATCACGCGCTCGATTTCGTTGGCGCGGCCGATGACCGGGTCCAGCTTGCTCTGCCGGGCCAGGTCGGTCAGGTCGCGTCCGAAGGAGTCCAGGGCCGGGGTCTTGGACTTCCCGCCTTTAGCCGCGGCGCGCTCTCCGCCTTCGGAGCCGCCGCCTGTGTCCATCCCGTGACCGAGCAAGTTGAGGACCTCCTCGCGAACCTCTTCGAGCTTCAGATTCAAATTCATGAGGACCTGGGCCGCCACGCCCTCCTGCTCTCGCAGGAGGCCCAGTAGCAGGTGTTCGGTCCCGACGTAGTTATGGTTCAGGTTGCGCGCTTCCTCGATCGCATATTCGATCACTTTTTTCGCGCGTGGCGTCTGGGGCAGCTTGCCCATGGTCACCATGTCGGGACCAGACTGGACGATCTTTTCCACCTCGACGCGGATCTTGCGTAGATCCACATCCAGGTTCTTCAGGACGTTGGCCGCGACGCCGCTGCCTTCCTTCACCAGGCCAAGCAGGACGTGTTCGGTCCCGACGTACTCGTGGTTGAAGCGCTGGGCCTCCTGGTTGGCCAGCTGCATCACCTTGCGGGCACGATCGGTGAAGCGCTCAAACATGCCGACGACTCCGACGGTTTCACCGGATCAGCCCGGTCCCTCCAGCCAACACCCCTCATTGTAGACGCGCGGAAGACCGTCGTCCCGAAATCGGGGCCGGGGCCCAACCGCGAAGGTCAGACCCAGGACCATCCTGAATGGTACACCGCTTGACACGGATTGGCAAACCCCCGACGACCCCGCCAGGGATAAACGTGCCGTTCGTGTCCCCCGATGCCGTCGCAGTGAGGCACAAAAGTGACACCAAACCGCACGTCATGCCGCACAGAGGCATCCAGGGCCGATGAACGATCCGCGTCGAAAAGGATAGGTCGGGGACTGGAGGAGGGGTCAGAGAGGCTGCACGAAGGAGAGAATTGTCCGCTCAGGCCGCCCTGAGGTGGTCCCCGTCGATCGAGGGAGCGTCCATCCTCGCCAGTTCTCGCCCGATTTCCCACTTCCACTTGGCCCCATTCTCCAGCTGGAGGCACTGGCGAAACGTGGCGCGGGCGAGGTCGGTCTGGAACGTCCTCAGGTAGAGGGTGGCCAGCTGCATGAGCGCATCGGCGTCGGTCTCGTCCAGGGTGAGGATGTGCTCGAGCCTCCGCCGCGAGTCGTCCCATCGGCCTTGCAAGTAGGCCTCCACAGCCTCGCGAAAGTAAAGGTCGATCTCCTCGCGATGACGCTCGGGATGGCATCGCCAGAGCCACCACAGCGTGTATCCGAATGCCACGAACCACGTGAGGGCCGCCAGAGACGCGAAGAACGCCGGCATCCCGGCCGCGAACGCCTCGGTCCAGAGGAAGCGCGAGAGGATGGCCAGATTCAACGTCGCGGCGAACAGGGTCGCGAGCATGAGGCCCAGAATTTCCTGGCCGGTCCAGATCTGAGCCAGGCCCGGCCAGAGGCTCAGAAGGGCGATCGAAATGCGGCGTGGCATGCTCGTGGGTCTCCTGTGAGGCGGCCGAGAGGTCGGATGGGACCATCCCGGCTCCGCGCATCCCTGATCAGCGGATCACCCGATCCAGAAACCGCTTGCCCGCTTCCTTCAGCCGGGCCCGTTCCGAGGCCTTGCGGGCAGCGTCGGCCTTGCCCTTGTTCTTCCGCGAGAGCATGCTCCCCTCGCCGGCGTGGACGATCGGGCGGTCGATCGTCCCGGTCAGCTCAAGATTCACCAGGCCGTCGAGTTGCTCCACCGGCAGCTCCTCGATCAGCTCGCGGGCCTCCGAGGGCAGCTTCTCGGCGAGCGATTGGAGCTTTCGCGAGAGGTCCTGGCATTTGACGAGGTAATTCAGGTTCCCATCGAAGTCGGACCAGCCCGCGAGGTTGACCGGCACCTCCCCCACCGTGAGCACGGTGTTCTCGGTCTGGACCCTCCGCCTGGCGACCTCGAACGTCCCCGCGAGAGAACCTAGCCTGGCGTGAGAGCCGTTCGGGAGGAACCGGGTGAACTCCTCCATGATCAGCGAGTTGTCGAGCGACAGGTCGTCCAGGATCAGGTCGCCCCGCCCCGCGAGATTCTTGACGAGGGCGTCGGTCTTGAGCCCGCTGGTCTTCAGGAAGAGGTCCAGCGTGAGCTGCCCCTGTGCCGAGGACCCGTCCCCCGCCTGGGCCAGCAGGGGGACCGCATACACGAGCGCCCTCATGCCCACCCCGAGCGAGACCTCCCTGGCCCGGATCTCCCCCTCCATCGCGACTTTTCCCCGGCCCGTATCGAGCCTGGCCGCCACCTCGATCGTTCCGCCGTTCAGCCGTGCCGTCATGGAATCCAGGGAAGCCACCGGCCCGTCCATCGACCCCTGGCCTTGAATCTCCGAGAATTCGAGCCTCGTGTCGGTCGTGTCGTCGACGACCATCAGGCTCGAACGATCGAGCGAGTAGGTCATGGGGACATCCGGCTCTTCCTCCGCGTCCAACCGAGGTGCCGAGGCTTTCGTCGCGACCTGGAACAGATCCTCGAACTCCAGTCGCCCGTCCCGATCGCGATGCACCCGGACGTCCACCCCCGAGAGCTCGGCATGCGTCGGCGAGATCCTGCCCACGACCAGGTCGCGTGCGCTCACGTCGACGACCAGCGACTGGATCTTCAGCCAGGGATCGTCCTCGGACCCGCTCGCCGCAAAGCGGAGATCGGAGAGGAGGACCCCGCCGAAGGCGCGGAGGCGTACGCGGGAAAGCTGGACGTCCTGCCCGGTCCGCTCCCGAAGGCTGGAGACGATGCGTTGTCTTGCCCAGTCCATGGGGAGCAGCAAGACGATCAGGGCCCAGAGCAGGGGGGGACCCATCACCAACGTGGCGACCAGGCATCGGACTTTCTTCCCTGGTCGTTTCATGGGGGATGCCTCCTTGCGATCTCCCGAAGATTCGACGGTCACGCGGATCGATCTCGATCCTCGCGATCGACACTTCGGCGGAAGCTTATCCAATTGCGGAGATCCCGGCAAGGCGACTCCAGACCGCCAGCGGCTTGCCTGACGCCCCGGCGCGGGATAGGGTCGGACATCCTCCCCTCCTCACCGGGAACCTCTCTCAATGATGCGCAAACTCCTGTCGGGCATGCTCAGCCTGGCCGCCCTTTCCGGCCCGGCCTCCGGCGACGAACTGCAACGGGTCGGCGACGTGGACCCCCAGCCTCTCATGGCCCAGGTGAAGCGTGTGGTCGAGGTCCTCGAACTCCTCGGCGAACCGCTCCCGGAACGCGAAAAGCAGAAGCTCACCAAAGCCTTCGCAACCCCCGAAACGGCGAATGGGGCCATCCAGGACATCCTCGACCCCCTCTGCCTCGTGGGCGTGACGATCAATCCCGAGAGCCGAGTGAAGGCCACGCAAGGTCAAGCGCCCGCCATCCTTGCGCAGAACGGATGGCGGGTCTTCCTCGTCAAGGTGCAGAACGAGGCCGGGGTGACCTCGCTCCTCCGGGCCGAGAGCCCGAACGCGGCGCCCGTCTACAAAACGTCCACCAACGTCCCCGATCCCCCGAGGTCCATCACCCAGAGCCAGGTGGCCGACCGATGGTTGGACTTGCGGATGTTCAACGACCGGCCTCTGAACCGCTCGCTCTCGGGGCTGGGCCTGGAATACCGGGTCATGCAGGTCTACAGCCGCGACGCCGGCAAGCGGGAGGCGAAGTTCCAGTTCGACGTGGGGCAGGGGACCCAGGACCTCGGATTCCGCTCCGATGTCGACGTTCTCTTTACGTGCCAACCTGGCGTAAAGGTCTCGCTAGACGTCCTGGACGTCGATGGGGCGCCTGCGGTGGCCTCGTTCCTGATCCGCGACACGGCTCGCCGGGTTTACCCGTCCCAGTCCAAGCGGCTAGCCCCCGACTTCTACTTCCATCCCCAGATCTATCGCCGCCACGGCGAATCGGTCGTCCTGCCCCCCGGCTCGTACGACTTTGAAGTGACTCGCGGCCCGGAATACCTCGTGGAAAAGCGAACGGTCGTGGTCCCCGACGCGAAGGAACACCGCGAGGCGTTTCAACTCAAGCGGTGGACCGACCTGGCGAAGATGGGCTGGTTCTCCGGCGATCACCACGTCCACGCGGCGGGTTGCGGACATTACGAGAGCCCGACCGAGGGCGTCACCCCCGACGATATGATGAGGCATATCCTGGGCGAGGACCTGGACGTGGGATGCGTGCTCGCCTGGGGACCTTGCTGGTACGCGCAGAAGGCTTACTTTGACGGCAAGCTCCACCCGTTGTCGACCGCGAAGAACCTCATGCGCTACGATATCGAGGTCTCGGGGTTCCCGTCGTCGCACACCGGGCACCTCTGCCTCATCCGTCTGAAGGAAGACGACTTCCCGAACACGACCCGGATCGAGGAGTGGCCGAGCTGGGACCTGCCGGTGCTCCGCTGGGGCAAGGCACAGGGGGGCGTGGTCGGATTCTCGCACTCGGGGTGGGGGTTGCAGACGAAGGACATGTCGCTCCCCACTCCGGAGATCCCCCCTTACGACGGGATCGGGGCGAACGAGTTCATCGTCGACGTGGTCCACGACGCGGTGGACTTCATCTCGGCCGTGGACACGCCCGCGCCCTGGGAGCTTTCGATCTGGTATCACACGCTGAACTGCGGGTTCCGGTGCCGGATCAGCGGCGAGACCGACTTCCCGTGCATCTACGGGGAACGCGTCGGCCTGGGCCGATCCTACGTGAAGCTCCCTGATGGCAAGCTCGACTTCGACCTCTGGGCCGAGGGGATCAAGCAGGGCCGGTCGTATGTGAGCGACGGGAAAAGCCACCTCGTCGATTTCCGCGCGAACGACCGCCAGGTGGGCGAACTTGGGAGCGAACTCAAGCTGGAAAAGCCCGGGACGATCACCCTTCGGGCCCGAGTGGGCGCGAGGATGGAGGACACCCCGACGGACCAGAGTCGCGCGATCAAGGCCAGGCCGCTCGACCAGAAGCCCTACTGGGATCTCGAACGGGCCCGGCTGGGCGAGAGCCGGAAAGTGCCCGTGGAGGTGGTCGTCAACGGCAGGGTCGTGGCCACCCAGGAGGTCCTCGCCGACGGCCAGTTTCGCGACCTGGAGTTTCCCGTGGCGATCGCCATATCGAGCTGGGTGGCCCTTCGCATCTACCCCTCGTCGCACACCAATCCGATCTTCGTGACCGTGGGCGACAGGCCGATTCGCGCCTCGAAAGCCTCGGCCGAGTGGTGCCTGAAGGGCGTCGATCAGTGCTGGTCGAAAAAGGAACCGCTCATCCGTGAGACGGAGAAGCCCGAGGCGAGGAAGGCCTACGACGCGGCCCGGCAGGCTTATCGCGTGATCCTCGAAGAATCCCCGGAATGAGCCTGCCGATCCATCTCAGAGGATGCCGTGGAGGGGCTTGCCTGGTGCCGCAAGCTCGTCCACGCGCGCCTCGACCTTCGGGTCGTCGACCAGAGGAGGGGCGTGGTGGGGCTTGATCCTCGCGTCGATCACCAGAGGCCCGCGGCAGCCCCAGTGCTTCTGATGGCAGAATGCCCGGATCCCATCGACGTCCGCCGCCGGGTTGGATCGGGTGAACGTGACCCAGAGGAAGTTGCGGAGCGATCGGGCCGTGAACTCGCTGTCGTCCGCGATCACGATGAGCGGGAGGCGGTCCAGGTCGGCGTGACCTTCCATCTGCCCGCAGAAGCGACGGATCGCGGGGTCGCTTTCCCCCGGATTCGCATCATACCGCGGCCCCTCGACCACGAGGACCCCGGGCAGGGCGAGGCGAGGCCCGTGGAACCCTGACGGCAGGTTGAGCGACGGGGGAAGCTCGCACGCCAGATCGCGACGCTTCGGCCCCGCCGAGGCGATCACGACCTTCGATCCCTGGTTGAACCCGTGCCCCGAATAGTCCAGCGTGTCGATCGTGGTCCGGGTCTGGAAATGGAGGTCGTCAGCCCAGTCGACCCGTTCCAGGACGTGACGGAAGACCTCGTCTACATGGTGGATATCCAGGTCGGGCGCATCGTCTCGGGCCAGGATCAGGAGATACTTGGCCAGGGACATCTGCCCCTGGCCGAGGATCGCGTTGGCCTGGGTGAGCAATTCCTGCGGCCGTCGCCGGTCGGCATAGGGCACATACCGCTCGCTCCCGATGGCGAGCAACAACGGATGGACCCCGGCCGCATCGACGGCATGAACGGCGTGAATTCCCGGGAGCACGGTGGGCACGAGCGGACCGGTCAGCTCATGGATCAGCTGTCCGAACGAGGTATCCTCCTGCGGAGGACGGCCGACCGAGGTGAACGGCCAGATCGCCCCTTCGCGGTGGTACACGCGGTCGACTTTCATGACCGGGAAATCGTGCTTGAGGGCATAGTAGCCCAGATGGTCGCCGAACGGCCCTTCCGGCTTCCGGTCGTCCATGCCGATCGTGCCCGAGAGGACAAAATCGGCCTCGGCGGGCATGACCAGCCCGTTGGCCGACGGGACCATGCGGACGCGACGTCCCCCCAGCGCCCCCGCGAAGCTCAACTCGGGCAAGCCTTCCGGCAGGGGCATCACAGCAGCGACGGTCATCGCCGGGGGGCCCCCGACGAACACGTTCACGCGGAGGCGTTCGCCGCGCCGGATCGCCGCCGAGTGGTGGACGCCGATCCCGCGATGGAGCTGGTAATGGAGCCCGACCTCGCGATCTTTCTCGTACTGATTGCCCGAGAACTGGACGCGATACATGCCCAGGTTGGATTTGGCCAGTCCCGGCCTGTCTGGGTCCTCGCTGTAGACCTGGGGCAGGGTGATGAACGCGCCTCCATCATCGGGCCAGGAGACGAGTTGGGGCAGGGCGGTGAGCGTGGTCTCGTGGGCCAGGATCGGGCCCGTCCTTCGCCTCTGGGGGAGCAGGTGGAGTGCGGCAAAGGGGACGTCGCGATATCGCCAGGGGCGACGCAACGCGGCCGGGGGCTGAATCTTCAACTCCACCAGATGACGCACCGACTCGATCGTGTCGCGGAAGAGGAACCGCGTCCGCTCGATCGTCCCGAAGAGGTTGCCCAGCATCGGGAAGGCACACCCGCGGACATTCGTGAACAGGAGCGCGGGACCCTGGGCCTCGTACACGCGCCTCTGGATCGCGGCCGCCTCGAGCCGGGCGTCCACGGGTTCGCGGATCTCCACAAGCTGATGGTGACGGCGGAGGTCGAGCACACATTCCGAAAGCGACCGGTAACCCATACGGACCTCAATCTCCGCGACGATTCCACGACCAGGATCATCCTGGATCGTACTGACCGATTCCGACGAGCGTCGCTTTCCCCAAGATCGGGGACGGGGCCACGCCACGATACTATCGGGAGGCACGTCGCCTCAGAGCAACCCCGGCTCATTGACAATCAGGACCACCGAGCCGGGCACCGCCCGATACCTGGAATAGCTGCGAGTCGCGAAAACATGAATTTGCATAACGAACCCAATTCGGCCGACCGGGTGGAAACGCCCGATCATGCGGATATGGCTATTGGACAATGACTTGCGTCAATTTGACAAAGCAAATGCGAGGGATCTATCGCTAGCAGAGACCGAAAAACGAACCCAAAACGAACCCAAAACGAAGCCAATTTCGGCCCTCCAGATGGGAAACGAAGCCATTCGCGGAGGGTTGCCGGTCGGAAAGTCTTTTCCGACAGGGATAGTCTAGGCAGCACAAAGCCCACATCCAGCCCCGGGCACCGCTGGACAAGGGCGCAGCCTGCGCCTATATCTGCCTGCATGCCGATTCGAACGATTTGCGAGACCGCCCCGTGACCACGCAGATTTCGCCTCCGCCGGTCGACAAATCCGGACATCGCGTCCGGGCCATGTTCTCGTCGATCGCCGGGCGCTACGACTTCCTGAATCACTTCCTCAGCCTGAACATCGACAAGTCCTGGCGGAACTTCACGACCCGCACCGTGCCGCCCGAGCCGGGGGTGCCGGTCCTCGACTGCTGCACGGGCACGGCCGACCTTGCGATCGCGTACGACCGCGTGGCGAAGGGGAACTGCCCCGTGGTGGGCACCGACTTCTGCCACGAGATGCTGGCCATCGGCGTGAAGAAGGTGGCGAAGGGCGGCTCTCAGGGGCGAGTGACCCTGATCGAGGGGGACACCCAGCGCCTGCCCGTCCCGAGCAACACCTTCGGCGTGGTCACGGTCGCCTTCGGCCTGAGGAACGTGGCCGACACGGTCGTGGGCCTCGACGAAATGATCCGGGCCGCGAAGCCGGGCGGGAAGGTCGCGATCCTCGAATTCTCTCGGCCCCGCGGCAAGGTTCTCGGGCCAGTCTGGACGTCCTTCTTCAAGAGGATTCTCCCCCGGGTGGGGCAGGCAATCGCTCCCAACGAGCATGACGCCTATTCCTACCTGCCCAAAAGCGTGATGGAGTTCCCCGACGGCCAGGTCATGCTCGACCTCATGACGGCCAGGGGGCTGACCGAGGTGAAGCAGCATCTCCTGACCTTCGGCGTTTGCAGCCTCTACGTGGGGACAAAGCCGACCGCTTTGGACGGCGACCATGGCCGATGAGCTCCCGCTGGTTTTGGCCATGACCGGGGCCAGCGGCGCCCCCTACGCCGTGAGGCTGCTCCAGGTGCTCGCCCGATCGGGACGCACCATCCACCTGACCATGAGCGCCAGCGCCACGCAGGTCATGCGCGAAGAGGTCGGGCTGGAGCCCTCGCTCTCTCGCTTCGATCCCGGCATCTTCGGCGATCTTGGCGAGGGCCGGGTGATCTACCATCACCACGCCAACTTCTCGGCGGGGATCGCCAGCGGGTCCTTCCGTACGGCCGGGATGGTGGTCGCCCCGTGCAGCATGAGCACCCTGGCGTCGATCGCCCACGGGGTAACCACGAACCTGATCACGAGAGCCGCCGACGTCCATCTCAAGGAACGCCGGAAGCTGATCCTCGTGCCTCGGGAAACGCCCCTGAGCCTCATTCACCTCGAAAACATGACCGCGGTGACCCGGGCCGGGGCGGTGGTTTTGCCCGCCATGCCCGGCTGGTATCATCAACCGAAGTCGCTCGATGACCTGATCGATTTCGTGGTGTCGCGGATCTGCGACCAGCTCGGGGTGGAGAACGCGATGATCCCACGATGGGGCAAGGACTCGTGACGCCGAGAACCATCCTCATCACCGGGGCGTCGAGCGGGATCGGGGCCGGGATCGCCCGCGAGTTGATCGCCCGCAAGGAAGGGCACCGCCTCGTGCTCACCGCGCGCAGGGCCGAGGCCCTCCGCAAGCTTGAAGATCAGGCCCTCGCCTCGGGGATGGAATGCCTGGTTATCCCCGATGATCTGGCCGATCCCCTTGCCCCGAGGAGGATCGTCGAAGCGACGCTCTCCCGATTCGGCGGCCTCGACGTGCTCATCAATAACGCCGGCCTTGGACTCCCCGAACCCTTCAGCCGTGCCCCCGCCGACGAGCTAAGTCGACAGATCCAGGTGAACCTGACCGCCCCGATCGTCCTGACCAGGCTCGCCGTCGAGGCCCTGGTCAAGTCGGGCGGGAACGTGATCAACATCGGGTCGTCGATCACCTGCGTGGCCACCCCGATTTTCGGAGCCTACGGAGCGACCAAGGCCGGGCTCGCGTACTGGAACGACGCTCTGCGCAGGGAGTTGCGTCCCAGGGGGGTCTCGGTCTCGCTCGTCGAGCCCGGCCCGGTCTCGACCGAGTTCTTCGAGGCCGTGGTCTCCCGATCCTCGACCAATCAGGCCCACGGCGGCACGCTGACCACCGCGGAGATGGCCTCGGCCGAGCGGTTCCGCGAGTTCGCCGCGATGGATCCCCCGCCGGAGTGGCTTTCGGCCAAGGTCGACGACGTGGCCCGCCGGATCGTCCGTCTGATCGAGAGGCCCAGGCGGCGGATCTCGGTCTTGAGGCGGACCGTGTGGCCGTTCCGTGTGCTGGGGCTGCTGGTTCAGGCGTTTCCCCAACTCGGCGACCTGGCCATCTCCCGGATGGTCAAGAATATGGACCGCAAGGCGTAGCGCACTTCCCGGAGGCTCATCGCCCAGCCTCATCCTCATCGCGGGCCTGGCGGTCGATCGTCTACAATGATGCCTGAAGAGTCGTTGAGGCTCGAAGCCGGTCGGGCACGGCGGATGTGCTCCATGAACGGCAACGAGACAGGAAAGACCCGGCCCATGTCGATCTCGCCGCCGAAGTGGCTCGGCACGGTTGGTGAACTCGGTGGCATGATCAAGTTCAGCCACACGTTGTTCGCCCTTCCCTTCGCTCTTCTGGCAACGGCCATGGCGGCCAAGGGCCCCGACGGGTGGGACGGGTCCCCCCGCAAGTGGATCGGGATCCTCCTGTGCATGGCCACCGCCCGATCTGCGGCCATGGCCTTCAATCGTCTCGTCGATCGGCAGATCGACGCCGGGAACCCGCGAACGGCCATGCGACACCTTCCGGCGGGACGGCTCTCGGTCGCGTCGGTGGTCCTGTTCACGCTCGTCACGTCTGTGGGCTTCGTGGCCTCGACCGCGCTCTTCTTGCCGAACCGTTGGCCGCTCATCCTGGCGGTCCCGGTGCTCCTGTGGCTGCTGGGCTATTCGTTTGCCAAGCGATTCACGAGTCTCGCCCACTTCTGGCTCGGGGCGGCGCTCATGATGGCGCCGATCGCCTCCTGGATCGCGTTCCGGGGGAATCTTGCAGTGCCCCCGGTCCTGTTAGGGCTGGCAGTGCTATTCTGGGTGGCCGGCTTTGACGTGATCTATGCTTGTCAGGACGCAGACTTCGACCGCGAGGCGGGCCTGCGGAGCATCCCCTCCCGGCTCGGAGTGACCAACGCCCTGAGGCTGGCGGCCATGTCTCATGCGGTCATGATCCTCTTGCTCGTGGGTCTTGGCCTGGCGGATCCCTCGCTCGGTTTGATCTACTTTGCTGGTGTAGGGGTAGTTGCTCTCCTTTTGATCTACGAGCACGCGATCGTGCGACCCGACGACCTGACCCGCGTTAATGTGGCGTTCTTCCAGGTGAATATCGGGATCAGCCTGGGGCTGCTTGCCGTGGGACTTGTGGACCTGGTTTATTGACCCGTTCGAGGGCTCCGGAATGATCGCATCGTTGCTCTGCACGCTAGCCCTCGGGTGGAACGATACCCCTCGCGTCGACCTGATCGAGCCCGGGATCGCCCCCACGCAGATCACGGCCACGTTCGTCCACGATCATACCCGTACGCTCTTCCGGGCGACCGTCGTGGCCCGGAAGGGCCCGTCGATCACGATCCTCACGGCCGCCCACTGCCTGGGGCCCGCAGAGATTGGCTCCCGGATCCAGATTTTTCAAGACAAGGCCGTGGCGTCGGGCCAGGTGCAGGCCGTTGTGCGGAACCCGAATTACCGTCCGGCCCCCTCGGGCGACATCCCCGGGGCCGACAACGCGCTCGCCCGGATCAAACTCGACGAGGTGGGGGACTTCCCCCTGGAATCGCTCAAAACCGCCGAGCTGGTGAACTGGGCGGTGCCCGACCCCGATGGCGAACTCGTGACGATCCAGACGATCGACCAGTTCGGCCAGCCGCACAAGGTCAAGGCCGGCAATTACACCAACCCTCGCTGGCTGGAGTGGGGCCCGACCTATCGGCCCGTGCCGGGCGACTCGGGCAGCGGGGTCTTCATCGTCCGCACGAGCCGCGGCAAAAAGAATCTCCTGCTCATCGGCTCGGTGGTGGACAGGAGCCAGAGGGGCGGAGGGGCCTCCGTCCTCCACCTCCGCGACCGATGGCTCCGCGAAGCCCTCCAGGCCGAGGCTCTGATCCGTTAAATGACGGCGAACCGTCCCGTCCTGAAGGCGATCTCCCGAGGATCGGGAGGACGGGTTGATCCTGCGTTCAAATCGAACTAAAATGACTGAAACAACCGTGAGAGGATGTCGGTCAACGGTTTCTCGGCTCTTTTGACCCTTTAGGCGACAGGAATGGGAGCGATCATGGCGACCGAGGCTTCGCGAGTGGGTGCAATCCGCGAGAAGGTCGAAGCGGGTCAGCGCCTGAGCTTCGAGGACGGTCTCGCCCTGGAAGCATCCACCGACCTGTTCACGCTGGGCTCGATGGCCAACATGGTCCGCGAGCGTTTGAACGGCAA
>JANOBY010000145.1:0-5392 GCA_031411935.1 Planctomycetales bacterium | reverse complement strand
GCCACCGCCGGATGACGCAGCCGATGCTCGACCTGAAGCGGCTCTACTGGAACTGCCACCGGTTCCGCTCGGGACCCCGGAAGGACGCCAGCCCGTATCAGGCGTTAGGGCTGGATTTGCCAACGTTCGACTTCTGGGCACTGCTCCAGACCGATCCAGGCGAACTGACGCAAAGACTGTCAACCACCCAAAATGCGGAATGAGACTATCCCCGGATATCCTCTCAGTCGGCCCGAGACGAGGCCGTCGTTCTTATCTCCATGAAATCCAAACGCATGTCGGCCTCAACCACGGCGATTGAGCATCAAGAGCAACAATGTGGTTGCCGACATCAACGCCATGATGGTCTAGCAGAGCCGGGCCGCATGCCACGCGATCCGATTCCATGACTCGTGGCGAGTCGCGGCATAGACCAGGCTTATCGAAATCGACAGCGGAATCACGAACCAGTAGATATTGATTGAATTCGGATTCATACCCCGTTCTCCACCATGCTGGCGTTGGCCGCAGCCACAGGGGTAGGCTCGGGTTCTAGCTCGGGAGCCGGCCCTTCAAACGCGTCGTATATGGCGAGGATGTTCAAGAGACCTGCGATCTCCGTGTACACGGTGCCAACGTCGAGAAACTTCCCGAGTCGGTGGAGCTCGTTGATTACATGTAGTGGAGGTTCGGCCAGAAATCCGCCCAGGATGGGCGGCTGATTCCAGTGGGCGAGCGTAGCCTGAAGAAGTGCTGGCAGGGCACCCAGGCCGACCCAGAACTGAGACAGGTAGGCGAGCCGAAACTCCTCTGCATTACGCAGGGGGTTGACCCACTTCCAGTAAACGATTTTACCTTCGCCCAGGTAAAGGCCTACCGCATAGAGCAGGAAGATGCAGACGAAGTACAACACGCCTTTGCCGCGACGCCCCTGGTAGACGTGGCCTAGCCCAGGCATGAACCACGCGAGAAACGCGGCCAGGTAAGGATTCTTGAGGTCGATGTTGGCAGGCTTCATGGCGGCGAATTCCCCAATTTCGTGGCCTAGAGCCACGCGTTGCTGTAGTCTATCAGTTCCATGGCACGAGTCACCACACGTCTTTTGTCGTCTCAGATCGGGACGCCGGAATCGTGCCGATTTCCTGGGATGTCTCGACCGTGTCTGACCGATTTTATTGCCCCACGCTCACTGGCGCGGAGAAGGTCGTGCTGCAGGGGGACGAAGCTAGACATCTGGCGAGAGTCTCTCGCAGAAAGCCGGGCGACCGGGTTGAGATCTTCGACGGTCGAGGACGCGGGGTCCAGGCTCAGATCGAATCCATCCAGCGCGATGAGGTGTGGCTAACTGTCCTGCACGAGGTCCAAGATCGCGTCCAGTCGATCAACCTTCACCTCTTCGTCGCCCCCCCCAAGGGAGACCGTTTCGACTGGCTTGTCGAGAAGGCGACTGAGCTTGGGATCGCCAGTCTCACACCGATCCGAACGAGTCGGACCATTGTTGACCCACGAAGCACCAAGATCGATCGCCTCCGAAGACTCGTGATCGAATCGACCAAGCAATGCGGGCGAAACAATTTGATGGACCTCGGCGAGTCAACACCTTTCTCCCAGATCCTTCAAAACACCTCGCATGAGGTCCGGTTTTTGGGCCACGCCGAGATCCGCATCGACCCCACGCCTCTCATCACGCCGGGGGGCTCGGTCGCGCTGGCGATTGGACCCGAGGGCGGATGGACGTATGAGGAGTTGGGAGCCGCCAGACAAGCCGCCTGGTTGCCTGTGCCCTTCGGCCCGACTCGCTTGAGAATCGAGACCGCCGCGATCGTGGGAGCCGCAAGTCTTTTCGATCGGGTGAGCCGGACAGGCTCCGTCGCGGTCTGAGACATTTTGGTGAGGGTCGAGGAGCGGTGCACATCAAAGGTTCGAACCGATTGCCCTCACAAATCTACTAACCGACCCGCGATCGGCCATCAGAGCCATTTGCCGTTGGAATTATCCTGATAGACCGACCACACGTAGCCGTCCGGGTCCTTCAGGGCAAACTCTCTCCAGCCCCAGGTCTGGTCGACCGGGTCGCCCGACACGCTAAGCAAGGCCCCTTCATCCAGGCAATGCTGGTGGAAGGCGTTCACGTCGTCGACCCGAAGCTGCAAGTGGAGCCCCACGCCCAGGCGTTGGTCGTCGAACTCATCCTCGTGCCCCTCCTGCGGGTGCAGCATGAGGCTGAAATTGCCGATTCGCAAGACCGCGAGCGTGATATCGCCGTCTTCCTCCTCAGAATGGACCTGAGAAACCTCAGCCCCGACGACCTCGTTGTAGAATTCGATCGATTTGACGATATCTTCCACGTAGAGAAATGCGCTTGTCACCACGGCCGCCATGATACATCTCCCGGATCGTCTTCGACCGTCTCCATCACGGCGGAACATACCGAGGAATGACGGAAGACGCAATCGAGACCCTGGCCATTTGTCGTTCACGCGACAAGAGGTCTTGTGTGGGTTGTCTCAAGCTTCAGATGTCAGGGCTCGTCCGGAAGGTCCTGGGCAAAAAAATCGACCGTCTGCCGGATCGCGGGCAGGAGGAAGCCCGCAGCGGAATAATGGCCGCAGTCGAGCCACACAAGCTCGGGACGGCCTGCCTCGTTCCACAACGCCTTGGTAGCCGAGGGCGGGATGACCTCATCCACGCGACCGGCCATCATCAAAACTTGTCGGCCCTTCAAACGCCCCGCGTAGGTCAAGGGGTCGAAAGGGCGAGTCATCGCGATCAGGTCCTTCTTCGTCTTACCGGTGTCTTGCCAGAGCCGACGATATCGGGCAGCCTCGGGCATTTCCCACATGATCTCGCCGAGGCCTCCGCCCGCCAGGAGCAGGACCGATCGTTGAAAGATCGGGTCGACCGAGGCGCAGAGCGACGAAACGATCCCCCCCAGGCTGATCCCCGTCACGCCGAGTTTTGTTCCATCGATCTCGGGGCGAGAAGCAAGCCAGGCCGCCGCCCGGCGCACGTCGCAAACGCCCTGACGCATCGACCCCATCGAGCGTTCCACATCCGTGGAGAGGAACCGATGACCGGATTTAGGGTCCCGCCGCTCTCCGTAATATGGCAGCTTCAGAAAGACCGCGGCGATGCCCCGATCGGCGAGGCGGGCCGCCATGTAGCGGGATAGAGCGAAGTCGGCGCCCAGGATATGAAGCACTACCACGGCGGGATGTTTGCCGGGTCCTCTCGGCCGGAAGTACTCGGCATGCACCGTGTTGTTGAGGACGTCGGGTGTGATGATCGGGGACGGGAATTCAAGAGCAGAGACAGAGTACTTCGTCGTATCGCGTCTCCTGGTAAGATCATAAGCGAAGCGGTCGGATGTCAGTCGGAAGAGTTCCGGAACCTGGGACTCGTTGGCAGCGGGGGCGTAAGCGACCTCGCCGGTCTCGTCTGTGATGGACAGACCGAGGCTAAACGTGAGGAGGATTATTCCCATTCAACCAGCTCCGATTGCTCAGATTCCGATTCAGGGTAGATTACCGCTTCGAAGGGCCCAGGGGGAAGGGAGTCTCCGCACGATGACAAGAGAGATGAGCGACCTGCGGGACCTCCATCCTCGTCGGGTATGTCTGATCAAGCCGAGTTCCTTGGGCGATGTGGTCCATGCGCTCCCGGTCCTCGCCTCCTTAAAAGATCGCTGGCCGGATGCTCAGTTCAGTTGGGTCATCAACAAGGGACTAATGGGGCTCCTCGAGCATCACCCGTTGGGTGTAGCTCTAATCCCGTTCGAACGTTCGCAGGTGGGCTTCTCACCTGGAGGGGCGTCTCGGTTCCTCGGATTCCTCCGCTCGTTGAAGAATGAAAGATTCGACCTCACGATTGATCTCCAGGGATTGTTCCGCTCGGGGCTCATGTGCGCTGCGACAGGTTCGAAGGTGCGCGTCGGGCTCGATGAAGCCAGAGAGGGCTCGAAGGTCTTCTACACGCATCGGATCCGCCCCTCAGCGTCAAAAGTCCATGCTGTCGATAAGCTCATGAGTGTTGTCGGGGCTTTTGGGGCCGACACCGAGGCCATCTTTCGGGTTGTCATCCGGGAGGACGACCGACAATGGGCCCAGGACGAGCTTCGCTGGCTGAACGGTCCGCTGCTCGTCCTGAATGTCGGCGCCAGATGGCTCACAAAGCGGTGGCCGCCTGCAAAATTCGCCGAGGTGGCGAGTCGCGCAGCTCGCGAATTAGGAGCGTCCCTCGTTGCCGTCGGAGCGCCCGAGGATCGACGCCTCGTTGATGACCTGGCAGCAGCCCTCGCGCCGCTGCGCATTCACGATTTGTGCGGTCGAACCACTCTACCAAGGCTCGCCGCCGTCCTGGAGGCCGCGGATTGCGTGCTTTCGAACGACACGGGGCCGTTGCACCTGGCTGCAGCGACCGGCACTCGCGTGGTCGGGGTCTACACCTGCACGTCACCCGAAAAGACGGGTCCGTACGGTCCCAGGAGCATGGTTGTGTCGAGCCGCATCTGGTGCGCGGCGAGTTGCGTGAAGACCTGCGATCGGCTCGATTGCATGAGGGAACTAGTCCCCGATCGCGTGTGGTCCGCCGTGCGCCTTCAGCTGGACCTGGCCACGCGTGAGCCTCGCTCTTCGCGAGTCCCATCGGCCGTCTCCGACGATTTCTGAGGCCGCAACGCCCGGAGCAAAACAGCCCCTCCCAGAACCTGAAAACTTACAAGCGGCAAGAATTGCACCCACCTCCACGAACCCGGCTGATCCCGTAGCTCCTCCGCGAACCAGATAGAACTCAGGTTGCGATCAAATCGTAAGCCCTCTTGCCACATCGGCCAGACGATCTCGCGCAACGGATGCTCGTAGGCGAATGCGGCGGGCGCAACCTCGACTGCGGGGGGTATGCGTCCTCCAACGCCCTGGAACAGCGTCATCTCAATGCCTCCCGCGACCGACAAAAGGAAAAAGGCGATGGGCAAGACTCGACACCGGATAGTCATAAGCTCCGCGATCGGGATCATGGCGAACGGGATGAGCGGCAGGAGCAATCGAGGTCCCGTCGACCAACCCCCGGTCCACTCTGGATAGCTAAGGTTGACCAGCAAAACCGTCGAGCAAACTCCCAGAGAAACCATTAGCGACTTCCACCTTCTACGGCCCCCCAGCACAAGCCAACCGGGCACGGCTAACAGGAGAGGAGGAGCAAAAACAAGTAACCCTCGATGTTCACTCCACAGAAGAGGACCGAGGATCGCCCAGTTCGGCGAACGGAGTCCGAGTCGATTGCTGCTCGAGTGGACAATCCGGAATTGCTCAAGATCCTCGTGAAAATAGCCCATATCCCACGGGCTGCCGAAGGTCACCGTGTTGTACCCGAGCAGAATGGAGGTCGAAACGGTCGCCCCGGCAAGCATGCCCAG
>JANOBY010000144.1:0-1634 GCA_031411935.1 Planctomycetales bacterium | reverse complement strand
ATCAAGCGCTTCGTCAAGCCGGGGGTGAAATGGGCGCATCTCGATATCGCCGGCATGGTTTGGGCCGACAAGCCGGGAACAGTTTTCGACAAGGGCGCAACGGGTTACGGGGTGCGGTTGCTGGACCGCTTCATCTCGGATAATTTTGAAATCTAGTCTTCACCTCTCTCCCTGAGGGAGAGGTCGGACTCGGCGAAGCCGGCCGGGTGAGGGGTGCTGAACGGAATGATCGACATCGGCTTCTACCAGCTCGCCACCCGCCGCGCCGAAACCGTGCTGCCGCAACTTGTCAGCAAGGCCCTCGCCGCCGGCCACCGTATCGCTGTCCACAGCCCCGATCCGGCGCTGCTCGCCCGCCTCGATGACGCGCTGTGGCAGGATGGCTTCGTCCCCCATGGCATCGACACCGCGCTCGGTCCCGATCGTGCCGCGTCGCAACCCGTCCTCCTCAGCACCGCCGCCCCCTGGGCCACCAACAACGCCGACTGCCTTGCGCAGGTCGGCGGCGACCTTCCCGACGATCTCACCGGCCTGTCACGGGTGCTGTTCCTGTTCGATGGCGACGGCATCCCTACCGCCCGCGCCCGCTGGCGGCACCTGGCGGGCAGCGAAGGCGTCCGCCCGGTCTATTGGCGCGAAGCCGAGGGCGGGCGCTTCGAAAAGGCCGGCTGAATCTTCCCTCTCCCCTTGCGGGAGTGGGCGACTCGCGCGCCAGCGCGGCGGGGTGAGGGGTCACAACCTTGCCATTCGTACACTGCACCGCTACGGGAGCGGCGCTTTCCAACCCAAAATCCCAATTTCGGAGCAAATCCCCGTGGCCATCACGCGCACCTTTTCGATTCTGAAGCCCGACGCCACCCGCCGCAACCTGACCGGCGCGATCAACGCCATGATCGAAGGCGCCGGCCTCAAGATCGTTGCCCAGAAGCGCCTCCACCTCACCAAGGCCCAGGCCGAAGGCTTTTACGCCGTCCACCGCGAGCGCGGCTTTTTCGGTGAACTCGTCGCCTTCATGATTTCGGGCCCCGTCGTCGTCCAGGTTCTGGAAGGCGAAGACGCCGTGCCGGCCTATCGCACCGTCATGGGCGCCACCAACCCCGCCAATACCGACGATGGCACGATCCGCAAGACCCACGCCGAATCGATCGAAGCCAACAGCGTTCACGGCTCGGATTCGGACGAGAATGCGGCGATTGAAATCAGCTACTTCTTCGCCCAGACCGAGATCGTCGGCTGACCTTTACCCTCCCCCCTCGAGGGGGAGGGATGCTCGTGCCCTTGCGCGAGCGGGGTGGGGGTGAGTCGCTCTAAACCGCCCCTAACGCCAATTCGAAATCCGCAATCAGATCGCCGGCATCCTCGACCCCGATCGAGACCCGCACCAGATTGTCGGTGATCCCAAGCTCGAGCTTGCGCGCTGGCGCCACCGACAGATGCGTCATCGCAGCCGGATGCGACGCCAGGCTCTCGGTACCGCCCAGGCTGACCGCCAGCTTCACCAACCGCAGATTGTCGAGCAGCCGGAACGCCTCGGCCTCGCCACCCTTGACGATCACCGAAAAGGTCGATCCCGCCCCCGAACAATGGCGCGCATAGATATCCGCCTGCCGGCTGCCGGGCTCGAGAAACCCCAG
>JANOBY010000143.1:0-5311 GCA_031411935.1 Planctomycetales bacterium | reverse complement strand
GGGACGACCAACATGCCCGGCTATCCCGGCGGCGGCGGCACGGGAAGCCCGCAGTATCCGGGCGGCGGGACGACCAACATGCCCGGCTATCCCGGCGGCGGCGGCACGGGAAGCCCGCAGTATCCGGGCGGCGGGACGACCAACATGCCCGGCTACCCCGGCGGCGGCGGAACCGGAAGCCCGCAGTATCCGGGCGGCGGAGGCGGGACGAGCATGCCCGGCTATCCCGGCGGCGGAGGCACGGGAAGCCCCGAGCACCCGACCGGAGGCAACACCCCGCCCACCTATCCCGGTGGAGGAGGCACGGGAAGCCCCGAGCACCCGACCGGAGGCAACACCCCGCCCACCTACCCCGGCGGCGGAGGCACGGGCAGCCCGCAATACCCGACCGGAGGCAACACCCCGCCCACCTATCCCGGCGGCGGAGGCACGGGCAGCCCGCAATACCCCACCGGCGGTGGCGTGTGGCCCCCGGTGATCATCGTCTTCTGAGCCGCCTCGTCGGGCCTCGGACCTCGGGAACGGGGCGGGGCCCGCGAACCTTGGGCTCGGAACTTCTGTCGGAATCTCGTTGACCTGGCCGGTGCCCTCGCTTTAAGATGCGCATGGCACAACCGAGGCGAAATTCCGGGACTTCGGACCCCGTCATGCAGACGAACCTTCGGAACCTTCTGGGCCTCCGACTCTCCTCCGCCCTGGGCCTTCCCGGCCGGCTGAGGTCTTAGGGTTCGTCGTCCGAACGCCTCCCGCGTGTTCACGAAAGCCCCGAGACCCGCCCAACCGGTGGATCTCGGGGCTGTTTTCGTTTCTCGACCTCATGACTCTGAATTCCTTGCAATGGGGCGACTTCTCATGGCCGACGACCGCCGCATCCGGATCTTCGACACCACCTTGCGCGACGGCGAGCAATCGCCGGGCGCGAGCATGAACCTGGCCGAGAAGCTGGAGGTCGCCCGCGCCTTGGCCGCCCTCGGCGTGGACATCATCGAGGCCGGCTTCCCGATCGCATCGCCCGGCGACTTCGAGGCCGTGCGCGCCATCGCCACCGAGGTCGCCGGCGCGACCATCTGCGGGCTCGCCCGCTGCAACGACCGCGACATCGACCGCGCGTGGGAGGCCCTCCAGTTCGCGCAGTCGCCCCGCATCCACGTGTTCCTCGCCACCTCGGCCATCCACCGCGAGCACAAGCTGAAGATGACGCGCGAGCAGGTCATCGAACGCGCCGTGCAGAGCGTGAAGCGGGCCAAATCGTACTGCGCCGACGTGGAGTTCAGCCCCGAGGACGCCGCGAGGACCGAGCCCGAGTTCCTCGCCGAGGTCGTCGAGGCCGCCATCGCCGCCGGGGCCACCACGGTGAACATCCCCGACACCGTGGGCTACGCCACGCCGTCGCATTATGCTCACGTGATCAAGACGTTGCGCCTGAAGGTTCCGAACATCGACCAGGCGATCATCAGCGTGCACTGCCACAACGACCTGGGCCTGGCCGTGGCCAACAGCCTGGCCGCGTGCGAGGAAGGGGCGCGGCAGGTCGAGTGCACGATCAACGGCATCGGCGAACGCGCGGGGAATGCGGCGCTGGAGGAGATCGTCATGGCGCTGAAGACCCGCCACGACTATTACAACCTCGAAACGAACATCAAGACCGAGCGGCTCTACCCGCTGAGCCGGATGGTCTCGACGGTCACGGGCCTGGCCGTCCAGCGCAACAAGGCGATCGTGGGCCGCAACGCCTTCGCGCACGAGGCGGGCATCCACCAGGACGGGATGCTCAAGGAGCGATCCACGTATGAGATCATGAAGCCCGAAGAGGTGGGCGTGCCCAAGACCGACCTCGTGCTGGGCAAGCACTCCGGCCGCCACGCCCTGCGCGACCGCGTGGACGAGCTGGGCTACCACCTGAACGACGCCCAGATGGAGGTCCTGTTCGACGACTTCAAGGCCCTGGCCGACAAGAAGAAGGAGATCTACGACGACGACCTGGTCGTCCTGATCGAGAAGCACATCGACGACACCCCCACGCCCTGGAGCCTGATCAGCCTGCACACCACGGCGGGCACGAGCGTCCTGCCCACGGCCACCGTGTGCATCCGAAGGCCCGACGGCCAGATCGTGCAGGACGCGGCGATCGGCTCCGGCCCGGTGGACGCGATCTTCAAGGCCGTCGAACGAGTGACCGGAGTGGCGGCGAACCTCCGCGAGTTCTCCGTCCGGGGCGTGACCCAGGGCAAGGACGCGCAGGGCGAGGTGACCCTCGAACTCGAAGTCCACGCCGGAGACCGCTCCTTCCGAGGCCGAGCCGCCTCCACCGACATCATCGAGGCCAGCGCCCTAGCCTACCTCAACGCGGTGAACGCCATCACCACCCGTCGAGAGCGAGGCCAAGTGCGAGAGGTCGTCGGAAGGCCCGGGGCCGGGGCCTGACCCGATCACGACGACGGCGCTGAAGGGACTTCCGCGCCGTCGTCAGCACCTCAGCCCGCTCTCGTTCCCAGGGGGCGGGCGATCAGTTGACCAGAACCCTCCTTGGCTGATGGCCGCATGGCAGGTTACAGTTTGCGGTAGGAACGATGCGGTTGAATTCTCGTTAGGCGGCGGCTTACTGAGGCACCCATGGCGCAGCCGGTGGCACGCTTGGAATCGGGTTGGCAGCCCGAGGAATTGCGCATCTACTGGATTACCGATGGCAGGGCCGCGGAGGTACGATTCTCGCGAGGTGAAACCAGGAGGGTCTTCCGATTTTTCAATCCCAGTTCGCTCGGGGCGCTGGTCGAGTTGTTCGATGGCATCGACTCGCTTGAAGTGTTCGATCGCGACGCTGAGGACGGGTTCCATCGCGACTTCGGCCGTTACCGCGTCGTCTACTTCGTAGATGACCCACGCAGTTTCGACGCCGACCTGGTCGATGTCGAAGACGCCTTCTATGAAGCCGCAGACGTCAAGCTCGACTGAGTAATTTGGTTTTCATGGGCTTCGCTTGCCTTCATGGCGCGGACGATTCCCCTCGTTCCCAGGCTCCGGCCTGGGAACGAGAGAAAGTTGCAGATTGCGGCACGAATTCCGGGATTGAATTCTCGTCGGGGGGACCGACGTGGGCTACGAGTCGCAGATGCAGGCCGAGATTGTGGCTTTGCTTCGCCTATTCGGCCCTCACGTGCCCGATCCCAGGTCGAACGCGGAGGTCGCCGCATTGGCGGCCGATCAGAACGAGTGGCCTCGTGCTCACGACCTTTTCGACCGGGTCCGCAGGCACAACCTCAAGGCGATCGAGGCTGGGGACGATGTCAGGCAGGATCAGTATTGCTTCGAGGAAGCTTGCCTGAAGAGCTTCTACAATGAAACCGCCACCGATATGCCCTTCGATCCGTGCTCGCCATACTGGGTCATTCCGTCCGCCCTCGCTCTGGCGCAGGCCGTCGGCGTCCCTGTAGCGGAGGTGGTTGCCATCGTCGCGCCGACCGGCTGATCTTCCCCTCGTTCCCAGGCTCCGGCCTGGGAATGCCGTCTTCGAGGCTCCGCCTCGCTCTGTGTTTTGTTGTTAGGCGGCGGAGGCGAAGTATGCATATCCGGCCCGGAGACCGGGCGTTCCTTGCCGACGTCGCGTCGTATAACGATCGCTTCAATGCCGTGCGTGTCGGGCAAGATGTCAAGAGGTTGCACCACGGCTTCTGGTCAGACGCGGAGATCCTGCAGGGCGAGGCGATCAAGTCCGACTGGGAAGTGCCGGATCGCTTGATTCCGTTCTACGGCGATTGGCACTACCTTATTTGCCTGGATACCGATTCCGATCGCATCGTGGCAATTGACGATCGGCGTCAGGTCGTGGCAAATTGGTCCTCTCCCCAAGCGTTCGCTGACTCTCTGTATTCCATATCGGAAACCAAGCCCAATGGAGGGTCGGGGATCGTCGATGCATGGCTAGACATCTAGCCGTGCCGCATAACCTCCCCTCGTTCTCAGGCTCCGGCCTGGGAACGAGAAAAGAGCGATTCCCGGTTGTCCGTCGCGTTATTGAATCCTTGGGGCAGGCGCGGCCTGCGTCTGCGGTTCCGCACGAACCGCGCAAAAAAATGCGGGCTCCGGCCTCCTTGCCAGCGCCCACCGGTTCCCCTGGAATTCTGACGTTACCTGGGGCGACGCTCGCCCTCGTTGTCGCGATCCGGCTTGTCGCCCGGGACGCGCCTTTTCTTGGCGCGAGCCTGGGCCGGGGCCGGTCGGGGCCCTGCGGGCTTTCGGGCGGCTGCGGCGGGGCCGTTGCCGGGGGCAGGCCGAGGCCGGACGTTGGCCGCGCGGTTCTCGGCCGAGGGTGCGGGCCTTGCCGGCCGAGGATTGGCCGCGGGATTGGGCCTCGCGGGGCGAACGCTCGCCGCGCGGGTTTCCGGCGAGGGCGCGGGCCTTGCGGGTCGGGGGTTGGCGGCGGCGGGGTTGGGCCTCATGGATCGGAGCCCGGCGTTGGCGTTCGGCCCGGGGCGATCCTGGCGAGCGACCTGGCTCTGGCGACGCTCGGAGGTCGGGACCGGCCGCGAGACGGACTTCGGCTTATCGTTGCCTTTGCCATCGCCGTTGCCTCGACCGGCCCCGCCTCCCTGTCCCGGAGGACGGTTGCCAGGACGATCCCCGGCGGGCCTGTCTCCCCCGGGGCCGCGACCGGCTCCGGGTCCAGGCCCGGCACCCGGCCCGCCCGCGGGGCCGGGCGGGTTAGGACGAGGGCGGTCGGCGCCGGGATTTCCTCCGGGCCTCGGCCCAGCACCAGGACCGCCCGCAGGGCCGGGAGGGTTGCCGCCGGGCCTCGGGCCGGTGCCAGGACCGCCGGCAGGTCCGGGAGGATTGTTGCGAGGACGGTCCGTCCCGGGCCCACCGGCAGGTCCGGGAGGGTTGTTCCTGGGACGATCAGGACGCCCTTCGCCCGCGGGCTTCGGATCTGCCCCGGGTCCGCGACCGGCACCGGGTCCAGGCCCGGTTCCCGGTCCACCGGCAGGGCCAGGGGGGTTATTGCGAGGGCGATCAGCGCCGGGAGAATTTCCTCCAGGCCTCGGGCCGCTTCCGGGACCGCCCGCAGGGCCGGGCAGGTTGTTGCGGGGCCGATCAGTGCCCGGCCCACCCGCGGGGCCGGGAGGGTTGTCGCGGGGACGGTCGGCGTCGGGGTGGCCACCGGGCCGGGGGCCGGGAGGGTTGTTGCGGGGTCGGTCGGCGTCGGGGTTACCTCCAGGCCTCGGCCCGGTGCCCGGCCCACCCGCGGGGCCGGGAGGGTTATTCCGGGGTCGGTCGGCGTCGGGGTTCCCACCGGGCCGGGGGCCGGGAGGGTTGTTGC
>JANOBY010000142.1:0-1546 GCA_031411935.1 Planctomycetales bacterium | reverse complement strand
CCACGAGGTTGAAGCGGAACCGGCCGTAGTCGAAGGACATGGCGGAGGCCGAGACCGAGATCCCGCGGTCCTTCTCCATCTGCAGGAAGTCCGAGCGGGTGCGCCTCGCCTCGCCCTTGGCCCGCACCTGGCCCGCCATCTGGATGGCGCCGCCGAAGAGCAGGAACTTCTCGGTCAGCGTGGTCTTGCCGGCGTCGGGATGGGAGATGATGGCGAAAGTGCGACGGCGGGCGATTTCGGGCGCGAGCGGGGCCGCGTTGGTCAGCGTGTTCAGCATGGCACCCACATAGGCGTTGGCGCCGCTCGCGTCCACGCCAGGCCGGCGCTGTGGCCTCGCGACGCCACCGCGCGCATCGGGGAGGGCGGCCACGCGGAAGGGGATTGCAGCGCCGGCCCGGACCGGCCGACACTTCCCATGAGGGCCGTGCGCAGAACGTGGCCCCGGGGCAGTTCGAGGAGCGTGACATGAGTTTGGCAGGACGGGGGTTCGCCCTCCTGATGGTCTGTGCGCTGGCCGCGTGCGGAGAGACCGACGACGACGGCGACAATGACGGCAACGCCTTCGAATCGCTCGAGGCGCGGTCGGATGCGCTGACCAACGAGGTGCAGGATCTCGCCTTCACCGATCCGTCCGCCCTGCCGACCACGGGGACCGCGACCTACGAGGGCGTGGTGGGACTGAACCTCGAGTCGGTGCCGGACGAGACGCTTCAGGGCTACGACTTGGCCGGCGAGCTGGAGATGACCGTCAACTTTGCGGGGGCGGGCGACGCGATCACGGGGCGGGCGGACGAGTTCGTGGGCATCGACGGCGAGGAATTCGCCGGGGCGCTGATCATCGACGACGGCAGCCTGGACCGCGACGCGGACCTCTCCTCGGAGTATACCTTCGGCGCCGACCTGGCTGGCGAGCTCACCGGCGAGGATGGCACCTCCCGGACCTTCGACACGGAGATGCTGGGCGACTTCGCGGGGTCGGACCACTCCCATGCCTTCGGGGTCGTGGGCGGCACCGCCTGCACCGACACGGCGTGCACCCTCGTCGAGGGCGGGTTCGTCGGCGAACGTTGACCCGGGAAGGTGCTTCGCGCGAAAATCGCGCGGCGGCCTGTCCGCGATGAAGCTGAGTGGAGATGCGGAAATGGCACGGATGATCACACGGGGCGGGCTCTTGGCCCTCGCTGCGGCTGGGCTGCTCTCGGGCTGCTCTGACGGCGGCGACAGCCGGGCGAGCTACGACGAGCTCGGCGACGAGTTCGATGCGCTTCTGGACCGCAGCGATCCGCTTCCCATCACGGACCCGTCCACCTTGCCGGTGTCGGGAAGCGCGACCTACGAAGGGGTGGTGGGCCTGAGCACTCCCGGCAACGACGGCATCCCCGCCGACATGCTCGGCGAGATGACCTTGGTGGCGGACTTCTCGTCGGACGACCTGAGCGGGTCGGCCGGTGACTTCGTCACCGACCAGAACGAGGAGCTGGACGGCCGCCTCGACATCTCCAACGGCGGCTTCGACCGCGACGCGGACGTGGACGTCTTCTACACG
>JANOBY010000141.1:0-2166 GCA_031411935.1 Planctomycetales bacterium | reverse complement strand
TCTCATCCCTGCTGCGGGTGGGTGCAAAGAGTTGATTCGAAGAGTCGTTTCACCTCGCATGCGCGGGAGCGCGACAACCGATCCATTGCCTCTGATCCGGCAGGTCCTTCAAATGATCGGTACAGCCAGGGTCTCCACCAGCGCGAGCTGCTCATACGCGAGCTTCGTGGAGATGTGCAGCTTGCGTGCGGGCACGAGGAATCTTGGCCTCAACCCTCCGTCGCAGTGGACGCCCAGGGTCTGGTGCTTCTCGCAGCAGTTGGTCTTCCCGCGAGTGCAGGCGTGGCAGGTCTGGCAGTTGATATAGGGCTCGACGGCGCATCGGTCGCCGGGCTCCACGTTCTCCACGCCCTCGCCGACCGCGAGGACCTCAACGCCCAGCTCGTGGCCGGGGATCCGCGGGTAGCTGAAGAAGGGCATCTTGCCGAGATATCCGCCGATGTCGGTGCCGCAGATCCCCACGCGATGGACGCGGACCAGGGCCTCGCCCGGGCCGGGGCTCGCGGGCTCGTCGGTGTCGATCCGCAGGAAGTTCCTGGGGGCTTCCAGCAAGAGGGCTTTCATGGGTCTGACCCTCGTGAAAGGAGGAGAAGGGGATCCGGCATGACCAGGGGATCCGGATGGGGGAGGGAGACCTCACCGCAGATCACGCAGATGAACACAGATCTCAAGAAATTTCGAAACTCTTTTATCTGTGCCCATCTGCGTCATCTGCGGTGAGGTTTTCCTCCCCCATCCCATCTACGGAACAAGGGAGAAAGGGCTCGCCGGGCTCAGGGGGTCGGGTCGTTGTTCTCGGCTCGGCCTTCGATGTAGAACCAGTTATGGATCGGCTTGAGAATGTCGAGCACCTCGGCCAGCAGCGTCTGATCCAGCGGCAGATCGGCCCACTCGGCCCATTTCTGGATGTTGGCCGGGTTGGCCGACCCGACGATGCAGGTGGCCATGTCCTCGTTCGCGATCGAGAACTGGAGCGCGAGCTGGGCGATGTCCACGCCCTTGGACTCGCAATGCTCGGCGGCCTGTCGGCAGAGGGCTCGGACCTCGGGCGTGGCCTTGTGCCAGACAGGAAGCGTGGCGTTGGTGAGCAGGCGGGCCGAGAACGGGGCGGCGTTCATGATCCCCACGTTCTTCGACTTCAGGTAGGGCACGAGGTCGGCCAGCATGGTGTTCTGGAGCGTGTAGTGGTTGTACGAGAGGACCACGTCGAGGGGCACCCGGTCGAGCACGTAGCGGAAGATGTTCATGGGGTAGCCGCTGATCCCCACGAAGCGGACCTTGCCCTGCTCCTGGACCTTGCGCAGGGCGGGCAGGGTCTCGTTCACGATCTGCGCCATGTCCACGAACTCGATGTCGTGGCAGAGCATGATGTCCAGGTGGTCCACCCCCATGCGCAGGAGGCTCACGTCCACGCTCTCGACCACGCGTCGGGCCGAGAAGTCGAAGTGCGTGGCCGAATACCGGCCGAGCTTGGAGCCCAGGAGGTACTGGTCGCGCGGTATGCCCTTCAGCGCGATGCCCAGCAGGCACTCGCTCAGCCCCCGCCCGTAGAACGGGGAGGTGTCGATGAAGGTCAGGCCCAGGTCCAGCGCCACGCGGACCGAGCGCAGGGCCTCGCCCACGTCCACGTTGCGGAACTCCTGGCCGAGCGACGAGGCGCCGAAGCTCAGCCAGGGCAGTTGCAGCCCGGTCTGACCCAGGGGACGATGTTTCATGCGAACGCCCGTCGGGAGGACGGGCCTCACGGTCTTCTCGGAATTTCGGGCCGGACGCGAAGGGATCCTATCCTACACTCTCGATCGAGGAGAACCAGATTCCGCCGTCGGCCCAGGCGGCATTTCTCAGACGCGAGACCCGAGGCCGGAGGGCGTTCCCAGGCGTGAGAATGCCCCGCCGGCCGACCTCAACGTGGACATGGATCCGAGGGAAAACTTTCGACAGCGCCGAAAGCACACTGCCCCTTGCAAGCAGAGGATATACGACGGGCCGGACGTGTCGCCCGGGTGTCAAATCGAGGGAAAATGTTCGACCGGCGCGACGATTGCGGTTACCCTTTTCGATCGACGACGACGGACGCAGGTCTCACGCGACCTGGATGACCATCATGCATGCCTCCTGCCGTTCCGCTCCTCCGGCGGCGGGCATAATCGAGCGGACTTTCTACCC
>JANOBY010000140.1:0-36304 GCA_031411935.1 Planctomycetales bacterium | reverse complement strand
GCCCCCTTCTACGTCCTCGGCCCGCTGGTGACGGACATCGCGCCGGGATATGACCACATCACCTCGGCGATCGGCGCAGCCCTGGCTGGGTGGCATGGGGCCAGCATGCTCTGCTATGTGACCCCGAAGGAACACCTCGGCTTGCCCGAAGTCGAAGACGTCCGTCAGGGGGTGATCGCCTACAAGATCGCCGCCCACGCAGCCGATCTGGCACGCCACCGGCCCGGGGCTCGGGATCGCGACGATGCACTCTCGAAGGCTCGTTACAACTTCAACTGGGAAGAGCAGTTCCGACTCTCACTCGATCCCGAGACGGCGCGTCGGATGCACGACGAGACGCTCCCCCAGGACGCCTTCAAGTCGGCCGCGTTCTGCTCCATGTGTGGTCCCAAGTTCTGCTCGATGCGGATCACCGAGGACTTGCGCAAGCACGCCGCCGCGGCCGCTGGGTTGGTGCAAGTGGAGCTTGAAATTGTGGGCGCGAATTGAGGAGAGTGCGAGGCCGGCAACCTCGACATTGAGGTTGCCGTGCCCGTGACCTGTGTGGGGTCAGGCGTCCTGCTCGCGCGGGATGGTTACGTCCCGGGTCCACTGCTTGGCGCCGAGCCCGCGGGCCTTCAGCCCCACATGGAAGAGCTTGAAGGCCTCGTAGGCGGCCTGGCCATTCGGGTATCCGAGGTTGGCCTGGAACCGTCCATCCTCGATCTGAGATCGGGCGCCGGTCGGTCGGGTCCGTGCCCGAAGTTCATCAAAGGTCGCGTTCAGGGCCTTGAGGATCTTCTCGGCGTTGGGGAGTTTCTCGGCCCGATCGGCCATGTCGCTGCCCGGCCAATGGATGTTCAGCGACCCGCTCAGGTTGCGGTCGTCGGTCCGTTCCGCGAGCAACTCGAACAGGTCTCCCACCTCGTAGCGCATCCAGACCATCTCGACGTGCACGAGCCGGGCAGGATCCAACCCTTTATCGTGAACCCCGGCGCGGATCCGCCCCGTGTCGGGGGACTCCCGAGCCTGAGCGACGAGTTTCTCCCGCTCGACGATTAGGTTGAGGGCCTCGTAGGCGCGGACAACAATCTTGAACGCCCAGGCGTCGCCGCCATGGTCGGGGTGGTGCTTCCTCGACTTCTGATGGTAGGCATCCCGAAGTTCCTGGGCCGAGCAACCTCGCTCAAGACCAAGAATGATATAGGGGTCGAAATCCAGGCCTTCGGCCATCGGGTATCTCGGCGAGGACTTGAGGCGAGGGACCTGGAAAGGAAAGCTCGTTCCGGAGGCTGCGGTTTCGCTGCCCGTTATTCCGCGGGGTGACGTCCGTTCGACAGGCGAGCACGAAGATAGGAGGCCCGTGCGATGTTGCGATCGTCGACTTCCAGGGGACGTCCCTGCAATTTTTGAAGGTGGGCCGGTTGGGTGTGTATGAAGAGCTCGTTGACCGTGGAAATCTCCAGGTCATCGATCAGATTGAGGTTGATGCCCATACGAACGTCCGAGAGCAGGAGCATGGTCTCCTCGCTCGAAATGGTATGGGCGGTCTTGAGAACTCCATAAGCCCGGCTGACCTTATCGTGGAGCACCTGACGACGTTCCTCCACGAGTGCCTTTCGGGCCTGCCTCTCGTAGGTGATGATCTGCGGGACCACGTCGGAGAGGTTCTTGTTGAGCTCGACCTCGCTCTTGCCCAGGGTCTGCTGGTTCGAGATCTGGTAGAAGTCGCCGAAGGCCTGAGTCCCCTCGCCGTACAGGCCTCGGACCGCCAGGTTGATCTTGTGCAACGCCCGGAAGACCTTGTCGATCTGCTTCGTCTGCACGAGCGCCGGGAGGTGCAGCATCACCCCCACGCGAATGCCCGTCCCGACGTTCGTGGGGCACGCGGTGAGGTATCCGAGTTGCGGGCTGAAGGCGTAAGTGAGCGTCTCCTCGATCCGGTCGTCAAGATGATTGATCCGCTCCCAGACCTCGTTCAGGGACAGCCCGGAATGCATGACCTGGATGCGGAGATGATCTTCCTCGTTGACCATCACCGAGACGTTCTCTTCCGGGCCGATAGCCACCCCGCGCGGCCCTTCGGCGTTCGCGTGCTCGCGGGAGATGAGCTGGCGCTCGACGAGGAACTGCCGGTCGAGCGGCGACATGGCCTGGACGTCCATGTAGGCCAGGTCGAGGCCCCCCTCGACCAGAGCGGCCTTGAATTCGCGTTCGATATCGGCACGTTCCCCTCGGCTCGCCCGATTGATGAACGGGTAAGTGGCCAGGTTGCGCGCCAGCCTGATGCGAGAGCACATGACGATATCGCTCTCAGGGCCCGAGCCCTTGAGCCACTCGCCGCTCGTACGGGTGAGGTCGTCCAGATTCATCGCTCGGCATCCTTCAGCTGGGGGCGAAGTTGATCTCGCAACTTCGCCGCCTCTTCGTAGTCTTCTCGGGAGATCGCCTCGCGCAACTGGGCGCGAAGCTTGAGTTGTTCGGTGGACGCGGCGGTCGGCGGCCTGCGGGGGGACTTTCCCACGTGTCGCGTCACGCCATCCTGGGCACGTTTGACCAGCGGCAGGAGCCCCCGGGCAAACGCCTCGTAATCGTTCGGGCAACCCAGACGGCCGCCGATCCTGAATTCCATGAACTTCAAGCCGCACAAAGGGCAGATCTTGCGGGCCAACTCGCTGACCAGCTCACCAACATGGGCCACGATCAGTCCCTGAACGACCGAGTCCAGGGCAAGATCGGGGGGCTCGGCCGGGAGCGTCACGCCAGTCTTCCGGGCACAAGCCCCGCAAAGGTGGACCTCGCGCATACGGCCGTCAACCGACTCGGTGAGATGGACGGAAGCCTCGGCCTTGCATCGCTGGCATGTCATCGGTACGGTCACGGCCTGAGGAGGAGGGATTCGGGAGAGAATGACGTAACGATCAGGAGGATGGAGAGAGAAGGGTCTCACCGCTCCTGTTCGATTTCGCGAATCTGATCCCGCAAACGAGCCGCGGTTTCGTAATCCTCGGCGGCGACCGCCCTTTTAAGCTTGTTCCGGATCTCGATGAGTTCCGTCTGGCGTTGGCTATTGCGGGGGGCCCGCCTGGGGACCTTACCGCAATGCCGGGACTCGTCGTGGATGTTCTCCAGTAGAGGCATCAACTCGTTGCGAAACACCTCGTAATCGTGGGGGCACCCCAGGCGACCCGAGTTCCGGAACTCGAGAAAGGTGATCTGGCACACCGGGCAGGATTGCTTGTCGGCGGGTGAAGGGTCGCGCGTCTGAGACTGACCCTTGATCAGCCCGACAGCCAGGTCGCCCATCGGGAGGGAGGGGGTGTCCTCAGGTGGATTGATGTGCTGCCGCGCGTGCTCATCGCAGAAGTGAAACTCGCGCGGTTTGCCCTTCTCGATGTCCGTGATGTGGTACGTCGCCGGCTTCGAGCATTTCTGGCACTTCTCCCGCATCCCCGATCCTCCGCGCCCGAGACCGGGCCGCGAACATGCCCCAGGGCCATGCGCTTCGCCTTGCTCGTTAGCAATTATTGTATGGAGGCGGGGGGGGGTGTCAAGCAATCCGGTCGAGCCGACGGGCCGGGACCGGCCGGAATTCGCGGTTTGCCACTCTGAGGAGTCGGACTCGCGAGGTCTCCCGACCCCAGTCCGTGGTTTTCGCGGGTCCCTGTCGGCCATCCAGACGCTCGGCTACGATTGCATGAGGTGGTGAGAGGGCTGGGCAAATAGCTCGGAAGGAAGTTCGTTCATGCCGGCAGCATCGAGATGGGGGGCCTGGATTGCGGGCGGAGTGATCCTGATAGGCGGAGCCGCCGCTTTCTGGTACTCGCGCAGTCGCGCGGAGAAGACCCCCATCCAACTCACGTCCACCACCGAAACCTTGGTCCCGGGCGTGCACATTCTTGCGGGGCTCGGCCCATCGGCAGCCTATGCGGTTGAGACGGTCGATGGCCTCATCCTGATCGACAGCGGTCTGGAGGCCGACGCCGGTCCCTTGAAGGCCGAGCTTGCGAAATTGGGCCTCGACTGGAAGCGAATCATCGCGATCTTCCTGACCCATGCACACGGCGATCACACGGGAGGTGCTCAAACCTTAAGGTCTTCGACCGGCGCCAGGGTTTACGCGGGGCAGGGGGACGCGGGCGTGCTCGAGGAGGGCACCTCTCAGGACGCCTTCTTCAGCACGTTCCCGATGCCCAATCATTCCCCGCACCCCACGGAAGTCGATGTGCACATCCGCGGGGGCGAGCAGTATTCGTTCGGGAATACCGAGGTCACGGCTCTCGCGTATCCTGGGCACACGCCGGGGAGCGTCTGCTATCTGGTGGAGCGGGCCGGGATGCGAATCCTGTTCACAGGCGACGTGATCATGCAGGTCGGAGGCCCGAAGGCCGCGGGCACGTATTCGGCCTACCTAGCCCCTCGATATCGCGGGGATGCGGCCACGTATCTGGCATCGATGACCATGCTTCGCAAGATCCCGGTGCCGGACTTGGTCCTTCCGGGCCACCCGTTCACGGACATCGCCCCTCAGTACCCGAAGCTTTCGCAAAGCGAATGGGAAGAACTGGTCGACGGTGCGATCCTGGAGTTAACCAAGCTGATTGCGAGGACCCAGGCGGACGGCCCCGGTTTTCTTGACGGTTCGGCAAAACCGTTGGCTCCAGGTCTCACTTACCTGGGCGATCGTGAAGGACAGGCGGTGTACTGGATCGACGCGGCGTCGAAGAGCCTACTGGTGAACGCTCCGGGGGGAAAGGGGCTTGCCGCCTTCGTCGAACGGGCAATGCGTGGTCTGAAGCTCAAACCCGCGGTCCCGGAAGCCATCCTCCTCACGTCGATCACCAAATCGACGGCGGAAGCGGTCGCCGAATTTCCACGAGCCTGGATCGTGGCCGAGGCCTCGAAGGAGGAAGCAGGGTTCTCCGGGGAGACTCTTCTCATTCGACCTTCGGAATTCGAGAAGCGACTCTGGTTGGAGGGAAAAGTCGTCGAGGTTCGCGGGCGAGAAGCGGGGTCGGTTGCCTATGCGTTGCGCCTGGCCTCGAAGACCGCTCTGTTTACACCACGAACGCCATCCATGTTCGGGGCCGATTCCATCGCGGCGATGACCAGAGATCTAGGGGGCGATCGGATGCGCATAGTCGACACGCTCTGGTCGATCCAGGCTCTGGGCAAGGTCCTCCCCAACCTTTGGCTCCCGTCGCATCCCTCCGAGGGCCAGAACGCGAATCTCTATGAGGATCAATGGGCGGAGATCATATCAAATAATCACCGCATTACAAACGCACTCCTTCAGGCAACCGAGTAGAGATCGTCATTGGCATCGCAGCTCACGGATGGTAGCGAGGGAGGATCTCCTTCGTTTTTAACCTCCATGACATCAGGATTTTTCGACAAACATCATCGCGTCAAGACGATCTTTCGAAGACATATCCCTGTTGAGGCTTACGCAGATTGAAGCTGCGATCCATCAACGCGGGAAGTCGGGCGCAGGACCGAATTCTTACAGAGGTCGGGACAGCGACTCTTGAGATGACGCCTAGGATGAATGAAGTGCCCGTCGTCGCGGAGCCCGAGTCTCAACTCGGGTCGCACTCGATCTGGGCATCCTCGTCGGCTGGATGAAGATGAGGATTCGGCGTTTTCTCGACGGAGCTTGAGAGAGAAGTCTTGGGGGAAATAACGGTATGAGTCGCTCCTTTGGCCTCCCAGCACTGGTAGTCGTCCTCCTCTGCGCGGCGGGGGGGGCGATCTGGTACTTTGGGGCCGGCGTCGGGATACCGTTAGATGTGAATTCGACCGAAGCGAAGGGGGCCGACACGACTCGCCCCGATACAGTCGAACCGAAGGCCCCTATCTCGACGGCCATCTTTGTTGAACCAAGCCTGTTGGAGGATGGCGGCCTGGGTGTTGCCGCACCATTCACCCGGCCCGTGCGCGATCCTCATTCGCTGGAGGAGCTCGCCGCATCCATTCAGGGGCGGGGCCGATTGGGCCTGGACGTGTTGCGTGCGGAACTTAACGCGATCCCTCAAGGCGGAGGTGCCTCGAAGGACCAGCTCGCGAGGGCCGGTGGCCTGTTACGCAAGGTTGGCTTACTTCAGATGTATGAAGGCCAATTCCAGAATGCGAACGAGTCGTTCTCACAGAGCCTGAGCCTTGGAGCTCGGGCGGGGATTCCTGACCGGGCCCGCCTGGAGCAGATTGCGATCCAGGGGATTGTCGCGCTCCGGCTCGGCGAGGTGAGCAACTGCATTGCCTGCATGGGGCCATCGAGCTGCATCTTCCCGATCGCGCCCGAGGCGGTCCACCAGCAACAGGCCGGATCTCGCGAGGCGATCGAGCACTTCACCAAGTATCTCGCCGAGGTCCCCGGCGACCTCCGCGTGCGATGGCTGCTGAATCTCGCCTACATGACCCTCGGCGAGTACCCCGACAAGGTGCCCGAAGTCTATCGGATCCCACTGGATACGTTCGAGATCAAGCGGGACGTCGGCAGGTTCCAAAACGTGGCTCCCAAGGTCGGTCTGACCAGCCGAGGGCCGAATCTGGCGGGCGGGAGCGTGTTCGACGATTTCACGGGGGACGGGCTCCCGGACCTGTTCATGACCTCGCTGGACGCGGATCGGGGCGCTTCGTTCTTCGTGAACAAGGGCGATGGCACGTTCGAGGACCGCTCGTCCAAGGCGGGCCTGGATAGCCAGGTTTATGCCCTGAATGTGGTCCGGGCAGATATGGACAACGATGGTGACCTGGACGTTGCCCTCCTGCGAGGCGGTTGGGAAGCCCCGATCCGTCTGTCCTTGCTCAAGAACAAGGGGGACGCGACGTTCGAGGACGTGACCCTGGCGGCGGGTCTGGACCAGCCGATTGCCACCGAGGCCGCGTGCTGGGGGGATTTCGATAACGACGGTTTCGCCGACCTCTTCGTTTGCGGTGAATTCCTCTCCCCGTCGGGCTCATCGAGCGAGAAGCCCGACCCTCGCAACCGGTGTCGCCTCTACCGCAACAAGGGAGACGGAACCTTTGAGGATGTGGCGGCCAGAGCCGGAGTGGCCAACGAGGGCTGTTCCAAGGGATGTGCCTGGGGCGATTACGACGGAGATGGATTGCTCGACCTCTTCGTGTCGAACATGACCACGCCGTGTCGCCTCTACCGCAACAAGGGGGACGGCACCTTCGAGGACCGCGCGGCCAGCCTGGGCGTGACCGGAGCCGAACGCAGCTTTGCCTGCTGGTTCTGGGACTATGACAACGATGGATTGCTTGACCTCTTCGTGAATGACTACTCGATCAGCCTGGCCGCGACCGCGGCGCAGGCCCTCAAGATCCCGAGCGACCCCGCCACGCGGCCCAGGCTTTACAAAAACGTGGGCGCGTCCGGCTTCCGGGACGTGACCTCCGAAGTGGGGCTCGATCGCGCGTCGTCCCCGATGGGGTGCAATTTTGGGGATTTCGATAACGATGGATATTTAGATATGTATCTCGGTACCGGCGGGATGTCGTACGAGTATCTGGTCCCAAACTTGCTCTTGAAAAATGTGGATGGGAAACGATTCGAGGATGTGACCATGTCCTCGGGGACAGGGCACCTCCAGAAGGGGCACGGGATCTCGTTCGCCGATTTCGACTCCGATGGCCATCTGGACCTCTTCTGCGAGGCTGGAGGCGCGGTGCCTGGGGACAATGCCTTTAACCTCCTGTTCCGCAACCCGGGCCGAGACGCGAGTTGGCTGAGGGTCAAGCTTGTGGGCACGAAGTCTAATCGCGCGGCATTGGGAGCCCGGATTCGTGCGGTAGTTAAGGCGAGGGATGGAACCTCCCGCACGATCTACCGGACCGTGGGCAACAATTCCAGCTTCGGCGGCAACAGCCTGGCCGAACATCTTGGTCTTGGGGATGCCGCCGAGGTCGAGGAACTCGAGGTCATGTGGCCTCAGTCCAAGACCACCCAGCGACTTCACCAGGTCGCAGGGCGGCAGACGATCGTGATCAAGGAACTGGAGGACGGTTTCACCGTTCAGGCCCCGCCGAAATCGCTATCCATCTCCGAGCCTTGGCACCCATCACCGTAGGCGAGGATCGGTTACGTGCATCGGACAAGAACTCAAATCAATGCCCGGCGGGGGAAAACGCCCTGGGCAACTGGGATCCTGTTGTCATCGATCGCCCTACTCGGGCTCGTTGCGTGGAACCGTCGCTCAACCATGCCCGACGTCCCGCGTCTGGGGAACGCCACCGCCACGCTCCTCCCGGGTCTTCACATGATCGGAGGTCTGGGACCTTCGGCGGTTTATGTGATCGAGACATCGGAAGGGCTCGTTCTCGTCGACACGGGCCTCGAGCCGGATGGTGGTGCTCTAAGTTCGGAGATCACCCGCCTCGGCCTCGACCCCAGACGGATCAAAGCCATCCTACTCACGCATGTCCATGGAGACCATGTGGGGGCTGTCGAAGCGTTGAAGAGGGCCACCGGCGCCATGGTCTATGCGGGCGAGGGCGATGTGGAGGTCTTACGCCGAGGGGGGCCTCGCGAGGCCTTCTTCAGCACCTTCACGATGCCAACCCACTTTCCTCGTCCAACCCCGGTGGACGTGGCGATCGATCATGACCAATTGATCACCGTGGGCGATGTCCGATTTCGGGCGATGGTCCTCCCCGGACATACCCCGGGCACGGTGGCTTATTTCCTCGATCGCAACGGGTGGACGTTTCTGTTCGCGGGCGACATCGTGACCATGCTCCAGGGCGAGGACGATCCGCACCCGAAGGGCCTGCGGCCTCTGGGCACCTACTCGGCCTATCTCGCGCCCAGGTACCGGGGCGACGTCCAGACCTTCCTGACCTCGCTGCAAAAGCTTCGCGCCATGCCCGTACCGGATCTGGTCCTGCCGGGCCATCCCGCCTCCGACCCGGTCGCCGAATCACCCCGGCTCACACAGAGACGGTGGGAGGAGATGCTCGACAAGGGGATCGGGGATCTCGAGCTTCTCACTGCCCGAAACGATCGGGACGGGGCCGACTTCCTCGACGGCAATCCCAAGACCCTCCTCCCAGGCCTGGACTACCTGGGCGAGCACCAGGGATCGGCGGTGTACACGCTGGCCGATCGCGGACGGCTCATCCTGATCGACGCGCCCGGAGGTCCCGGCCTTCGGGAGTTCGTTGAGAGCAGGCGAAAACAGATGGGATGGCCCCCGGTCCCACTGACCGACGTGTTGCTCACCTCGTGCGGCCCGGACGCGACTTCCGGACTTCGCCCCCTGCTGGAAGGGGGGAAGCTGAACGTCTACGGCCCGGAGGCCGGATTGATCGAGCTCGGGCCCTTGTGCCCACCGGGGATCGAACCTCGGGAAGCGTCGAAGCTTGCCGGTGAACTGGGTGCGACCATGAACATCCTCCACCTGAATGGGCGAGGTGTTGTCGCGCACGCCTATCTGCTCGAGTGGGCCGGGAAGCCCGTGCTCCTGTCGGGGCGCATTCCCGTGCTCTTCGACACAAGATCGGTGTCGGAACTCTCCGCCGACCTGAAGGTCTCTCGTGAAAACGCGCTCGAATATCTCCAAGCCTTGCTGACTCTCGAACAGATCAAGCCCGACCTGTGGCTGCCCACGGTCCCCTCGGACGCCCAGAACGCCAACCTCTACGACAGCGAATGGCGGCACGTGATCACAAACAATTTTCGCCTGGGCCGGTCGATCCTCGATCGAACGCCCTGAGGTTAAAGTTTCTCCTCTCCGCGGCGATGGACGATTGACCATGAGAACCTTCTTGAAAATCGGGCTGGGCGGAGTCTTTTGCCTGGCGGCCGCGATCGGTGCCGTGTATTCCCTCACCCTCCTGGATCCGCAACCGGACAAAAAGGTCGCGAATCGGCAGATTAATCAGACGCCCCCGAACGAGACGCCCTCGGCCCTTCCCCAGGACCCCAAGCCCTCGGGCGTGTACCTGGAGTCCAAGGCCCTTGAGGATGGGGGAGTTGCATTCGCACAGCAATTCACCGGGGCGGTGCGGGACCCTCGATCGTTGCAGCAGCTGAAGGATTCGATCCTCGTCAGGGGGAGTCTCGGCCTGTCGGTCATGAGGGCCGAGCTGGATCAGGTTCATCTCTCCGCGAAGTCTCCCTCCGAAAAATATGTCTATGCGGCCAAATTGAAGAAAAGCCTCGGCCTGCTCTACATGCACGTGGGGCGTCTAGACGAGGCCGGCAAGGAACTCGCCGAGGCCTACAGCATGGTCGGCCCGGCGAAGATGGACTGGAGGGACCGCACGGAGCTCCTGTCGATCCACGGGATCATCGCCCTGCGGAAGGGTGAGGTCGAGAACTGCGTCGCATGCCTGGGCCCGTCGAGCTGCATCTTCCCGATCGATCCCGCCGCCTCGCACAAGCGACCGGCGGGTTCTCGCGAGGCGATCGAGCACTTCACCGCCTATCTCGACGAACTCCCGGGCGACCTCCGCGTCCGCTGGCTCCTGAACCTCGCTTACATGACCCTGGGCGAGTATCCACACAAAGTCCCTGCAAAGTACCTGGTCCCGATGGAGTCGTTCGACTCGCACGTCACGTTGAAGTCGTTCACCAACGTCGCGATGGAAGCCGGGCTGACTTCACGCGGGCCGAACATGGCCGGCGGGAGCGTCTTCGACGACTTCACAGGCGACGGCCTCCCGGACCTGTTTTCGACCTCGCTTGACGCCAAGAAAGGGGCCTCTTTCTTTGTCAACCGAGGGGACGGCACGTTCGCGGATCGGTCCTCCGAGGCCCTTCTCGAGGATCAGGTCTACGCCTTGAATATCGTCCGCACAGATTATGATAACGACGGAGACCTGGACGTCCTCCTCCTCCGGGGCGGGTGGGAACGCCCCATGAGGATGAGCCTCCTCGAAAATCGGGGCGACGGCACTTTTCTGGACAGGACCATCGCGGCGGGGCTCGCGGTCCCGATCTCCTCGGAGGCGGCTTGCTGGGGTGACTACGACAATGATGGCGACCTCGATGTCTACGTGTGTGGAGAGTACCGGCCGCCCGGAGTAGACCTCTCCACGTTCAAGCCCGATCCTCGCAACCGCGGCCGCCTGTACCGCAACAACGGCAAGGGCACATTCGAGAACGTGGCGGAAGCGGCCGGTGTGACCGACGACCAGTACGGTAAGGGATGCGTTTGGGGCGACTTCGATGACGATGGAAAGCTGGACCTGTTCGTCTCGAACATGAATGGCCCTTCGCATCTCTATCAAAATCAGGGCGATGGTACATTTCGGGAAGTCGGTGCCCAGCTTGGCGTGACCGCCGACCTTGGGTTCGCTTGCTGGTTCTTTGACTACGACAACGATGGGAAGCTTGACCTATTGGTGTGCGGCTTGCAGTCACCACTTGCTGAGGAAGTCGCCCTGGCCAGCAGCATCGTAAGCTCCCGCGAGTACCATCCTCGGCTCTTTCGGAACCTGGGGGCCGACGGCTTCCGCGACGTGACCGCCGAGGTTGGGCTGGAGAACGCGGGCACGCCGATGGGCTGCAACTTCGGAGACTTCGATAACGACGGATTTCTCGACTTTTACCTCGGCACGGGAGGAATGTCTTACTCTCACCTCACGCCCAACAGGTTCTACAAGAACATGCAGGGCAAGAGCTTTGAAGACGTGACGCTCACGACCCGCACGGGCCACCTCCAGAAGGGGCACGGCGTGTCATTCGCCGACTACGACTCCGATGGCGACCTGGACCTCTTCTGCGAAGCCGGAGGCGCCGTCCCGGGCGACTCCTCGCACAACATCCTCTTCCGGAACCCGGGTTTTGCGCGATCGTGGGTCCGCCTGAAACTTGTCGGGACCAGGACGAATCGGGCCGCGATCGGCGCGAAGATTCGAGCGACCGTCACGCAGCCGAGTGGCGAGGTTCGCACGATCCACCGGACGATTGGCGGGAATTCGAGTTTCGGCGGCAACGCGCTGGCGGAACACCTGGGGTTGGGTGATGATGGGGTCGTGACCGAGCTGGAGATCACCTGGCCTTCGGACGGAGGGAAGCAGGTTTTCAAGGATTTACCGGTGGGCAAGCAACTCGTCATCACAGAGGGCCGGAAAGGTTTCGAAGCGATGCAATTGCCCGTGAACACGCCCCCATCCTCCTAGCAACTCGGTTCGCCCCGCCTGTCCCCTCCTAGTCGGATCGCGAGGAGTTCCGGAAATGCTACGCTCGATCTCCAGACTCCTCTACGCATCGATCCTGCTTCCCGGTTTGACCGGGTGCGGACGGCCTTCCGATCCCGCGCGGGACGTGGCTACGTCCGTTGGAGTGAGCGAACAGGATCCGGTCGCGCCGGCCAATCCGCAGACGGCGACGTTCGGTCAAACCCTCTACGTGCCGGTCTACTCCCACGTGTCGGTGGGCGATTCTCGCCAGCCTTTCGGTCTGGCGATCACCCTGACCTTCCGCAACGTCGATCGCGAGCGTGCCGTGACCTTGACCTCGGCGCGATATTTCGACGACAAGGGCCGGCTGATCAAGGATTTTGCATCGGGGCCGAAGGCGGTCGGGCCCCTGGGGTCGATCGATTTTTTCGTCGCGGAGAGCAATGCCGAGGGCGGCTCGTCCGCGAGCTTCGTGGTCGAGTGGGTGGCCGAGACACCGGTGAGCGACCCGATGGTCGAGGCCATCATGATCGGCATGCGTAACCAGCAGGGCGTTTCGTTCACCAGCACCGGGCGGGTGGTCCATTCGAGGAGCAAGGCTGAGTCCGCAACTCAGGATCTCGCCCCCAAACCGGTGGCTTCGCCCTGAAGGCATGGCCCGGATCGGAAATCACGCCCGAGATCGGCCCGGCGGCCGCGGTCCCTCGCTCGCTTGTTGGGCCGGGTTCGGTGATGCTAGGATCGTGGGCGTTGTTGAGTCCGCCGGCCGTTCGTCCCGCCATGAGTTGAGTCATGCCGCTCTATCGCCCCGATTTTCCCCAGTTTTCGCGACGCCTGGGGCAGGCTCCATTGATCCCGGTTTATCGTGAACTCCTCGCGGACGGGCTCACGCCTGTGTCCGCCTTCGCGAGGATTTCTGAGGGTGGGGCCCCGTCATTCCTCTTCGAAAGCGTGGTTGGCGGGGAGAAAGTCGGCCGGTTCAGCTTCCTGGGATCCGACCCTTTCCTTCGATTCGAAGCCACAGGCCATGAGGTCACGATCCGAGGAACCGAGGAGACTCGCCGCACGAGCGAGAACCCCTTCGAGGATCTTCGCCAGCTCCTGGACAGTCACCGTTCGATCCACCTCCCCGGGCTCCCTCGCTTCTGCGGAGGGGCGGTCGGCTTCGCGGGCTATGATGCCGTCCGCTATACGGAACGTCTCCCCAACTCACCGCCCGACGACCGGGGATTGCCCGACCTTGCCTTCAACTTCTTCGACCGGATGGTGATCTTCGACCATATCCGGAAGACGATCCTGGTCGTCGCACACGCGAGAGTGACCGACCGACCTCTCGACGATTATGAGACCGCGTGCCGACGCATCGATGAGGTGGTGAGCCTCCTCGGACGACCGGGCCGCCCCCTTGAACCCGTGGACATCGCGACCGACGGCGCGACCACGCTGGCGGCCACCTCGAACATGACCCGGGCCGAGTATGAGCAGGTCGTGCGGCACTGCCAGGAATACATCAAGGCCGGGGACATCTTCCAGGTCGTGCCGGGGCAGCGATTCCGGGTCGAGACGTCGGCCGATCCCTTACATCTATCGGGCCTTGCGGGTGGTGAACCCGAGCCCGTTCCTGTTTTATCTGACCTTCGAGAATGACTTCCGGTTGATCGGCTCCTCGCCCGAGATCCTCGTCCGCGTTGAGGAAGGGGAGGTGACCATCCGGCCCCTGGCGGGTACGCGTCGCCGGGGCAAGGACGAGGAGGAAGACCACGCTCTGGCCGAGGAGCTTCTGGCCGATCCGAAGGAACGCGCCGAGCACATCATGCTCGTGGACCTGGGCCGCAATGACGTGGGCATCGTGGCCGAACGAGGCTCGGTGCGTGTGACCGACCTCATGGTGGTGGAGCGGTACTCGCACGTGATGCACATCACATCCAATGTGACCGGAAAGCTCGCGCCGGGCAAGACGGCGTTCGACGCCCTGCGCGCGGGACTTCCGGCGGGGACCGTCTCGGGGGCGCCGAAGGTCCGGGCCATGGAGGTGATCGACGAGGTCGAGCCCACCCGCCGCGGTCCTTACGGCGGGGCGGTGGGCTATTTCGACTTCACCGGCAACATGGACACCTGCATCGCCCTGCGGACGATGGTCCTCCAGGGCAAGATCGTGGACATCCAGGCGGGCGCCGGGATCGTTTACGATAGCGTGCCGTCCGAGGAGTACGAGGAGACCGTGAACAAGGCCCGAGGGATGCTCAAGGCGGTCGAGATCGCGGAGACCCAGCTTGCCCGGACCCCGGCCACGAAGCTTTCGGCCTCGGAACCCGCCTGAACCGCTGCCGGAGAAGCAATCGGACTGATCCCGCTAAAAATCCGTATCCAGACCGACCGATGCCGGCAGTACCCTTCCGAACGATCGAGCTGAGGAGGGCGGGACGATGGCGAGCGGGCAGCTTGGGGCCGCAATCCGGCAGGTGGGCCGTCTCTTCGGGACGGGCAGCGTCTCGGGTTACACCGAGGCGCAGCTCCTGGCGCGTTTCGTCCAGACGAAGGACGAGGCGGCTTTTGAAGCGATCGTCCATCGGTTCGGGCCGATGGTCATGGGCGTGTGCCGCCAGAGCCTGAGCGACTCTCACTCTGTGGACGACGCGTTCCAGTCCACCTTCCTGGTCCTCGTGAGGCGTGCCCACACGATCCGCGACACGGCCTTGCTGGGCAACTGGCTCTACGGTGTGGCGGTGAAGGTGGCGAAGCGGGCTCGCGCGGACTCGCGGAAAAGGCGGGAGAGGGAGAAGTGGGGGATCGCAGCGATGACCGATCCGGGCGGAGACGTGCACGAGAAGGTCGATGCGGACCTCGGTCCTCTGCTCCATGAAGAGCTCTCACGGCTCCCGCAAAAGTATCGCCAGCCCATGGTCCTCTGCTTCCTGAACGGCCACACCCACGAACAGGCGGCCGAGCTCCTTGGCTGGCCCGTGGGGACCGTCAAGGGGAGGGTGGCCCGGGCCAAGGATCTCCTGCGGCAAAGGCTCTCGCGTCGGGGCGTGACGGCCTCGGCGGCGGTGCTCTCGGCGACCCTGGCCGAGGCCGCGAGCGCGAGCGTTTCGCCCTTGTTGCTCGATCAAACGTTGAAGGCCGCGATGGGCATCGCGGCGGGAGGCGCGGTCGCCGCCGGGTTGTCCTCGGCGGGGGCCTATGCCTTGAGCGAGGGAGTGGTGACGACCATGGCCATGACCAAGTGGAAAGTCCTGCTATGCGGTGTGACGGCGGTCTGTCTCGCGGCGACCGGCGCCTCGGTCTATGCACAGAAGGGTGGAGAGGCCGAGCCTGCAAAGGGTCAACCTGCAAAAAATCCGCTAGTGGCTGATGAATCGACCAAGCCGTCCGCCGGACCGATCTTGAGCGATGAACTGGCAAAAAGCCCGATTGACGCGATCATGAAGGCGCTTCCTCCTCTCGGCGACCTTCCGCCGGCGGAAGATCTGGCACGGAAGCGTCTCGAGGCGGCGAAGGTACGCCTCGACGCGACGATGGCCTACTACGAGAACGGCACGATCACCGTGGACCGCTATCTCGATGCGGCCCGGCAATACATACAGGCCGTGGCCGATGTCGCGGAACTCCCCGCCGACCGGCTCAAGGCGGCGGAGGATAGCGTCCGACTGCAGAGAGCCATGCTCGAGCGCGAGCAGGCCAAGTACAACGTGGGCGTTGGCGCCCTACCCAACCTCGCCGAAGTGGCCTCCAGCCTCGCCGACGCTGAGATGGCGTTGTCGAGGTTGCGTCAGGGGCGCAGCACGCCCGCTAAGGCCGTTTCGAGCGTGGTGATCGACGAGGATGAGGCCGACCGCGCCCAGAACGAGAAGATCCAGAAGGCCCTGAGTATGTCCCTGTCATTCCCTTTCGCGAACGAAACCCCTCTCGAAGATGTGATCAAATACCTCCAGAATGCCACTGTATCTGACGAGTTACCGATGGGAATTCCGATGTATGTGGACCCAGTCGGCCTTAACGAAGCCGAGAAGACCAAGGCGTCGCCCATCACCTTGGGCCTGGAGGGGGTCAAAATCAGGACCGGATTGCGGCTGGCACTCAAACAACTCGACCTCGGCTATTTCGTCCGCGAAGGGCTCTTAACGATCACAAGCGTGACTTCGGAGGAGTTCAGGAACGTCACCGATCCGGGCTGGCAGGAGCGTGAGCAGAATGAGGCCGAACGCAAGGCCAAGCTCGAGGCGCAGGGGATCGCGCCCAAGACCGGCGGCGGCGGCTTCCGTTGATCGAGAATCGATCGCTCAACTCGTCAGCATCTCGACGACAACCTGACGAGCGAAGTCCTCGGCGTCCGCTCGCTCGAATCCCCCGGCATCCCAGACCATCGCGTTCGCCACGGCGCACCCGACCGCGTGGCGAAGCAGGGCTTCGGGCGAGAGCCCCGAAAGTGTGGCGTCAACGACCCCGGCCAGGAAGGAATCCCCCGAGCCGATCGGATTCACGGGCTCGATGGCCGGAGGGGCCACGCGGAAGGTGTCCTGACCCACGCGGGCCACAAACCGATTGGCGCCGTCGGTCACCACGCCCACGCGGCCTCCCCGGCGGCCCCATCGATCCAGAAGCACGATGATGTCGGACTCGCTGGGCCTCCCCTTGGGGAGTTTCAGGTAGAGCCCGGCCTCTCGCAGGTTGAGCTGGATCACGTCGGGCCAGAACCCCCAGATCCCTTCGAGCGACGGACCATAGGTGTCCAGGAACGTCGGGATCCGCCGGCCCCGGGCCAGGGCGATCAGATCCGAGAAGAGCCCATGAGTGCTCGGCGAAGGACTTGATCCCGAGAGCGTCATGGCCTGCACCCTGCCCGCGTCAAGGACCGACTCGACGGACCGGAGGAGGCTGGCGGCTTCTTCCTGGCTGATCCGGGGATCGGGATCGAAGAAGGCGGTTTGCTCGTTGGTGACCTCCGTCCTCACGGTCAGGATCTCGCGCGTGGCAGACTCAGTAGGGATCACGATGGGATCGACGCGATCGACTTCCCGAAGGAGTTGATCGCAACGCTGGCCCACGGCGCCGCCGAGAAACGTCACGGGGCGGATGTCCGTGTACCCCAACTTCCGCAGGGCGCGGGCGACATTGTTCCCTTTGCCGCCGACCACCTCGCGAACCGAAATGCCCCGGACCGACTGGCCCACCTCCCAGGCGGGCACACCCAAGGTCTTGTCCAAACAGGGGTTGAGGGTTACGCAGAGAATCATGGCTGGCCGGGTCCATCGATGATTTTGGAGCAATCGAAGCGTATTGTCCCGTCCCGAAGCTCAGAGACAAACGGGATTTCTCGCGATTTTTGTGATGATCCGGTGACGATCACTCCGAAATGGCTCGCTGGTTGCCGTCCTCCCACCATCGCGATATGGTGGTGGCTTCGTCCCGATCCCACACGCACCAGGGGGTTTCCGCGGCATGAACCGCTCCACGATACGATCGCTCCCGTACCTGCTGGCCTTCTTCACCAGCCTGTGCATCATGATCCTCGAACTCGTGGCGAGTCGGCTCGTGGCCCGACACGTGGGGGCGTCGTTGTCGGTCTGGACGAGCGTGATCGGGATCATGCTGGGCGGGATCTGCCTCGGGAATGTGTTGGGCGGAAGGCTCGCGGACCGCATCGATCCGGCGCGTGCCCTCGGACCCCTGTATGCCCTTGGCTCGGCGTTGACGCTCGGCTCGCTCTGGATGAACGGCGTGGTCGGTTACATTCCGGGACTGGGCTACCTCCCCCTGGGCTTACAAACGATCGTCGTCGTCTCGCTGGACTTCCTGGTCCCCGGCACGGTCCTCGGGATGATCGGCCCCGTGGTCGCGAAGATGGCCGTCGAGCAGGCAAAGCGATCGGGCGGGGCCCTCGGCGACGTGTATTTCATGGGGGCCGTGGGCTCAATCGTCGGGACCTTCGTCGCGGGCTTCGTCCTCATGTACTATGCCCCGACCTCGACGATCGTGATTTTGGTGTCGGCCTCCCTGGCCCTCCTGTCGTCAAGCCTGATCGGCAGCGCCGCGGGCGTGGGCCTCGGCCTGGCGACCGCCGCGGTCCTTGTCGCCGGGGCCGTGCTGACCATGCTCGGGATCACCGGTCAGGAATTCGTCTTTGGATCTCTCCGGTTGAACGTTCCCTTGATCCTGGGAAGCGGGCTGGCCGTGGCCCTGGCCTGGGCCGGTGTCAAGCAGTTGCGACAGGCAAAGGCCGAGACAGATGCCGGGCCGATCGAGACCCAGGCCATGGCCCTTCCGCAGATCCAGTCCATCAGCCTGACCGACCTCTCGACCCTCGCCTTCGTCTCGTCGCTCGCGTTCATGACGCTGGAGATGGTGGCGGGACGACTTGTGACCCGGAATCTTGGATCCAGCATCTACGGCTGGACGAGCGTGATTGGCGTCCTCCTCGGCGGACTGAGCCTGGGGAACTGGCTTGGGGGCCGGATCGCGAACCGGACCACGCACGAGGGTTCGCTCGCGACCTTGTTCCTCATCGCCTCGATCCTGACCTCGGGGATCATCCTGGCCGAGACTCCCCGGCCCTGGATGGTGCGCAACCCGATCGAGTACTTCTTCCAGGGCGGGGCCCCCATGCCTCTGGTCGGGGACACCGGGCCGTTCCTCACCCAGGTCTCGGGCATGATCGGCTGGTCGTGGCCGGTCCGCGTCCTGTTCTGGGTCTCGGTCGAATTCCTGCTCCCGGCAATCGCCATGGGGACGTTCGGGCCGGTCATCGCGAAGCTCGCCGTTGAACGCGTGCGGACGCAAACCAAGGGGACGGGCCAGGCGATCGGACAGGTTTATGCCTGGGGCATGGTGGGCTCGATCCTGGGGACGTTCTTGACCGGATTCCTGCTCATCGACGTGTTCGGTACCAAGGGACTGATCCTGATCCTGGCGACCGTGCTGGCGATCACCGCGACCATGCTAGGCAGGGTCTGGCACGCCGCCTGGGCGGGGATCCCCCTGGGCCTGTGCGTGATCGCCTTCGGTCCCGCTCTCCTGCCGGCGAAGTCGAGCAATTCCGCGGTCCAGAAGGCCCGGACGTTTCTCGTGAATCAGGGGCAGATTTGGGGCCTGCGGGAGGTCCCCGGGGATCCCAGCACGACCGAAAACAAGATTGCGTATGTTGACGAGAGCAATTATTTCTATATCAAGGTCTCGAACCAGGCCCTCGACGACACCCAGAAGCGGACCCTGGTGCTCGACAACCTGATCCACGGCTACTTCCTCAAGGATCACCCCGAGCGGCTCGATTACGACTACGAGCATATCTACGCCCATGTGGCCCATCGCGTGATGCAGGCCAAGGCCCGTTCATCCAAGGCGGGCAAGGCGGAGGATCAACCGCTCAACACGCTCTTCCTCGGGGGCGGTTCCTACACCTTCCCTCGCTACCTCCAGAAGATCTATCCCAAGACCCAGGCCGACGTGGCCGAGATCGACCCGGCCGTCACCGAGGCCAATCACCTGGCCCTCTGGCTGCCTCGTGACACCACGATCAAGACCACCTGGGGCGACGCTCGCCAGTTCGTGGCCAACCGTCGGGGGGAGAAGTACGACCTGATCTTCGGCGACGCCTTCAACGACTTCTCCGTCCCCTGGCACCTCACGACCAAGGAGTTCAACGACAAGCTCAACGGCCTGCTGACCGACGACGGTGTGTACATGATCAACATCATTGATAAGTACACGGCCGAGCGCAAGCTCGTGTTCAAGTCGCTCTATCGCGCCGAGGTTGAGGCGGTGACCGACGCCCTCTCGGCCGCCGGGGCGGTGGACGCGGAAGCTCTGGCGAAGTCGATCGTGCTCGGTCTCGACAAGAAAGACCTCGGGGCCGACCTCACGAAGCTCTCGGAGGCGACCATGAAGAGCGCCGAGCGAGTCACCACCCTGGTCAGCCCGTCGGCGTTGCGAAAGGTAATCGCCGCCGACCTCCAGAAGTCCCCCGTCGCGACCCGGGGCGATACGCAGGCCCTGGTCAACGAGGTCCGGACGATCCTCCAGGGCAATGACAAGGCCAAGAGCCTCCCCGGTCGGATCGACGCCTGGGCCGAGGCGGCGGTCAAGGCCGACACCCGGTACGCGACCGACCCCGATGTCGTTGCCGGGGTGGCGGCCGGGTCGATCGCCGTGGCTCGCGAGTCGGGGAGCTTCCTGGGTTCCTGGGTCGCCACGGCACGCAAGAGCTTTGGCGAACATGTTTACGTCTTCGGGACGGCGTCGGAGCCCGGTGCCGGCACTCGGGAGACCTTCGTGATCGTGGCGTCTCGCAAGCCGCTCGACCTCGACGAGCTGGGCCTCCGCGACGACGATCCCCACTTCTTCAACAAGGACAACACTCCGGTCCACTCCAAGGCCTACAATCAAGCGAACATGGACGCGATCAAGCTCCGATCGCGAGGAATTATCCTGACCGACGATTATGCACCGGTCGAGAACCTCCTTGCCCCCGTGGCCCGGACCCGCGCCGACGACGAATGATCTCGGAGGAACGTTCGGCCTCCAAGCCGGTTCCCGCGAGTCCTCAGCGACCAACCCAGGCGACCCCATGAGCCAGACGGAAGCCGGTACCCCCGACCTCAAACCCCGATCAAACCCCGCGCGATTGTGGATCGTCCTGGCGCTAGCCTTCCTCGGATATTTTGTCCTCATGAGGGGAGTCGGGCGGAACCGGTCGGTGGGTCGGCAGGCCGATTATTCCTGGGTGGTGAGTGACCTGGAAGGACGTCGAGTGGACCTCGCGCAATACCGGGGGAGGCCGATCTTCCTCAACGTGTGGGCGAGCTGGTGTCCGCCCTGTGTTCGGGAAATGCCCTCGATCGCTCGGCTTGCCTCGAACCCGAAGCTCAAGGGGGCGGCCTTCCTCTGCGTGAGCGAGGATCAATCCGTCGAGGAGGCGGCGGGCTTCTTCTCTTCGGGCAAGCCGCCGATGACGATCCTCCATTCGCCTGGGCCCAGGCCCGCCGTGTTCAGTTCGGACAACAGCATCCCCGCAACCTTCGTGATCGCGCCCGACGGGCGAATCGTCCTGTCGGAGATCGGCGGGAAGGAATGGGACGACGAGGAGACGATCCGCCTGCTTGAGGGCCTGGTCCGCGAGGCTCGCTGACTTGCCGAGTTTTCTCTCGCATTCCCTGCACCCTGCCTTACAATCAGCCCCAAACCCTTCCTCCTCTCCCGCCTTGTACCCGTTGAGGTGGCGGCATGCTCCGTCTTTGCGCGGCCTGTCTTCTCTTGATCGTGGCGGGGATCACATCTCCCTCCGCCGAAGCCAAATCCCCCACGCCGAATCCTGACTTCCGCCCCGACCCGGCCTCGGTCCGAAGATACGGACCCGCCTATCGCTACCCCCAGGACGGCTGGACGGTCCTCCACATCGAGGGATCGCCCTACGAACGTGGATATCAGCATGGGACGCTGATGGCCCGCGAGATCGCCGATTATGTGGATACGCTGGCCAAGGCCCGGACGAAGGATGCGCCCGAGGTCGCCTGGGACCAGACCCGGACGCTGGTCAATGCCCTATTTCTCAGGCGTTATGAACCTGAGTATCTCGAGGAGATGAGAGGCATCGCCGACGGTGCCGCGGCCTCGGGCGCGAAGTTCAAGGGGCGATCGATCGACCTGATCGACATTGCGGCGGTGAATTCGGAGGTGGAGACTTTCAGCCTGGACGCGGCCCTCGAGTCGAACGCGACGGGCCTCGAAGGGAAGACCTTTGCCGAGCCCAAATTCCCGCGAACCAAGCCCGAGCAAGCTGAGCATTGTAGCGCCTTCGCGGCAAACGGCGCGGCAACCTCCGACGGCAAGATCGTCCTCGGCCATATCACCATGTTCACGCTCTATTACACTCGCCACTTCAACGTGTGGCTCGATGTCAAGCCCCAAAAGGGGCATCGCGTGCTCATGCAAACGTACGCGGGCGGGATCCAGAGTGGGCTCGATTACTACCAGAACGACCACGGCCTGATCCTGACCGAGACGACCATCGGACAGACGAAGTTCGGCTTCAATGCCGCCCCTCTGCCGAGCCGGGTGCGCAAGGCCATGCAGTACGCGAATTCGATCGACGACGCCGTGGCCATCCTCAAGCAGGACAACAACGGCCTCTACACGAACGAATGGATCCTCGGCGACACGAACACCAACGAGATCGCCATGTTCGAGTTGGGGACCCACAAGAGCAAGCTCTGGAGGTCCAGCAAGGACGAATGGCCAGGCGGGACCAAGGGTTTTTACTGGGGATGCAACAACACAAAGGACCTGGAAGTCCGGCTCGAAACGGTCGCCAGCGTCGAGGGCAAGCCCGCCAACATGACCTTCCGGCCCAGCGACCGCGACCGGAAGTGGGTCGAGCTCTATGAGAAGCACAAGGGAAAGATCGGCCCCGATTTCGGGTTCGAGGCGTTCACCACGTCCCCGCTCGCGGCCTACCCTTCGTGCGACGCGAAGTTCACCACAAGCGACATGGCGAAGGATCTGAAGTGCTACGCCCTGTTCGGCCCCCCTCTGGGCAAGACCTGGGAACCGACCGAGGCCGATCGCGCCACACGCCCCGAGATTCGCCCCCTGGTGAGCAACGACTGGACGGTCCTGCGTGCCGATGCGGTGGCGAACTCGATGCCCGTCAAGACCGAAGCGGTGGACCTCGATGGCACCCCGTCGGAGGCGAGCGATCCCTCGCCCGAGGATCGGCTCATTCGGGTGCCGGCCTGGCATGGAACGATCCTGCCGGCCACCGACGGGGACATCTGGCTGGCCTCGGCGTTCTCCGATTATGAGAAGATCGTCGCCCTTCAGAAGGCCCTGACCGACGATGGTGGGAAGCTCTCGGCGACGGCCAAGGATCGACTGAATCTGGCGCTCTTCGTGCCGCTGGAGAAGTACCGCTCGGCGACCCGTCGGCTTGGATCTGACGTCGCGCTCGACCGCTTCCAGGCCAGCATGAAGCTCTCGGAGCAGTACGACATCGTATCGGGCAAGGGCGTCCTCATCCTTCACGAGCTGCGACTAAGGATGGGGGCTGGCGGCTTCGACGCGATGATGGATCGTTTCGGAAGGGAGCACGCCGGCAAGTCCACATCAACGGCCGAATTCTTCGCCGCATGCAGCGCCTCGGGGTCGACGCCGGATGACCTGAAGCAACTCACGGGATGGATTCAGGAGACGGGGCTGCCGTCGAAAAACCAGGGACCGGCATGGTCGATCGACGCCTTCGATAGCGAACCGGATCGGGCGTTGATCGTGTACGGTACCCTCCGAGAAGTCCATGCTCAGCGAGAGGCTGCATCGCTGCTGCAGGACCAGATCGCGCGACGATGGGGCAACTTCTCGGTCGCGATCAAGGCCGATGTGGACGTGACCGACGAGGAAAGGAAGACTCGTCACCTCTTGCTCATCGGTAGGCCGGGCACGAATTCGCTCGCCTCGCGATTCGCAGATAACTTGCCGGTCGCCTTCGAGTCGGGCTCGTTCCGCATCGGCGACAAGACCTATGCCCACGCGGGGAGTGCCATCGTCGCGGCGGGGCCGAATCCTGAGGCCCCTTCGCGATATTCACTCGTGATCTATGCTGGGCTGTCCGCGACCTCCACGCGGAGTTGCGTGCAGAAGGTGTTCGCGAGGGCCGGAGGGCCGACGGACGCGGTCCTCATGCAGGCGAACTCCCCGACCCGGACGATCCTGCTTCCTCAGCCGAAGGAAAAGGCCGACGTCGCCGAGAAGTGACGATGGGAGATCGCGCGGGGGCCGGTGCGAAGTCCGCATCGGCCCTTCGCCTGTCGAGCGTGAAGGAACTCAACCTGAGGGAGCATCTGCGTGCCCAGCCTCCTGCTCGATCGTTTCTCCTCCCGCAAGAAGCCGGGCCGAATTCTGCTCGCACTGCTCGCGATCGCCCTGTTGAGCCTATCCAGGACGTTGGCCCAGGATGCGGTCGGCGTCGAGCCGGGTTATCGCCCCGTGGCGGAGGCGTTGGCACGACTCGTCGAGCACGAGCGGAAGACGAAGGGGATCCCGGCGATCTCGATCGCCCTGGTGGCCGAGGGCCGGATTGTCTGGTCGCAAGGATTCGGTCTTGCCGATCCCGAGAAGGGGACCCCCGCCACTGCCGACACGGTCTTTCGCGTTGGCTCGGTCTCCAAGCTGTTCACGGACCTGGCATTGATGCAACTGGTCGAGAAGGGGCTGGCCGACCTCGACGCTCCCGTGAGCCGATATCTGCCCACGTTCAAGCCGGAAAACCCGACCGACAAGCCGATCACCCTCCGCCAGCTCATGTCGCATCGATCGGGCCTGACCCGCGAGCCCAGGGTCGGACATTACTTCGACCCGAGTTGTCCCTCGCTTTCAGCGACGGTCGCAAGCCTCAATGGATCGAAGCTCGTCTATCCCCCCGAGGCCCGGACGAAGTACTCGAACGCGGCGATCGCGGTGGTGGGTCAGGTGGTTGCGACCCTGCGGAATCAGGACTTTGAATCCTTGGTGAAGGCGACCGTGCTCGAACCCATGGGGCTCACGAGGTCGGACTTCAAGCTCACGCCGGAACTCGTGCCGTCCCTCGCCAGGGCGCAGATGTGGACCTACGACGGCCGAACGCTCGACGCTCCCACTTTCGGGCTCGGCACGTCGTCCGCGGGCAACCTCTATTCGACCGCCAATGACATGGGGCGATTCCTCGCCGTTCTCCTGAATGACGCGCGGGGGCAGGGCGGTCCCATCGTGACCGCCGACACGTTCAGATCGATGCGACAGGTCCAGTTTTCCCCTCCCGAGACCAGCTCTGGGTTCGGGCTGGGCTTCGCCGTCTCCAACTTCGAGGGCACCCAACGCATCGGTCACGGGGGGGCCGTGTACGGATTCGCCACCGAGGTCGGGGCCTTGCCGTATGCCGGTCTCGGCGTGGCCGTGATGGCCAGCAAGGACTGCGAAAACGCGGTAGTCAAACGCATCTCCGACGACGCCCTGCGCCTCCTTCTGGCCACTCGCCTGGGCAAGCCGCTCCCGGATTTGACTTTGACCGAGGTCGTCGATCGCGATCTCGGGCGAGCGGCCGAGCGTCTGGGCGAGGGCCTCGTCTTTCGGCGAGGAAGTCTCTGGAAGCGACCGAACACCCGCACCGGCGGGACCTGGGATGAGCTCCGTTCCTCGCGAGAAAGGCTCTACTTTGACGGAGCCTTCCGCGTGGACTTCGCGAATCGACATGAGCCCGAACGCAAGGAGGCCCATACGACGGACCGCTCCATGCCCCCAGCCCCCTGCCCGAAGGAGTTCGAGGGCCTGATCGGCGAGTACGGATGGGATCATAACGTCCTCTATGTGTACGAACGCGACGGGAAGCTCTGGACGCTGATCGAGTGGTTTTTCGATTACCCCATTCAACATGTTGAAGGGGATCGGTTCCGCTTCGGGGATTCAGGACTCTACGATGGAGAGCAGGTCGTATTCACGCGTGATCAGGGCGGTCGGGCCATCGAGGTGTCCGTCGGCGACGTGGTCTTCCGGCGGAGGGCCATCGGCGGGGAAGACGGCAAGACCTTTCGGATCACCCCGATTCGCCCCGTGGACGAGGTCCGTGTTGAAGCTCAGGCCGCCACGCCGCCCGTCGAGGCCCGGTCGTTTCGGCGTTCGGACCTCGTGGATTTGACGACCCTGGACGCGACAATCAAGCTCGACATCCGTTATGCGAGCGGCAACAACTTCCTCGGCCAACCGCTGTACACCTCGGCGAGGGCCTTCCTCCAGAAACCCGCGGCCGAGGCTCTGGCCAGGGCGCACAAGACGCTCTCCGTGGAAGGTCTGGGGCTCCTGATCCACGATGCCTACCGTCCCTGGTATGTGACAAAGATGTTCTGGGAGGCCACGCCCCCGGCCAGTCGCGGATTCGTGGCGAACCCGGAGAAGGGGTCCAGGCACAATCGCGGGTGTGCGGTCGATCTCACGCTCTTCGACCTCAAGACCGGCGAGCCCATCTCGATGGTTGGCGGCTACGACGAGTTCTCGGACCGCTCGAATCCGGATTACCCGGGCGGCACGGCGCGGCAACGCTGGTATCGGGACCGTCTTCGACGCGCGATGGAAGACGAAGGCTTCGAAGTCTTCGACATCGAGTGGTGGCATTTCGATTTCCAGGACTGGACGAAGTATCCAATCCTGAATTCCGCGTTCGAAAAGCTCGAAAAGTAGTCCGTGCCTAACGCACCGTCCGACTGCATCGCCCTTTCCGGGCGATCAGGGGCTGAAGGAGTAGCGAGACGATCTGGGGGCGTCTGGCCCCCGCGCATCAGCCCCGGTCCCCGGATATCGCGAATGCAGGATGGACAGGGCCTGAAGCTCAGCTTGCCTGTTCACCCTGCACGATGCACGACTCTGGCCCCTGGGATTCCAGGGGAGCTGGAGTTCGCGAACGCCGTCGCGTGGCATCGTGATCCATGCCGTTGAATTCCGCCGAGCGATAACGCCCGAAGCTGTCCTCGAACAGGGCGGCCTCGTCCGGCGATTCGGACAGAGTCTTCTTCAAAATTTGCCGACGATGCTTGTGCCCGGCACGCTTGATGACCCGTTTCTGCTCACGAAGTTCCCGTTTATTCTGGTCCATGGGCTACCTTGATCTCTGATCCGCTGGGTAAGCTTCTCGGCGATCGAACCGGCGTGTGAATGTCAACCATCAAGATGACACAAGGAGACGTCGCTCGGTTCGATCAAGCGTCGTCACGGACAGGAACTCGTCAGGCTCGCCTGATCGAGACCTTCCAGTTTCTGAGGGTATGACCACTTCCATTTTCGGACCGAACCATCGAGCCGATGGGCCCGGCTTCCCCCTGTGGAGCGTTTCACGAAGGATCAGACCGCTTATTGAGGGAGAACCACGCGATCTCTCATTGGCTGCGGATGGCGTTTGGGAGTCGTCCAATCTTTGAGCTGGGATTGAGCTTGCGGAGCGGAGTCCGAGACGGCTTTTCCCATCCGAACGCGAAGGGCCCAGAGGTCGCGCGGCGAGATGCTGTTGTAGTCAACTCGCCCGGCGTCCTCTCCGGCCGAGCCGGTCGCTTTGCGTACGCCTTCGAGCTTTAACACGCCACGCACGGATTCCGCGACAGCCCATCGAGGCTGGCCGCTCGCGCGGGCGTAGAGTTCGAGATACTCGACATCTTGCTGCCCGCGACGATAGGCCTTGAGTCGAATTGAGGGAACGGGGTCGCCGCCGTCCCTCGCGGGGTAGAAGAGGCTTAGCTCATCGGCCTTGGTCCTCGATTCCTCGCTCCCCACGGTCTGCCATGGCAGCACACCATCGCCGCCGAGGGTCCACACGTCGAGGGACCACGCGGCGGCCTGCACGTTCGAAGCCTCGATCGGGTTGGTGCTTCCATATTCTATAACCACCTGACCGAGGCGGTGCTTGCGCTCCAGGACCATCGGCCGGTACTCGCGAAAGGCCGATCCGACCACATTGAAGTCGAGCACGTCGTCCAGCAGATCCCTCTGCCACTGGGGCCGCGAGATATCCGCGCGGAACATGAGCCTGGACTTGCCCGGCCTCGCCAGGTTGATCCCCTCATGAAAGCTCTGGCCGAAGTCGCGAAGTGCCCAGAAATCCTGGAAGTTGGCGGGTTCATCGAGCAGCCAGGGGGACGACCCTCGCGACCATCCGCGGTCCTTGAAGTCATTCTTGCCGTTGAAGAAGCACTGGAAGTTCGTGGCGTCCCACCCCTTCGAGCGGACGTGGTCGGCGATCTGACGGGAGGCTTCGACGAAAGCCCGGCGGTGGGTCGCGGAGATCGCCCTGTCCGACCAGTACCCGCCGTCGTAGTGGGGATCGATGGGGGTGGGCCAGTTTTCATGCAGAGGCAGGAAGAAGCCCTCGATGGGGACGCCCGACCGGGGAAGCCCCGCGAACGCGGAACCCTCGAACAAGGGCCCAAAACGGCGATCCCACTCCGTCCAGTCGAGCGTCTTTCCATCCCATGCGGGGGCGCAACCGGGGCTGACCTCGCCCCTCTGAGAATAGGGCACCCGATTGAGGTAGGTTCGGTGGCGATGGGCCAGTCGGTAGTAAGCTAGCTCGTTTTCGGGCAGTCCGTAGCAGTTCATTTCGGGCAGGAAACTGAGCCGATCCGGTAGGCTGAAATTCCAGATCCGAAGGTCCACCGTCAGGGTCAATTCTCCCGTCTCGGTCTTGAGCCGGAGCTGACCGCGGTGGTCCCCCTGCTTGGCATGTGGTCGCACCTGGAGCTCAACATGCAGGCTCGAGCTCGTCGCGTCGGGCGGGGAGGCGTGGGATGCTCGAAGGAATCGCACGATCGGGTCGGGGAGGGGCCCGCGAGCGGACGGGACGGTGGTGTAAGTCCCGAATGCCACGTCCGCGAGCTCGGGCGAGGCGAACTCGAGCGAAGGCGTGATGGGAGGGACCGCTCCCTTGAGTAAGATCTGAAACGTCACCGCCTCGCCACGGGCGGCATGGAGTGTGATCGATCTGGCCGAGGCGTTCCAGAGGTGATTCCGGGCGAGGTAGCCTTGATCCTGGGCGGGGATCATGATTCCCGACGTGGGGTGGACCTTGTCCAACTCGTCGATGATCGCGACCTCCGCGTGTCCGAGCCGAGGCAAAGGCCCGGGCTTCTCCTCGCGCAGGACGACCTCAGGGGGCAGAGGCAGGGCCACCCGGTCCGAGAAGACGACAGGGAGCTTCGCGGCCTCGCCGATGTTGCCTGCGGCATCGATCGCCCGGATGGAGAGGAACGGCGGTCGGGACGGGTCCTGAAAATCCTGGCGACGAAGACGAAACTGGACGCGGTCGCCAGGCTTGCCCGCGATGGGGATGCGATAGCGACGTTCGGGGACGATATCGTCGTTCACAAGGAAGCCCAGGGTTCCAGCTGGCCCTTCGTCTTCTGGGGTGGTCCACGAGACGAGGACCTCGCCGGCGGGCATTTCGTCGGGGCTCTGGTCGATCCGGAGATCCCCGACGATCAAAGGAGGTTGGTGATCCTCCGGACCGAATTCGACGAGGAAGTGGGGGGCACTCGCGGAGTTCTGATCGCGACTGTAGAGGAATCGGTTGGGGAAAAGGGTTCTCTGGTAGGATTCACCCCGACGTACCCACTCGGTCCCGGTGTCATCGAAAACGACGAACGCCCCAACCAGTCCTGCCACACGCGCGGCGAAGACCCGCGGTTCGACGGGGATAAGCTGCCAGCCTTCGGCATCCGGGGCCGAGGCGTCGGCCGTTCCCCAGACCGCTCCCTGAGGGCCGAAGAGGACATCGCTGATGTCCCCTCGCCTTGCGTCGAAGTGATCGCCTTCGCGAGGCCAGGTGAGGTCGGGATGGCTCATCCGGCGAAACGTGGACGCTCCGTTCAGGGGCTCGTAACCCTGGCCCTTGCCTTCTCGAAAAGAATAGGTCCCGCCCACACTCACTCGCTTGAGTCGGGGCTCGCCCGAGGATTTAACCCGAAGAGTGACCGAGCGGAGCACGCGACCTTGGAGCCCGGATCGGAGAGTTTCTGCCGGGATGTCAATCAACGAGAATTCCTGATGCGACTTCAGCTTGAGGCGAGGCGCAGCGCCGTTGTTGCCGTCGCTCTCCGAGCCGATGCCCGAAACCCAGGCATCCCGAGTCAGGTCGATTCGTAGGGGCCCGGGCTCGTCGGTGGTCATGATCAGTGTCAGCAGGAGGTGTATAGGCGAGATCATGATGAGATCCGTTTGGATGATGGTTTGCGGAGGCATGCCCAGGCTGATCGCATGGAGAGGATAGTTTCCTCGATTCGTCCTGGCATTGCCAGAAATCTGGGCAGTTTCGTCTTCAAGATGCCTATTGTTTGGTCGATCCGACGAAAGGCGACCATGCGTGACGGAGTTGGATCGCCCGGCGGCATAGGGACTTCGGGAGAAACGATCGAATCGAAACGGCGTGGTGCGAAGATTGCGGTTGTGGTATGCAATGGGGTCGGGCCTCCAGGGCCCTTTTTCGTGTGCCATTTCTCAGGTTGAACGTGGTGCGAAGGGCCGAATAATCGGCTCGTCGCACGTTGTTCGTCACGTCGAGGACCCCATGGGATCGACCACGCAGGCCATGGCGTCGTTGTTTGATCATTATGCGGGCGTCGGTTTCGATGAGATGTTCTCCGCGCCCGGAGTGCCCCGTCCGCACTATGCCGCGATGTTCGAGCGGCTCGCGAGGCTCAGCCCCGAGGAACTGGAGCGACGTCACAAGGTTGCCGACCTCTCGATGAGGCATCAGGGGATCACGTTCACCGTTTACGGGCGAGATCAGGGAGTCGAGCGGATCATCCCGTTCGACCCGATCCCGCGCCTCGTCTCGGCCGATGAGTGGCAGTTGATCGAGCGCGGCCTGAAGCAGCGGGTCCGCGCCCTGAACCTCTTCATCCACGACATCTATCACGACCGCCTGATCCTGAAGGACCGCGTGGTCCCCGCCGATCTCGTGGTGGGGGCCTCGGGCTATCGCCGGGAGGTCGTGGGCCTTCAGGTTCCCAAGGATATCTATGTTCATGTTTCGGGGATCGACCTGATCCGCGACGTGGACGGGTCGTATCTCGTGCTCGAGGACAATTGCCGGACCCCGTCGGGCGTGTCGTATGTGCTCAAGAACCGGCAGGTGATGAAGCAGGTCTTCCCCTCTATGTTCGTGAGGCACAACGTCCGGCCGATCGACGATTACACGTCGGATCTTCTCGCAGTCCTGCGGCACATCGCGCCCGCGGGCTGCGAGGATCCGACGATCGCGGTCCTCACTCCGGGAAGCTACAACTCGGCCTATTACGAGCACAGCTTCCTGGCCCGAAAGATGGGGGTCGAGCTTGTTGAGGGCCGGGACCTCACGCTCGATCGCGGCCAGATCTTCATGAGGACCACGCGTGGGCTGCAACGAGTCGACGTGATCTATCGCCGCGTGGACGACGACTTCCTCGATCCCCTTTGCTTCCGTCGCGACAGCTCGCTCGGGGTCGCGGGGCTCATGGGGGCCTTCCGGGCGGGCAATGTGGGCCTGGCCAATGGCGTGGGGACTGGCGTGGCCGACGACAAGGGAATTTACCCGTTCGTGCCCGAGATCATTCGCTACTACCTGAACGAGGACCCGATCCTGCGTAACGTCGAGACCTTCCGCCCGCTGATCCCCTCGCACAAGAGCCATATTCTGAACAACCTCGAATCGCTGGTGGTCAAGGCGGTGGACTCCTCGGGGGGCTACGGGATGCTGATCGGACCGGCCTCGACGGCGGCAGAGCGCGAGGAATTCGCCCGCAAGATCGAGGAAAACCCTCGAGGTTACATCGGCCAGCCGACGATCAGCCTGAGTCAGCATCCGACGTTCATCGACGACCGGATCGAGGGTCGGCATGTCGACCTCCGTCCGTTCGTCCTCTACGGTGACGAGATCAAGGTCCTGCCCGGAGGGCTCACCCGTGTGGCCTTGCCCAAGGGTTCTCTTGTGGTGAATAGCTCGCAGGGAGGGGGGACCAAGGATACGTGGGTCCTGCAGGGCGAGGCTCCGGAAGCACTACGAGGCGAGGAGCACGTCTGAAATGCTGAGCCGCGTCGCGGAAAATCTCTACTGGATGAGTCGGTACGTTGAGCGAGCCGAAAGCGTCGCCCGGCTTCTGGATGCCGCCTTCTACCTCGAACTGGACGCCGCCGGGTTGGCCCGGGACGACGACGGGCGGGGGCCCGTCGAGGGGATCCTCTCGATCCTCAATTGCCGCACCAGCTTCGAGGCCCTGCACCCCGTGGCCGACCGCGATGCGGTCCTGCGTTACCTCACGTTCGACCGCAAGAATTCCCAGTCGATCCACAGCATGATCGGCCGGGCGCGGGAGAATGCTCGAGGCACCCAGGAGGCCATCTCGGCGGAGGTCTGGAGCGAGATCAATCGCCTGTACCTCTATCTCGGCGGGGCAAAGGCCCAGCGCCGATTCTCGTCCAGCCCTTCGGGCTTCTTCGCGTCCATCCGGAAGGCGTGCGTTCTCTGGTCGGGGCTTGTCGATGGGACCCTCGCCCGCGACGAGGTCTTCCACTTTCTTCAGGCAGGGCGGTATCTGGAGCGCGCGGACCAGGTAGGACGCATCCTCCGGGCCAAGAGCCACCACCTTCATGACCCTGAGCCCGGCCCCGGTGTTTCGCTCCGTCCGGTTCACTGGTCGAGCCTGCTTCGCAGCTGCTCGGCTTACGATGCTTATCTGAGGACCTATCGCGAGCGAGTGGATCCCGAAGGGGTGGTCCGATACCTCGTCCTGGACGCCGATTTCCCTCGGGCCATGAGGTTCTGCGTGGCCCGCTGCCGGGAGTCCCTTCACGAGATCTCGGGCGGAGACGATGACGGCTACGGATCCGAGGCCGAGCGCCTTCTGGGCCGGCTCGACGGCGAGCTACGTTACATCGACGTGAGCGAGATCTTCGATCGCGGTCTGCCCCGGTTCCTTGCCGGCGTGCAGGAGACCTGCTTGCGGGTCGGTGAGGAATTCCACAAGGCTTACTTCTCGACGTAAGTGCGGTGGCGGAGATGGGTGAATAGGCTGCGCCGAAACAGAGGAATCGCCGATGCTGCTGCGTATCCATCACGAGACCAAGCTGAACTACACCGCACCTGTGGCGGAGACCGTGCTCGAAGTTCGCATGGCGCCGCCTTCCGATGAAGACCAGACAAATCTGGGATACCGCCTCCGCATCACCCCCTCGGCGCCGGTGACTTCTTACCGCGACGGGGCGGGAAATCGGGTGGACCTGTTCAACCTGCTCACGCCCTACCGCGAGCTGAACATCCGCGCGACGACCATCGTCCGCACGCACCGTCGGTCCGCGATCGACCGCCTGGAGGGCGTTGCCTGGCCCACCGACCGGCCCGTGTCGATCGAGGCCCTTGAATATCTGGCCCCGAGCAAGCTCGTGAACCGAGGACCTCTCCTCGACGCGTTCCTGGCCGAGATCCCTCGCCCGACGGGCTCTCTGTATTCCGGGATCGACCAGCTCATGGATGCGGTACGCTCCCGGCTGAAGTATGAGAAGAAGGTCACGACGGCACGCACACCCGTGGGCGAGGCCCTGGAGCTTGGGCGAGGTGTTTGCCAGGACTTCGCCCACCTGTTCCTGGGCGCGGCGCGAGGGCTTGGCCTTCCCGCCCGCTACGTGAGCGGCTACGTGCACGGTCGCGGAGAATTGGCGACCCACGCCTGGGTTCAGGTCTGGGGCGAGACCGCCGGTTGGGTTGACGTCGATCCGACTCGCGGGATTTTTGTGGCCGACGACCATGTGGTGATCGGCGTGGGCCGCGACTTTCTGGACGTCCCGCCGAACCGCGGGGTGTGGAAGGGAAGGGCGGACGAGACGATCACGGTGGCCGTCCAGGTCGAGCCCATCGACCGGATGCCGGCCGACTGGAGCGAATGGCCGATCCAGGCCCCCTGGTCGCCCTACTCGGTGAGTCAGTCTCAGACCCAGAGGCGGAAGATCAACTCGGTGTCGTCGAATGGATACCGCCAGCAGCAAAGCCAGCAGCAGCAAATCAACAAGCCCGGATGAGCCGCCTCATCCGGGCTTCAAGGTGTTCAGAAGTGATCGGGGAATCCGATTACCGAGGCCGTCGACCCGGAAGCGGAGGGGCGGGCGGGATCACCATCCCGGGGGGAACAGGCGCGACCGGCCCGCTCAGGCTCAGCCCCTGCTTGCCCGACGGGAGGACCGCCCTGGGCTTTCGCGAAGGGGAACTGGAAGCACGGGCTCCGGAGAGCTCGCCCCGGGATCGTTTGGAAAGTGACGCACCGAGGTTGGATCGACCCGGCGATCCACTCGTCACGTAATTCTGGTAGCCGTCCACGGATCGGGGTTGCAGTGAGCCCGAGGGCTGCGGGGCATACACCGACTTATTGGCAAGTCGGAAGTCCGATCCTTGTCCCAGGCCCTGAGCCGAAGCCCGGGGTGCGAATGCTACGATCAAAATGCCGATGGCTACGAATGAGGTCTTTTGGCTCACGGTGTGATGCTCCGGAGACTCGCGACGCGGCCGAACGACGAAAAGACCGACTCATACCCTATGCGGTGGCCAGCCAAGGCACAGGGAACGCAAAAGCCACTGAAGAGAGTCGAACTCTTAACCCCCGCTTTACGAAAGCGGTGCTCTGCCGATTGAGCTACAGTGGCGTCACCAACATTAAAATATCGCCAGGGCCCACGGGCCGTCAATGCCTTGATCCCTGAGGCCGGGCGACTTCCTGCAAGTTGACACTTCAGGATCACCCTCGATAGAATTCCGCTCTTACCAGAGATGAGATCATCTCGCCGTTATTCGTCGATTGGCGAAACAGTTCGTCTCGTTCGTTTTTTGTCAGGAGCGGGAAGCCCATGGCGGTTCGCGTAGGGATCAATGGTTTCGGTCGGATCGGTCGTCTCGTGTTTCGCGTCATGGCGGCCAAACCGCAGGATTACGAGATCGTCGCGATCAACGATCTCTCCGACGCCAAGCACCTCGCTATGCTCCTCAAGTATGATAGCGTCCACGGCCGATTCGACGGCACCGTCGAGGTTGGCGATGGCGGCCTGATCGTCAACGGCAAGCTGGTCAAGATCACCCAGGAGCGCGACCCCGCCAATCTCCCGTGGAAGGCCCTGGGATGCCAGGTGGCTCTCGAGTCCACCGGCTTCTTCACCGACAAGGCCTCGCTCCAGAAGCACATCGACGCGGGCGCCGAGAAGGTCATCCTCTCGGCCCCGGCGAAGGACAAGCTCGACCTGACCGTCGTTCTCGGCGTGAACGATTCCGAGCTCAAGCCCGAGCACAAGATCATCTCCAACGCGAGCTGCACGACCAACTGCCTGGCCCCGATGGCCAAGGTCCTGCACGAGGCCTTCACGATCGAGAAGGGCCTCATGACCACCTGCCACGCCTACACCAACGACCAGCGCGTGGCCGACCAGATCCACAGCGACCCCTATCGCGCCCGCGCCGCCGCGGTGAACATCATCCCGTCCTCGACCGGTGCCGCGAAGGCCGTGGGGCAGGTCATCCCCGACCTTGACGGCAAGCTCACCGGCTATGCCCTCCGCGTGCCCGTGCCCGACGGATCGATCACCGACCTGACCGTCGTCTTCTCGCGAGACGTGACCAAGGACGAGGTCAACGCCGCCATCAAGAAGGCCGCCGAGGGCCCGATGAAGGGGATCATCGAGTACGCGACCGACCCGCTGGTCTCCAGCGACATCATCGGCAACCCGCACTCCTGCATCTTCATGGGCGAGTGGACGAACGTGATCGGCGGCAACATGGCCAAGGTCATCGCCTGGTACGACAACGAGTGGGGCTATTCCACCCGCACCGCCGAGCTCATCACCAAGCTCGCGAACCTGTCGTAATTAATCCGGATTGATGAGATCCCGATGCCCCCGGACCGGGGCGTCGGGGTCGGCCTCCACGACCCTGGAACCTCCCGATCATGCCCAAGCAGACCGTTCGCGATATTGACGTTTCCGGCAAGAAGGCGCTTGTCCGCGTTGACTTCAACGTGCCGCAGACCAAGGCGGGGGATGTCTCGGACGATCGCCGGATTCGTGCGGCCTTGCCGACCCTGAATCACCTCCTCGATCACGGCGCCAGCCTGATCCTGGTCTCCCACCTGGGCCGGCCCACCGGCGATCCCGAGGCCGACAAGCCGTTCAAGCTCGACAGGGTGGCCGACCGCCTTTCGCAGCTCATCGGCCGGCCCGTGACGAAGGTGAACGACACGGTGGGGCCCGAGGCCAAGGCCGCATGCGCCGCCCTCCAGCCCGGCGGGATCGTGGTCCTGGAAAACGTGCGGTTCAACAAGGGGGAGAAGAAGGGCGACCCGGCCTTCGCGAAGGAGATGGCGGCTCTGGCCGACGTGTACGTGAACGACGCGTTCGGGACCTGCCACCGCGACGAGGCCTCGATGGTCGCCGTCCCCGAGCAATTCGCCCCGAAAGACCGCGCCCTGGGATTCCTGGTCGAGAAGGAACTCCAGATCATCGACACGCTCCTGTCCCACCCCAAGCCCCCGATGGTGGCGGTCATGGGCGGCGCCAAGGTCTCGACCAAGCTCGCCCTGATTGAGAACCTTCTTCCCCGCGTGGAGAAGCTCCTGATCGGCGGGGCCATGAGCTACACCTTCCTCAAGATGATGGGGCATCCCACCGGCAATAGCCTGGTCGAGCC
>JANOBY010000139.1:0-2033 GCA_031411935.1 Planctomycetales bacterium | reverse complement strand
TTACTCGCTCACTCGCCACATCGACGAGCATGACCTTGGCCGCGTCATGAGCAATGATTCGGCGGTGATCACCGAGCGCGGTCCCGACACCGTTCGCGGGGCCGACGTGGCCTACTACAGCTATGCCCGATTGCCTCGCGGCCCCCTGGCCCCGGGCTACGGTCCCGAGGTCCCCGAGCTTGTGGTCGAGGTCCGTTCGAAGAGCGATCGCTGGCGCGACATCCACGAGAAGGAGTCCGAGTACCTACATGCCGGCGAGCTGTTCGTGCTGGTGCTCGATCCGGAGCCGGAGACGGCCCACCTGTTCGGCGCCGACGAGCCGCCCCGCACGCTCACCGGCGATCATGAGCTGACCTTCCCCGGCCTGCTGGAGGGGTTCCGGGTGCCGGTCTCGCGGTTCTTCTCGTGAGGTGTCAGTCGGCGGGGGCTCGCGTGTAGCGGAGCTGGACCACTCCGTCGGGGTAGGTCTTCGACCCGGCCAGCTCCAGGCGTTCGATGCGGACCGAGCCGGAGAGCAGGGGGATGCCCGCGCCCAGGGTCACGGGCATGATCGAAATGATCCACTCGGAGATCAGCCCCGCGTCGTGGAACGAGGCGGCGAGCGCGGCCCCGCCCACGAGCCACGCCCGTTTCAGGCCCTTCGCCTTCATGGAGGCGATCACCTCGCGCGGGTCCAGGGGGGTGACCGTGACCGAGGGGCTCGCGCTGGGCACCGGGGTCCGGGAGACCACGTAGGCGGGGATCTCGGGATAGGGCCACTCGCCGAAGCCCAGGACCTGCTCGTAGGTCTTGCGCCCGAAGATCAGGCCGTCCACCGAGGCGAGGAACCCGGCGTATCCGTAGTCCTCGCCCTCGGCCTGGAACGGGGCGAGCCAGTCCACGCCTCCGTCGGGCGTGGCGAGGAACCCGTCGAGGCTCATGGCCACATAGTAGGCGACCTCGGGCATGGCGGGCTCCGTTTGCTCCCGGCTGGCCGTCAGATCCCGTCTCGGGGGGTGACGGTCACGGTCTTTTCCTCGCCGTCGCGCAGGAGGACCACCGCGATCGGGTCGCCCCAGGTGGCCAGCGCCGCGGCATTGTAGGTGTCGGCGATGGTGGTGGTCCATCGGCCGTCGAGGCTGGTGAGCACGTCGCCCGGCTTGATCCCGGCGAGGTCGGCGGGCGAGCCGGCGAGGACCTCCTTCACGGGCACGCCGGGGGAGCTGATCCCGCCCTCGGGCTCGGCCAGGGTCAGGCCCCAGATGCCCTTGGGGGCGAGCACGATCTTCTTCGCGACCTTGGGCCCGGCCATCTGCGCGGGGAGGCTCTTCATGAGGTCGCGGACCTCGAAGTCCACCGGGGTGAACGTCATCTTCAGGTCTTTATAGTCGAGCGTGGTGCGATAGCGGGCCCAGAAGGTGTAGCCGATGATGCCGTCCAGCGGCTTGGAGAGGATGCCCGAGAGCGCCTTGATCGCCGGGTGGTCCATCACGATCACGGGCAGGTCCTCGGCCTTCAGGTCGCCCATCTCGACCTTCGCCACCTTGCCCTCGCCGCGCGTGCCCATGAGAAAGGATTTGGGGGCCTTCTTGTCGATCGCGCCCGAGGCCTCGGCCGCGCGGTTGGACAGCAGGGTGACCGGCGCGCCCAGGTCGAAGATGAAGCGGTAGGGGCCCTTGCCGTTGAGCTTGGCCTCGACGACCATGTGGTTCGAGGGGAGCATCTCGAAGGGCACGACGGACGCCTCGCCCTCGGGCTTCGCACCCGGAGCGGGGTCCTGGCGGGCGGCGGCGGTGGCCAGCGTCATGCCCGCGAGGGCGAGGACCAGAAGGCTTCGGTGTCGCATGAGGAATGGGGTCCTGGTTCGGAGGTGAGCCTGCGGATCATGCCGAGGGGGTGTCGCGGCACGGGCGTTCGGGATCGGCCGTCGCACTCAAAGCCCGTCGGAGGCGGTCAGGGTCAGGTCGACGGTCTGTCCGTCGCGGTCCACGCTCAGCTTGACCTTGTCTCCCGAGCGGACCGGGGCGATGGCCTCGTGGGCGAGTTTGGAGGTG
>JANOBY010000138.1:0-3449 GCA_031411935.1 Planctomycetales bacterium | reverse complement strand
GGGAGCCGGCGGTCGCAGTGTACTTGAGGGTCCGATCGCCGATCGTAAGCTCGTGATGCGTGACGACCGGGGCTTCTTCTTTCTCGGGAGATTTGGGCGTCTCGACCGTCGGTTTCGCGGGCGTTTCCGGAGGTGGATTCTGGCCCGAGACCGGGCTGGCGAGGCCAAGGAACAAGGTCAAGACGAGGAATGAACGCAGGGTCATACAAGTTCTCATGGAATATCTGATCGGGGCGGAGTTGGGAAATCACGGGGCCTTGGAATAGACCTGGGCCCCATCAACGATCGTGTCGGTGATCCGGGCCTTAAGGATCTCGGCCGGCGGCACGGCGAAGAGATCGCGGTCGATGATCGTGAGGTCGGCCCTCATTCCCGTCCGGAGCAGGCCGAGTCGGGATTCCTCGAACGAGGCGAAGGCCGAGCCCGCGGTAAATCCGCGCAGGGTCTCGTCCAGGGAGAGCTTCTGGTCCGGGTGCCATCCCCCGGTCGGGTTGCCCTGCCGGTCCTGCCGCGTGACCCCGGCGTAAATCCCCCAGAACGGATCGACGACCTCCACCGGGAAGTCGCTGCCGAAGGCCAGAGGGACGCCCGCGTCGAGGAACCACCGCCAGGCATAGGCCCCCTGAGCCCTCTCCGGGCCAAGGCGGGCTTCGGCCCAGCGCATGTCGTCGCTGGAGTGCGAGGGCTGCATCGAGGCGATCACGCCCAGGGCCTTGAAACGCCCTACATCCGACTTTCGGATGACCTGAGCATGCTCGATTCGCAGGCGGGGGTCGGTCGCCTCAGGTACCGCCTTGCGGGCGGCCGCGAAGCTGTCGAGCACCTGGGCGTTGCCCTTGTCGCCGATGGCGTGCGTGCAGATCTGCCAGCCGTGCTTGAGCGCGGTCGTGGTCAGGTTTTCCAGGTACTTCGGGTCGGTGAGCTGGAGCCCCACATTCTTCGCGTCGTCCGCATAGGGCTCGAAGAGCAAGGCTCCTCGGGACCCCATGGCGCCGTCGATGAAGACCTTGATGGCTCTCATCTCGAAGCGACGGCCGGGCTTCCGCGGCAGAGGCCGCTCGCTCGCGAACTTGATCGCGTCGGCGGATGGGAGGGCCATCCCGTAAACGCGGAGCTTCAGTTCGCCCTTCTTGTCCAGTTCGCGGAAGACCTCGGCCTCGAGGTTCGACACGCTCGCGTCGTGGACGCCGGTCAGGCCGTTCTCGAAGCAGATTTGCTGGGCCTTGAGGATGCGGCGGGCGACCGCCTCGCGGGACGGAGGGGGCACAACCCCCCACACGGCGTTCATGGCTCCGTCGACGAACACGCCGGTAGGCTTGCCCTGCGCATCGCGGAGGATCTGACCGTCGCGCGGGGGCTGCGATTCGGCGGTGATCTTCGCTCTCCGCATGGCCTCGCTGTTCGCCCATCCGGCATGTCCATCCACGCGGATGAGCCATACGGGGCGGTCGGGCGCGACCTTGTCGAGGACCGCGGCCGTCGAGAATTCGCCGCCCGGCCACAGGCTCTGGTCCCAGTTCCGGCCCACGATCCAGCCGTCGCCGGGCTCCTTCTTGATCCATTCGGCCACGAGCGCAGCCACGTTCTCGGGCGAGTTGATGTTGCGAAGGTCAATCGTCTCGCGTCCGGCCCCCAGGTCGGTCAGGTGGCCGTGGGCGTCCACCAGGCCCGGCGTGACGAGGCCCTCGGGGCGGTCGATGAACTTCGTCTTGGGGCCCTCGAATCGTTTCGCGGCGGCGCGAGACCCGACGAAGACGATCTCGCCGTTTCGCGAGGCCAAGGCCTCGGCCCACGGGTTCGCTTTATCGCCGGTCCAGATGCGTCTTGCGGTCACGATCAGGTCGGCGGGGCCGGCCCCCTGACGTCTCAGCACGCGGCCCGCGAGTGTGGTGGTGAGTTTCCCCTGTTCGATCGCGAGCTTGCCGTTGACCATCGCATAGGCGAGCCCGGAGGCGTAGCGGGTCGGGTCGTCGAAGGTGGCGGTGTCGCGGAACGTGGCGGGGTCGAACACGATAAGGTCGGCGAAGTTCCCCTTGCGGATCGTGCCCCGCTCGGGCAATCCGAGCACCGACGCAGGCAAGCCCGAGCCCGACCGGATCGCGGCTTCGAGCGTGAGCACCTTGTCGTCCTGGGCGTAGCGGATCTTGCGCGGGAAGGTCCCGTAGGCACGAGGGTGGGGGCGATCGCCCGAACCTGCGAGATGCGTCCCTCCGTCGCTGGCCGTGGCCACGAAGTCGCGGGTCATGGCGAGCCGAACGTCGTCCTCGCTCATCCCGAAGTTGATCGCCTGGGCCCCTCCATGACGCTCGATGTCCAGCACGACCTCCAGCGGGGTGGTCCCCTCGTTCCGGGCGATGGTCACGAGGTCGAGACCCACGCGGGAGGGGCTGGCCGCGTACCGGGCGATTCGGATCGCCGCGCCTCCTCGGCGTTCGTCAAGGGCCTCGATGATCTCGGCCCGAAGCAGTCTGCCCTTCGCGGGCTCGTCGGCGATCCGCGAAAATCCCGCCGCGCCCTCTTGCCGGGCCCAGTGCGGGACGACCATCGCGGCGAGCTGGGTGCTGGAGGCCACATAAGGATACTGATCGGCGGTCACGGCCTGGCCGCTCTTTCGGGCCTCATCAATGCGGTCCAGGGCGTCGGCGATCTTGCCCCACTGCGGCTGGCCGCTGGCCTTGAGGTGCGAGATGTGAACGGGGGCGCCCGATTCCTTGCCGATCGTGATCGCCTCGTCGATCGCCGCGAGCAGGCCCGACTCCTCGTTTCGGATGTGGCTCGCGTAGATCCCCCCCTGCCCAGCCACGATCTTCGAGAGCACCACAAGCTCGGGCAGTTCGGCGTATCGGCCCGGAAGGTAGATCAGCCCGGTGGACATGCCCCAGGCGCCCGCGTCCATCTCGCGGGCCACGATCTTCTGCATCGCGGCGAGTTCGCGGACCGAGGGGGCTCTTTCGCCCGAGCCCATCACGGACTCTCGCACCGATCCGTGGGGGATCAGGTGGATCACGTTTGAGCCCGCGCCGCCCGACTCGACCGCCTTGTAATAGCTTTCGGCGTCGATCGGCCCGCCCCCGCAGTTGCCCGTGACGATGGTCGTCACGCCCTGCGTGAGATAGTTCGCGTTATACCGAAGCTTCGGTTTCACGATCCCGTTGTCGGAATGCGTGTGCAAATCGATGAATCCGGGGGCGACCACCAGGCCCTTTGCCTCAATCACGCGGGCCGATTGCGAGGTACGAAACTCCCCCACCGCGACGATCCGGTCTCCCCTCACCGCCACGTCGCCGACCCGCCGAGGTGAGCCGGTCCCGTCGATGATCGTCCCCCCCTTGATCACCCAGTCGGCATCCACCGGGGTGTCGCCACGGGCCGAAGGGCTTAGGGTCAGGGTCACCAGCAGGAAGATCAGTCCAGGTCGAAAGCTCACGTGGGCGTCTCCTCAGGAGGGA
>JANOBY010000137.1:0-24504 GCA_031411935.1 Planctomycetales bacterium | reverse complement strand
CGGCGGGCATCCAGACCGAGCATGTGGCCTCACCGCAGGCGGTGGCCGTGGCCGAGATCGTCCGGGAGAAGATCCGGAAGAAGCGCATCCTGGCGCTCATGCTGGGCGACACGTCGATGGGGATGATCAACGGCTACTTCGGGCCGCGGGCCCTCGCGCCCATCGGATTCAGCGAGCACAAGGTCGACCAGGCCTGGCTCATCGACAGGTCGCGATCCATCGACTCGAAACGCGTCGAGGACGCCTTCCGGTTCGTGGTCGATCACGGGGTCCACTTCCACTGGCGCGAGCAGGATGCCCAGGATTTCACCGAGGACTCCACCCGCGCCCAGCTTCGGGGCTACCTGGCCGTCCTCGACCTCGTGGAGGAGTTCCAGGCGGATTGCCTGGGCTGGCAGTACCAGCTCGGGCTCCTGAACATCCTCCCGCCCAGCGACTTCGCCGAGGGGCTCTTGAACTCCCATTGCCGCCCCGAATCCAACGGCCACGCCGTGATGACCAGCACCGAGGCCGATCAGGGCAACCTGATCCCGATGGAGCTCATGAAGCGGATCCTCGAGGCCCGCGGGGAGCCCGGCGCGGTCATGTTCCACGACGTGCGCTGGGGGGCGGTTCATGAAGGCCGGTTCCTCTGGGTCCTGCTCAACTCCGGGAGCTGCTCGGCCTACGCCTTCAACCAGGACGTCCATTCCCTCGCCGGGGTCCACAGCTACCGCCAGCCCAGCGGGTATTTCCCCGTGGCCGGAGGGACGTTCGCGGGCGTGAGCAAGCCCGGCCCGATCACGTGGGCACGGACCTGGATCAACCGCAACGGGAAGCTCGTGATGGATCTGGGACGGGGCGAGTCGGTCGACCTCCCCGAGAACGTGCGCGAGTCGTGGTGGCAGGGGACGACCCGCCAGTGGCCCTTCATGGCCGCCGACCTCGGGTGCTCCCCTGAGCTGCTCATGGCCAGTTACATGAGCAACCACATCGCGGTCGTGTACGGCGACATCCTTGGCGAGATGGTCGCCCTGTCCAAAACTCTCGGCTTCGAGCTTCGCCTCTTCGGAAACGCCTAGAACCTGCTGACGGGTTCTTGGGCGCAATCGGGCTCCCCGCCGATCACGGGGAGGCCAAGCCACGATACTGTAGGAGTGGCCGTGGGAGCTCATACTTCGGGGGTCCATCGACACTGAGGATTATCGTGATGCCTCGCCCCAACGATCAGGGAGACTGAGGATCGCGAAAAAGTGAATTTGCAGAACGAACCCAATTTCGGCGTCCGTCTCATGAGCCGAAATTTTCATATACGGTTATCCAGAAAAGATTTAGGGCATGTCCCTCGAAGCACGTCGATCGGCCGACGAGGGGAAACGAAGCCAAAACGAACCCAAAACGAAGCCAAAACGAAGCCAATTTTCGAGCCTCCGGGCTGAGAACGAAGCCACAAAAGGCCATCGACATCCCGGATCCCGCGCTCCGGCAGAGCCCCCAAATGCGAGAACGAGCGTCCCCCTGGTCGAGAAGCTGACCCGAGAAACGCATCCGATCGTCGCGGACAAACCCCATGGATCGGCGACCCCTTGGTTGCGTTCGGCGCTTCGGAATCGATACCATTTGAGGCAACGAACACTCTCGCAAGCGGAACCCGGCGACCATGTTTGACGACATCCAGAAGCGTCTCGGATCGGCCTTCGGCCGGTTCCGTTCCAAGGGCCTCTTGACCGAGGCCAATATCCAGGAAGGGCTCGGCGAGGTCCGAACCGCCCTGCTGGAAGCCGACGTTCAGTTCGATGTGGTCAAGGACTTCATGAAGCGCGTGGGGGAGCGCGCCGTGGGGGCCGAGCTCATCAAGAGCGTGAGGCCCGAACAGCAGATCGTGAAGATCGTGCATGACGAGCTCGTGGCCCTCATGGGGCCGACCGACCCGTCCATCCGGATCGAGAAGACCGGCCCGACGATCATCATGCTCTGCGGGCTCCAGGGCTCGGGCAAGACGACCACCTGCGGAAAGCTGGCCAGGCTCCTCGCATCGCAGGGCCGCAAGCCCCTCCTGGTGGCGGCCGACCTCCAGCGCCCGGCGGCCATCGAGCAGCTCCGCGTGATCGGCCAGCAGCTCCAGATCCCCGTGTTCAATGAGGGGGGGACCAATCCGGTCAAGGTCTGTCAGGACGCCCTGATCGAGGCGAACCGGCAGGGCCGGGACACGATCATCCTCGACACCGCGGGTCGTCTTCACATCGACGACGACCTCATGACCGAGCTGCAGCAGATCGAGAAGAAGGTCAAGCCGCACCAGGTCTACTTCGTCTGCGACGCCCTCACGGGACAGGACGCCGTGGCCTCCGCGGGGGCCTTCAACGCGGCCCTGGAACTCGACGGAGTGATCCTGACGAAGCTCGACGGCGACGCCCGCGGTGGTGCCGCCCTTTCGGTCCGTCAGGTTACGGGCGTCCCCATCAAGTTCGTCGGCATGGGGGAAAAGCTCGACAAGCTCCAGCCGTTCGACCCCGAGCGGCTGGTCGGTCAGATGCTGGGCATGGGCGACATCGTGGGCCTGGTCGAGGCCGCGCAGTCGGCCGTGGACGAGGAGGAAGCGAAGAGGCAGCAGGAGAAGCTTGCCAAGGGGAAGTTCGACCTCAACGACTTCCGGCAGCAGATCGGCCAGATGAAGAAGATGGGCTCGGTCAAGGATCTCATGGGCAAGATCCCCGGCATGAGTCAGGTGGCGGGCAACCTCGACGGGATGGACGCCGACGGCGAGGTCCGGAGGATCCAGGGCATCATCGACAGCATGACCGCCGCCGAACGTCGCGACCCGCACATCATCAACATCTCGCGGAGGAGGCGAATCGCGGCAGGATCAGGCGTCGATCCCTCGGACATTTCGAGCCTGGTCGAGCAATTCGACGCAATGGCCTCGTTCGTCAAGCAGATGGCCACGATGTCCATGATGGACAAGATCCGCATGATGACCGGCCTGGGCAAGGCCGGGGCCTTCAATCCCGGCGCACGCCTCGTGGCCCAGAAGCAGGGAACGGGAAAGCGACTCACACCGAAAGAACGAGAGAAGTTGAAGAAGCAACGAGAGAAGGAAGAGCGGAAGAAGAGGCGGGAAGGGCGGGGTGAGAGCGGGGCGTCGCCCAAGTCCTGAGGGGGGTACCTATTTTCCACACACCGGCTCGCTAAATTCTGCGTCAGACGATAGGATCTTTGATTCGTGAATTCGCGAAATCACACAGTTTGGTGATCGTGGGGTTCACGGAAGGCTTTGTTTCGGCTGTTCGACAGGGTTGCTCGTCCGGGAAAGGACGGGCGCGAGGTCGCCGATGGGCTCGGGACCGGCCTCGCCCCCAATCTTGGGGTTTGATCGTGAGGAAAACCCGACGGACTCACCATGCGTCCGAGCCGTGTTCTTTTCCGGGAGTGTTGGAGTGGTTCGCATTCGCATGAAGTCGTTTGGCCGTCGCCATCGTCCGTTCTTCCGCATCTGCGCGATGGATGCCCGCACCCCTCGCGATGGACGTGCCATCGAGGAGCTGGGTCACTATGACCCGATGGTCCGCGACAATGACGCCCGCACCGTCCTGAACGCCGATCGGGTCCGCTACTGGCTGTCGGTCGGCGCCCAGCCGAGCGAAAAGGTCCAGTCCCTTCTGAACAGCAAGGGAATCAAGAAGCCCTTGCCCGGCGAGCCCTGGGCCCTGCCCAAGGTCGAGACGCCTGCCCCGGTTGAAGCCCCCTCGGCGAGTCCCGCCACTTCGTGATGAACCTCGACCGCGAGGGATGAGGTTCCGGTCATGGCTCTGCGGTTCGATGTCCTCACCCTCTTCCCCGGCCTGTTCGATGGGTTTCTCGACGAGAGTATCCTGAAACGGGCGATCGCCAGGGGGTTGGTCGAGGTCCATCGACACGACATCCGATCATGGGCCGCCGGCAAGCACAACCAGGTGGACGACCGCCCCTTCGGCGGAGGTCCCGGGATGGTCTTGATGGCCCCGGCCGTGGTGGATGCGGTGGAAGCCGTTCAGGGAATGTCCGACACGCCGGGCCGGTTGATCGCGATGACGCCGAGAGGCAAGACCTTCGATCAAGCCCAGGCCGAACAGCTATCCAAGGAGTCGCGAATCCTCTTGATTTGCGGCCGTTACGAAGGGTTCGATGAACGCATCTTCGAGGTCCTGAAGCCCGGATCTCTGTCCATCGGAAACTACATCCTTTCCGGAGGCGAGGTCGCTGCAATGGTGGTGATTGATGCCGTCATGCGACTGATCCCTGGCGTACTGGGCGACTCCGAGAGTGCCGTGGACGAATCCTTCGGGCCCGAGGGGGGCCTGGAATACCCGCATTACACCCGTCCCCGCGAGTACCGCGGGTTGACGGTTCCCGAGATCCTGCTCAACGGCGACCACGCGGAGATCGCGAAATGGCGCCGGGCTCACCGACAAGCCGGGGTTTGAAACGCCCCAACGAAAGGAACCTTCCATGCAGAACGCATTCATGGAGCTGATCGAACGCTCCAGCATGAAAGAGAAGATCCCGCACTTCGAGATCGGCGACACGGTCGACGTGCACGTGCGCATCCTTGAAGGCGAGAAGGAACGCATCCAGATCTTCAACGGGGTCGTGATCGCCCGCTCGGGTACCAAGACCCGCGAGATGTTCGTTGTCCGCCGCATTGTGCAGGGCGAAGGTGTGGAGCGCAAGTTCCCGATCCACTCGCCGAGGATCGCCGACGTCGTGGTTAAGCGCTCGGGCAAGGTCCGCCGCGCCAAGCTCTACTATCTCCGAGACCGCACGGGCAAGGCCGTACGCCTCAAGGAGAGGTTCCACACCGGTGCCACCACGCCGGCCCAGGCGAAGGCCGCGAAGGACGCCAAGCGCGCCACGCGTCTTGCGAACAAGGAAGCCAAGGCCAAGGCCAAGGCCGACGCCAAGACCGCTGCCGCCAGCGAGTAAGCAAACCGCGACACGGGAAACGTTCAAGGGCCATCGAGCATCACCTCGATGGCCCTTGTCATTTTACGCTAATCAGATCGCGTCAGAACCCGATATGAATTGAGTGGAGACGACGGGAATCGAACCCGCAACCTCTGCCTTGCAAAAGCAGCGCTCTCCCAATTGAGCTACATCCCCAGACGCTAACCTTATCTTAATGGTTTGACGCCTCGCCCGCTATCGCAAACATGGGAAATTCTGCGACGAGGGCCTCGCCCGATTGCCCTTCGGAAGACCACGCGAGTCGCGTCCCGCAACTTGTGTGCTTGACGCGGACCATCCCCAGGGCCACAAATCCGCTTCCATCTGACGCTCTGGCAACCGAAGTGATCCGTCCGGCCGTCTCTTCACCCGCATTCAAAACCGATCCGACAGCCGGCTCGACGCTTCCCTCGATTCTCAATCCGGTCAGGATCTTGTTCACATGGCCCAGTGCATCGAGCCTGGCTACGGTTTCTTGCCCCAGATAGCATCCCTTGACGAAGCTAATGGAACGCGAGTCGCGAGCTAGCTCCTGGGGCAAGTTCTCGCTCGATAGATCGACTCCAAACTTGGGAAAGCCCGATTCAATCCGCAATGTCTCGCGGGCTTCTCCGGAAAGATCCGGCAGTTGACCAAGCATGTCACGAAGCGCCGGGGGCATTTCGCCTTCCACAATGAAGGTAACTCCCTCTCTAAGGAAGGGGAACTCCGAAAACGCCGACGTTCCTGACGCCTCTGAGCCGAGCGGAATTTCGGATCTGGACCGACCCACCACGTGGAACTCACGGGTGGATCGGGTCACGTCCTCCCAGGTTGCCTCCGAAAAGACTCCATATTTGGTGAAGTGAGGGAGCAGCCCTTCAAGGCTTTCGGGCTCGGTGCTCAGGATAAGATCGTCCTGGCGAGCGTGGACCGACCCAAACCCCAGGGTTTTTCCCTGCAAATTTGTGATGAAGGCCTCGACAGAATGCCCAACCTTGAGGCCCTTAATGTCATTCGTACAAAGGTTGTGGAGGAATGGGGCGCGATCGGGCCCGCTGAGCCGGAGGCGTGTTCGATTGCTTCGATCGATCCAGAACGCTGCGGGGAATGGGGGCGTCACGTGTCGTCCTCCTGCACGAAGACTCGAGTCCATTGAGCGTTGTTGAGGACCGCGACTTCGGTGCCCGTCCTCACGAGCCGATTGGCCTCGGCCAGGTTGCTCAGAGGCATGATTCCCAGTGATTCGACCAGGTCGGCTTCCATTCCACTGAGCATGTAAAGATCGGCCCACTCCATCGCCGTCACGAGTGCCCTCGCGGAGGTGTAATCTGGCTCGGATTCCGCGCCCCGGAGGCTCGCCAATCCGGGGCGATCCTCCCCGAGAAGGCGGCTGGCGGCCGGGCCAATCTCCCCCTTCATTGACGAGAGCAGGATGATCTTGCCAGCCCGCCTGACAAGCTCTGCGGCCTTGGCAAACGCATACCCCGCCGCCTCGATTGTGGCCACTTCGCCGATCCCGACCAAGACCACGTCGGCGCGGTGGGGGCAGGCGAAGGTCCAGCTCTTCTCATAACGCCTGATCGCCGCATCCCGGACGCTCTGACTCTCCCCCGCGATGATCTCGCGGAGACCTCGTGTGCCGGGAATGAGCGCGATCTGGAACTGATTGCCAAGCAGCCAACCAATCTCTTTGATTTCCTCAGTGTGCTGACTGAAATCAGCACCCGTGGGGGACTGGAAAGTCCGTCCGGCCTCGATGTCAGCAAGGTCCGGGTAGAGGACGGACCAGGGACCACACTTGCCCATGCGGGGATCTTCCGTGACGGTCCCGACGGATAGGACAAAGTCGGCTTCGACCAGCTCGCGGTTCAAGTAGACGCGATGCTCGTTCGTCGTGGTGGCGAGATAGGCGAGCGATTCCCGATCGGATCGATCGTGTAGAATGCATCGGACACCCTCGGGGACCAGGTCGTCTATGTTCTTGACCCGATGCGAGGGCGTAATCAAGGTGAGATGATCTCGTTCAATGCCCAGAGCGATCAGCAACTGGACGAGCGGGTCGAGAACAGATCGCGAATCGGGCAAATCCTCACCCACAGCGACGACCACGCGGTCTCCGGGAACGATCGCTTGTCGGAGTGGGGGAAAATTCAGAGGGGACTCCAGCTGACGGAGCAATTCCGACGAAACCGAATGGCCCGGACGCCCCTCCGGGCCGTTCCATACTGCGAGAATGTGCTCGGCCTCGAGCTCGATCGGGAACAGACCTTCCACTACCACAACACTCAAAGCCATGCGAAGGAAAACTCCGGTAGACCAGGGATCTTGAAGCATGATAGGCATCGGCCGGAAGCTTGTTCAAGCGGCCCACTCGGCGGGAACTTCCCGCTGACTCCGCTCGTCTAAGGGATGTCATGACGCGAACGCTTGACGAAGAGAGCCTGGTCGCGGCCTGCCGATCCGGGGATACCGAGGCGTTCGGGATCCTCGTGAATCGCTACCAGGACCGTTTGTACTCCACGATCCTTCGTCTCACGGGCAATCGCGACGACGCCAACGAACTACTTCAAGAGACCTTTATGAGGGCCTACCTCAAGCTGGGCCGATTCCGAGGCGGGAGCCAGTTCTTCACCTGGATCTACAGGATCGCCGTGAACCTGACCATCAGCCATCGGAGGCGAGTTCTTGGCAAAGGCCACCAGCCTCACCAAACCATCGAATTGCGGTTCGATCCGACGGACGATTCGTCCCAGCCACTTCCGCTCGACTTGATGGAGAAGGAGGAGGTCCATGCCCTGGTCCAGCGGGCGCTGGATGCCCTCCAATCCGACCATCGTACGGTCCTCGTTCTGAAAGAATTCGACGGTCTGCGTTATGAGGAGATAGCCGAAATCTTGAATATTCCCATCGGGACTGTTCGAAGTCGCCTCTACCGCGCCCGCGCTGAACTCCGTTTACATCTCGAACGCTTATTTCCAGAAGTTCAAACTGTTCAGGTCGCTCGAAGTCATCAGGAATGACGTAAATGAAGGCCGGTCGCTCGACCCCTTGTATCGCCGATTCCATGTCTCAAGAATCTCGGGAAGCCATGACACAGCTCCATCACGCTGACCCTGAGCCCGACCCGGATCTCCATGCCTTCGTGGATGACGAACTGTCCGACGAGGATCGCTTCCGCCTTGAGCATACGATCTCCAACGACTCGGATAGGCTCTCCGAACTCCGGGCCATAGTCAGGGCTAAGAACCTTGTCGCAGGACTTCCGCGGTTCGCCGCCTCGCCCGAGTTGTCGACAACCCTGGTGAAGGCAATCCGGCGGCGACGGCTCAGGCTCTGGTCGGCCACGATCCTCTCTGTGGGCTCGCTCGCCGCCGCGTCGATCCTTTTTTTGTTCTTGCGGATGTCCGTGGTGCCCTTGTCCGAGCCAACGGCGACCGTCGTTCCCACGACAGACTCAGATAGTGTCGTCGGGGCGAACAATCGCACTCTTCCGACTCCCTCTCCAGAATCGATCGCTCTCCAGCCCGCTCTTCACACTCCTCAACTGGCCTCACGCGACGAAGCCCCTGCGCCTGCGCGGGCAAAGGCCCCGGATTCCGATCGCGAACGCCTGAGACGACTCCTCGACCGTGGGGCAACGCGTCAGGTCACGGTGGCCGTGGAAGACCTCTCTCCGGCCACGCTCGAAGCCCTCGACTCCACGATCCGGAACGGAAATTACCGCGAACCGGAGCATGCCCGGCTTTCGCGCGTCTCTTCGCCCTCTCCGGTCGGTGTCGAGGACATAGTTTATGCTCTTGTGATGGACGAGGTGGAACTCGGCCACTTGCGGCGAAGAATCGAACGAGTGCATCCCCGATCAACTTCCGTTGATGAGGTTCTGAGTGACGAGGTTCGGGCGTCCGTGGCCTCCGTTGGCGATATTCAGTTCCGCAAGGGGACGCCCCGGGCCTCTCTGATGGAGCAACCCTCCTCGGCCGCGTTTGAATCAGCGTTAAGGCGTCGTTCAGAGAACGTCTCCAAGGACCGTTTCCAGGGAACAGGCGTCGCCTCACCATTCAACGACCAAGTCACAGTTTCTGGTCCCCCCACCTTGGACAAGCCTCGACTGGCATTGCCCCAGGCCGGTAAGACCGACCCCCCGCTCGCCGTCTACCTCATCCGCATTTGCCGGAAGCCGCAGAAGTGATGGTTTCGTGATTCTCCTTGATAAACCCAGGCCCCTATCCCTTTCTTGACGCTTGTCATTTTGAAGGCTAGGATGACCGAACTCGCGGGCAAAGGTCGAGCCACCGGTCATCGCGAGTCCATGACCTCGTCGTTTGAATTATTGACCATTCGATTCTCTAGATCGTGTCACCGAGCCCAGTGAGTCAGGGAAGGAATCCGATGCACCCACTGGACCCCTTCCGCGAGTGTCTGAGCAAGTCGGAGCCGCTCGCGCCTCTGACCTGGTTTCGGCTGGGAGGCCCCGCCGAATTTCTCGTTCGCCCCCGATCGGCCGACGACCTTGCGGAACTCCTTCAAGTCTGCCATAAAGCCGAACTTCCGTTGAAGCTGCTGGGGGGTGGGTCGAATCTCCTCGTGCAAGACCATGGGGTGGCCGGGGTTGTTGCTCATCTGGATGCGCCCGCCTTCTCCGACGTTGAGATATCGGGCAAGAAGGTCACCGTCGGCGCGGCCGTTCCTCTCACGGCTCTCATCTCGCAGACGGCGCGGGCGGGGCTCGCCGGACTCGAAATCCTCACGGGGATCCCCGGCACAGTCGGAGGAGCCCTTCGAGGTAACGCGGGCGGTCGAGCGGGCGCCATCGGACAATTTGTCAGGTCGATCACGTTGCTCGACGCCAACGGCCAGATTCAGGAGCGAAGGGGCGAGGATCTCCACTTTGCCTACCGAGAATCCAACCTGGATGAGCCTGTAATCCTTTCTTGTGTGTTCGATCTCGAGCCCGAGGAGCCCGAGGCGGTTGTCAAACGCATGCGACGGATCTGGATCCTCAAGAAAGAGAATCAGCCCTACGGCCATCAATCGTCGGGCATGATCTTCAAGGATCCGACGCCCGAGGTTACGGCGCGTCTGCTCATCGAACAGGCCGGGCTGAAGGGTGCTAGGCATCAATTCGCCGAAGTCTCCGACCGGCATGCGAACTACATCGTCGCTCAGCCTGGTTCCTCGTCCGCGGACGTTCTCGGCCTCATCGATCTGATTCGCAAGCAGGTTCGTATCCAGTTCGGGTATGAACTCGAGCTTCAGATTCAGGTTTGGTGAAGGACCGCGCGAGTCCTCGGCCGACCCGTTCTGCCTCAGGCACATTTCCGTGGACAACCAGGAGGAGGGTGGGGTGACGGAGCGGCACGACCCCGCACCGATCTCGCCTTCGCAAGACGACCCGCACGGACCTCATCGAGGCCGGCGTCCCGTCTTGTCCTCCGGCGCCAGGATTCTCTCGACGCGATTCCCGGTCGTCATAGCACTAGCTCTTGTGACGGTCGTGATGATCGGATTGGCCCTTGTGGCCGCCGATCGTGCTAAGGTCTGGCTCCTGGGACAGCCGGACTTCCTGCTGAACTTCGACCGGATCGAACTTCGGCCCAATCCGCCCGACTCCATGCGAGGGGGGGCTGCAGCCTTGCTGCAAATGGTACGGGAGGAGGGAAAGCTCGGTGTGTCGATTCGAGTCCTCGATCTGGACCTCTCGGCTCTCGCCACGGCGTTCGTTCTTCATTCTCCGTGGGTGTCGCATGTCAAATCCATCGATCGCTCCACGCCGGGTAGATTGATCGTTGATCTCGAGTATCGCGAACCCGTAGCCAGGATCGAGATTGACCGGAACCGCAGCCTCACGGTTGCGAGCGATTGCGCCCTCTTGCCCACTGAAGACGTGACGGCGCAGGTTCTTAAGGATCTCCCCGTGCTGTCGGGCTTAAGGGACGTAAAGGAATCCCGGCCCGGATTGTTTTTGGGAGACGACGGCCAGGGCCGCATCGATCCGAATGTGCAGGCTGCCGTGGCGATGGCGAACGTCCTCCGAGCGGCCCAACCTCTGCTCGACCCGATCGCTCGGATCGATCTCACGCAAGGTGTCGATAACATCTGGCTGCTCACAAGATCGAGGTTCAGCATCTTCTGGCGGCATCCTCCCGGATTAGAGGCGGAGAATGAGCCGGACACGAAGAAGAAGCTCTCGATCATCGCAGATTGGGAAACGATGATTCGGGCCATGCCCTCGCAGGACCCGAACGGGATCAGCACGTTTGCGAAGCTCGATGTTTCCAAAGGTCGCGAACACGTGACCGTCCAGACTCGCAGCGGGCTCTGGGTCCACTGGAGACACCTGGACGGGGAAGAGGCGACGGATGAGCCCTCGGCCCGCGAAAAGCTGGCCGCGATCAGGCAGTGGGAATCCATGCAAGGGGATAAACCCCGGAATCCCAGGGATTACTTGGAGATCGATCGGTCTGGGGCCTATCTGCACTCGACTCGCTGAGCTTATCGTCCAAAATCGTTCGGGAAGGCCCGCCGAGATCCTGTCCCGTTAATCACGGGGGCACTCCGCGCCCCGGCCACTCCCAGAGTTGGTGCCCACCGACGAGAGACTTTCGATCTGCGGGAGAGTGAAATGGCGAGCCGATTGGGATCGACATGGCTGAACCGGGTGAAGCAGGTTGCCGCCCCCACCCATGCCGGGCGGTTCAGCAAGTACGCTCTCTACGCCGAGAAGGTCAACGCGATGGAGAGCGTCCTCGAGAAGGAAACGGTGGCGCAACTCGCCGAGCGGACGCGCCAGCTCAGGCTAAAGGCCAGGCAGGGGGATTCGCTCAACACCCTCCTCGTCGAGTCATTCGCCCTCGTGCGTGAGTCCGCGAAGCGAACCATCAAGCAGCGTCATTACGATGTCCAGCTCGTGGGCGGAGCCGCCATCCATAATCGCTCGATTGCCGAGATGGAGACGGGCGAGGGGAAGACCCTGGTCGCGACCTTGCCGGCTTTCCTCAACGCCCTGCCCGGCAAGGGCGTTCATGTGATCACCGTCAACGACTACCTCGCCCAGCGTGACATGGAGTGGATGACCCCCGTTTACGGGCTCCTTGGCATGACGGTCGGGTGCATCCAGACCGGCCAGCAGGACCCCGTGCGGCGTGCCGCCTATGCCTGTGATATTACTTACGGGACCAGCAAGGAATTCGGCTTCGATTTCCTCCGCGACGAGTTGAAGAAGTATCAGGCCGGTGGAGAGCGTCACCGCAAGACCTTCGAAGAAGCCTTCCTGGGGCGTGCCGGTAACCTCGAAGGCGGCGGCCAGCCGGTCCAGAGGACCCACTTTTTCGCGATGGTGGACGAGGCCGACAGCATTCTTATCGACGAGGCCCGAACCCCCCTGATCATCGGGGCGAACAACCAACCAACCCAGGAAGAGGCTGCCGCTTATTATGGGGCAGACCAGCTCGCGGCCACACTCGTCCGTGGCAAGGACTTCAAGTACGATCCCGCCGAACGGAAAGCGGAACTCAATGCCTCGGGACGACGGAAAGTGCAGGCCAAGGCGGGACATTCCTCGTTCGTGACCCTGACCGTCGATGGGCTGTATGAATACGTCGAGCGAGCCCTCCGGGCTCAGATCGCCTACATCCGCGATCGCGATTATGTCGTCCACGACAAGGAAATCGTGATCGTCGACGAGTTCACAGGGCGAATGATGCCCGGACGACAGTGGCAGGACGGCCTCCACCAGGCGATCCAGGCCAAAGAGCGTCAGGAAGTCACCCTCGAAACGATCACGGCGGCTCGCGTTACGGTTCAGGACTTCTTCCTCCGCTATCGTAAGCTCGCCGGGATGACCGGTACCGCCCACTCCGACGCCGCCGAACTTCGTCGGATCTATAAGGTCCACGTGTTTCCGGTGCCGACCAATCGCCCAGGGAGGCGGGTCCTGGAACCGGACCGCATCTTCTCCAACGAGGAGGAGAAGTTTCAGGCGGTTGCCCACCGCATCGTCGAGTTGAACAAGCACAACGTCCCGGTACTAGTCGGTACGCGATCGATCGAGAAGTCCGAGAAGCTAAGCTCTCTGCTCAACGAGGCGGGGATCGAGCATCAGATCCTCAACGCCAAGAACCATGCGATTGAAGCCCAGATCGTGGCGAAGGCCGGTCAGCCTGGGAAGGTGACCGTCGCGACGAATATGGCCGGAAGAGGGACCGACATCAAGCTCACGGCCGAGGTGATTGGCTACGGGGGGCTCCACGTCCTGGGCACCGAACGCCATGAATCGCTCCGCATCGACCGTCAGCTCGCCGGTCGGTGCGCCCGCCAGGGCGACCCCGGCCACACGCAGTTCTTCGTCTCTCTGGAAGATGAGCTCTTCGAGGCTTTCGGCGAGAAGCCGGTGGCCCGTCTCCGCAAGCGATACAAGGACGGTGGCGAGCTGACAAGCCCCGCCATGCGGCGTCTCGTCTTCCGAGCCCAGGCTCGCAAGGAGCGACAGCACCGTCGGGACCGCAAGATGCTCATGGCTTACGAGAAGCAACGCGCCGAGATGCGGAAAAACATGGGGTTAAACCCGGTTCTCGGATGATCGGTCCTGTCAAGACTCAGAGCAGACTGATCGCATAGGCCTTCAACTGATTGTCGAGCATCTCCGTCGGACCGAAGGCCGTGATCCAATCCTGAAGGCGATGCTGAGGATCGCGGCGTGCTCGAATCGTGTCGAGATAGGCGCGAAACTGAGGCAAGCGATCCTGCGTCTTCATAAGGCAGTGGACCAGGAGCCAGCACTGCGAATAAGCATGTTGCTTGGTCTCGTCTGCTTCGAGCAGGCTATCTTGGGTGATAAGTTCCGAAACGGGGATCAGTTCCGGGACTCGCTGGCCGGGGCGAGGGAACAACCCAGCCAGGCGCTCCCGGTTCACGGCACCGACTTTCGTCTTCCCGTCGATCGTGCGCACCTCGCCATAGTTCGCAATGCCCTCGGCAATCGCCAGGGGGATGTCGCCTTGTGGTTCGAGCAGTCCGGTGCTGAAGCTCAACTGGTGGGTGGCCTCGTGGAAGAGAACGACCGTATTGGTCCGTCCCGCGTTGACTGCCCTCCCCCCCGCTCGATTATCAAAGAGGACCAGCCGGTTCGTGTCGGGTTCGTACACTCCGGCGATCTCGGGGCCGAGGTCGATTCCGAGATACTTGTTGAAGGCCGATCGGCTTGAGAGAACTACCAAGGTCATAAGGCCTTTGTTCGTCTCGACGGCGAACTTCTTCTCTCGGAAGTCTCGCAGAAAATCCCGCGAGAGATCGCGACAAAGCTCCGTTGCCCGCTTGAGAAAAGCCCTTGGAGCGTCTCCAATCGCCTGATAGCGGTCGAGGCGATGGACCTGCAAGTTAGCAATTCCTACTTCCGTCGCGATCTTGCGGACGTCTGCGAACTCACGTTCCGCCTCATCATCAAGAGAAATCCGGGTAGGGCTCAGAAGCGTACCCGCCATGAGCCCGAGGGCGGCACGACGGCCGAGGATATTCGCATTCGAGTCGAGGGACATGGGCATTCCTTCGGATTTAAGACTCCTGGAATGTTCGGCCTTCAAGATGCAATCTTACACGTTTCCAAGATGATTTTGGTTCGCGTTGCTTCGACGGTCAGTGCCCGCTAGATTAATCACCATCGACCCACGCTCTCCGTGGCGCCAGAACACCACTATGGTGGAGCCCCGAAGTACGACCCGGGGCCTGCATTTTCGAAACTTCCAATCTTGGCCTTTCCATCGAGGGTCAACCAGGGACACATAGGGAAATCGTATGGATATCCAAGGCCGTCGTTCCCCCTTCTATTTGGGGATCGATCTGGGCGGCACCAACGTCAAGAGCGGTGTGGTCGACGACGAAGGACGCTCGATCTCCGCCGTCAGCGTTCAGACCCTCGCCGACCGCGGCCCCGTCACGGGCGTGGAGACCTTGGCCCACGCGGCGGAACTTGCGGTGAGGGCGAGTGGCCTTCCCTGGAGCGAGATCTCGGCGGTCGGCCTGGGCTCGCCCGGTACGATGGATCTAGATGCGGGATTGCTTCTGGACCCGCCGAACCTGCCGGGATGGCATGATTTTCCGATCCGGGATCGCCTGGCGCAGGTCCTCGGGAAACCGGTGGTATTCCAGAACGACGCCAATGCTGCCGCTTATGGGGAATACTGGGCGGGTGCAGGCCGGGGCACGAGGAGTCTCGTCATGTTCACCCTGGGTACCGGTATTGGGTGCGGGATCGTGGAAAATGGTCGGATCGTCGAGGGCCGTCACAGTCATGGCGGGGAATGCGGCCACATCATCATCCAGATGGAAGGTGGCCGAGAGCATCCACCTGGCTACTTCGGTCGATTGGAAGCCTACGCGTCAGCCACAGCTCTTGTGAAACGGGCAGTCGAGGCCCTGGAGGCGGGTGAGGTCTCTACGCTCTCGACGATCCACCTATCGTCCCAGTTAAGCGCCCGGACGATCGACCAAGCGGCGGACGCTGGAGATCCTCTGGCGATCCGGTTGATGGAGGAAACTGCGCGATACCTGGCGGTGGGCGCGACGTGCCTCATGCACACGATCGACCCCGACATCGTTCTCTTCGGGGGAGGGATGATCGCCGCCGGAAAGTCCTTCCTGGAGACAATTCGTGGGGAAGTTCGGAGAATTGCCTTCCCCGTGCCAGCCGCCCGGACTCGAATCGAGTTTGCGGAACTCGGAGGAGATGCGGGATTTATCGGCGCCGCGGGATGTGCCCGCGCGGCTTGCGTGCCGAAGTGATCTTATCCCCACAAGCGGGTTGCCGTGACCAGGGTTCCATCCGTGAGTTACGACGAACCTCCCGTCGCCGCTTCGTCTATGATACGATCATTATGTCCTCGCGTTCGTTGAGGGCGGCTTCCGACCGTCCGCCGATGTCCCCTCCCTTACCGGCCGGTACATTCATGTCGTTTGATCCGAAACTGATCCGCAATTTCTCGATCGTCGCCCATATCGACCACGGTAAGAGCACGCTGGCCGACCAACTCCTGCTCCAGTCGGGTGCGATCTCTCAGCGTGAGTTTCGGGAACAGCTTCTCGACGACATGGACCTGGAACGCGAGCGGGGCATCACGATCAAAGCCCGCGCCGTCGCGATCGAGTACCTCCAGGACGGCGTGAACTACGAGCTCAACCTCATCGACACGCCCGGACACGTCGATTTTCACTACGAAGTCTCTCGCAGCCTGGCCGCGTGCGAGGGAGCCATTCTTCTCGTTGATGCGTCTCAGGGGGTCCAGGCACAGACCGTGGCGAACGCCTACGCGGCCATCAACTCAGATCTCGTGATCGTGCCCGCCCTGAACAAGATCGACATGCAGGCGGCTCGTCCAGACGAGATCAAGGCGGAGATCGAGCAGACTCTGGGCATCGACCCCTCCGAGGTCCTTGCCGTGAGCGGCAAGACCGGGCAGGGGGTGATCGAGCTCTTCCGCGCGGTCATCGAGCGAGTCCCTCCCCCCTCGGGCAAGACCCACGCTCCCCTGCGTGCGCTGATCTTCGACTCCAAGTTCGACGACTATCAGGGCGTGATCGTCTATGTGCGAGTGATTGATGGGACGATCAAGGTCGGCCAGAAGATCCGGCTCATGGCGGGCGAGTCGGAGCATGAAGTCACCGGACTGGGCCGATTCCGTCCCCACTCGGTCGCCTGCAACGATCTCGGCGTTGGACAAGTCGGCTACGTGACCGCGAATATCAAGCGGCTGTCCGATGTGCGGATCGGCGATACGATTACCGACGCCCGCGCTTCGGCATTGGAGGCCCTTCCCGGATATCAGGAACCCAAGCGGGTTGTCTACTGCGGCCTCTTTCCGGCCACGAATAACGAGTTTGAGGATCTTCGCAACGCGCTCCAGAAACTGTCGCTTAATGACGCGAGTTTTACCTACGAGCCTGAAACTTCGGATGCCCTGGGGTTCGGGTTCCGGTGCGGCTTCCTGGGGATGCTCCACATGGAGATCATCCAGCAGAGGCTTGAGCGGGAAAGCAATCTCGATCTGGTGCAGACCGCGCCGAACGTCACATATGAGATCCTCACGCGAACAGGCGAGGTATCCCGCATCGCGAACCCGACCCGGATTCCGGGAGCCGGAGATATCGAGGAGTTCCGGGAGCCGATCGCCAAGGTCAGCTTCATCCTCCCCACGGAGAACATCGGAGCGATCATGCAACTCTGCTCCGAGCGGCGAGGCACCTACATCAAGACCGACTACATCACCCCCACCCGGGCCATTCTCGTTTACGAACTGCCACTCGCTGAGATGATCTACGATCTCTACGACAAGCTGAAGAGCGCGACCCGCGGCTACGGCACGATGGATTACGAGGTCCTGGGTTATCGGCCGAGCGATCTCGTGCGAATGGATTTGTTGGTCAATGGCGACAAGGTTGACGCTCTTTCCATTGTTGTTCACCGAGATCATGCGTTTCGACGAGGTCAGAAGCTCTGTCGCAAGCTGAAGGCCGAGATCGATCGCCACCAGTTCGAGGTGGCCATCCAGGCTGCGATCGGGACCAAGGTCATCGCCCGCGAATCGATTTCCGCACTCAGGAAGAATGTGACGGCGAAATGCTATGGTGGCGACGTGAGCCGAAAACGCAAGCTCCTCGAGAAACAAAAAGAGGGCAAGAAGCGTATGAAGCAAGTGGGCAATGTGGAGATCTCCCAGAAAGCCTTCCTTGCAGTTCTCGATGATGGTGATGAGTGAGGGCAACTCGATCCCTGATACGATAGACCTGGAGTGCAACGTGATTCCAACGGAGAGCCATGCCGGCGAGACTCTCGACGCGATGCCGGCGTTCTCTCATCCGGCATCGAGCGACCGCGTTCGGAGGGCTATAACCCATTCTCGCCCGACCGTGGAGTTCCTGCCGGTTATGCTCCTGGCAGTCCTCTTCGTGCGAGCGTTCACCGCGGAAGCCTACATCGTCCCGACGGGCTCGATGGCCCCGACACTCCTCGGGATGCATCGGGACTTCCTTTGTCCGAATTGCACAAAGCGTTTCTCTCTGGGTATCGACGACCTAGGGCGTATTGGGCGGCCTGTTTGTCCTAATTGCGGCCAGACCGAGCTTGCGAATGCCCCGACTTCTGACAGCCTCGGCGATCGCCTGCTCGTCCAGAAGTTCTTATATGACATACGACCACCGCGTCGGTGGGAGGTCGCCGTCTTTCAGAACCCGTCGGATCTTTCTCAAGCCTATGTGAAACGGGTTGTGGGGCTGCCCGGCGAGTCGGTCCTCATCTGGGGCGGGGACGTTTACATCAACGGTAGGATCGCCCGAAAGACCCTCCCCGAAGCCGCGGCCATGTGTATCGGCGTCTACGACCAGACCTTCGCACCGAAGGACTCGGACCGCTACCCCCGTTGGATCCCTCGTCGAGGCGATTCCAGGATGCCGCTCACCTCCGAATGGAAGGTCGAAGGGGCGTGTTTTGCACGCTCTCGCCTGGTTGAAGCCTCCGACCGCGTTGACTGGCTCGAGTATCGACACTGGCAGCCGGACCAGGGGACTTATGGGCCTATCCGAGACTATTCGCCCTATAATGGTGGCGATTTCCGGGGCGAGAATCGAGTCAATGACCTGATCGTCACGTCCAAGGTCAAGATCGGAGGCGACGTTGATGCCGTCGTCTCCCGGGTCAACTACGGCACCGATCGGTTTCAGGTCACCCTCCCCGCCGGGGGCGACCGCAACTTGGAAGTCCGGCGGAACAATCGCTTGATCCCTATGACGTTAGTTGACCCCCTAGCTCGGATGAAGGCGGATGGATCGTCCTCCTCGACGCTGGTTGTGGCTATCGTCGATCGTCGGCTTACAGTCACGATCGACGGGAAGAACGCGTTTCAACCGTTCGATTTTGATGAGGTTGGCTCCGGCCCCAATTGGTCCGTTTCGCCGGTAGGCTTTGGGGTCCTGGGTGTGGGAGAAGTCGAAATCCGCGATGTCCGAATCGATCGTGATGTTTATTACACGGAAGCGCTGGCCCAGACCCCACAACGTCCTCATGGCGTGGAAACGCCCTTTAGCCTCGGGGCGGGCGAATTTTTCGTCCTGGGCGACAATAGCTCGGTCTCGAACGACTCTCGTTTCTGGCCTGGTCGTCCCGTGGTCACGCTGGACCTGTTCCTCGGAAAGCCGTTCCTCGTCCACCTCCCAAGTCAGGCGGTTCCCCTGAAGGTCTTCGGGCGAGACCTTTACTGGATTCCCGATCCGAGAGAAATTCGCTACATTCGATGAACAAATCTCGTATCGAGATGCAGCGGCCGCGCCGACCTGGGGGACATGCAGCCAATGAGCCGGACTCTGGAATCGCCGAAATCCCAGGCCAAAGCGAAGACTAGCGCGGCTCCCCGCCCGAAAGAGACGTCGCGCGACCTCGTCGAACAGATCGTCGTCGCGTTCATCCTCGCGTTCTTGATTCGCGGATTCGCGGTCGAAGCTTTCGTGATCCCGACCGGATCGATGGCCCCGACTCTGAAGGGTCAGCATAAAGAGGTGACCTGCCCTCAGTGCGGGTGGCTCTATGCAGTGAATGCCGCCTCCGAAACCAGTGAAGACGGGCACATGCCCGAGTTCGTTGGCGCCGCCACATGCACTAATTGCCGGTTCCGAGTCTCGAATCTTGAGGAGACACCCACCTTCAAGGGGGATCGGATCCTCGTCATGAAGTTTCTTTACAACCTTCCGGCATGGCTGGGCGGTGTGGATCCCAGACGATGGGATGTGGTGGTCTTCCATTATCCGGAAGAGCCGGAGGTCAACTTCATCAAGCGATTGGTCGGCTTGCCAAACGAAGTCGTCAAGATTTACTTCGGTGACGTGCTGACGCGACCCCAGAATAGTGAAGAGCCTTTTCGCATCCAACGCAAGCCGCTTGCTCAGCAGATGGCGGTGCAGCAACTCGTCTGGGACGACCTCCTCCGACCTCGTTCTTTCAAGGAACTTCCTCGTTGGCAGCGCTGGGTCTCCGACGCTCAGAAAGGTCAAATCCCGGGAACGTGGAAGGAAGAAACTCTGGGCTCCTACCGAATCCAGGCGGGAACAGAGTGGTCAAGTCTCCTCTATCAGAATCTGATCCCCACAAATGACCAGTGGATGGCCGCAGTCGCTGGTGAGCCCACCCCGGGCGAGATTCGTCCGAGCCTGATCTCTGACTTTTACGGCTACAACAGCGGCAACGGCGTGAGCCCACGCGTTACCGAGTCTTGGTTCCAGCCGCACTGGGTGGGCGACCTAACGATCTCGGGGCAATTCACCGCCAAGGTGGGATCAACCGGGCATTTGCGGATCGAGCTAGTCGAAGGAGGCATTCCTCACCGTTGCGAAATCGACCTCGCAACCGGTCTGGCCACGCTCTCCCGTGACGGCAAGACTCTAGGCTTGCCCGTCTCCACGAGTATTAAGGCAGACGATTCGGTCCATGATTTTGCGTTTGCCAACGTGGATGATCGTTTGACCCTCTGGATCGACGGTTCGTTACCGTTCGGCGAGGGAGTGGATTACGAAACGGCCGAAACGCACCCCGCCCCTACCGCAGAGGACCTTAGACCTGTCAAAATCTCCGTGCAGGATGCGGACGCGACCGTGTCCGGGCTTGTCCTTAAGCGGGATCTCTACTATACACAGGACCCGAGCAAGTCGGACTACTCGGAGATCGACCTCCGTTGGCCCGGAGGCGATGACCGCTCGTCACACGCAGTGAACCACGCGTTGGATGTGCTTAGCGACCCGGCAATCTTCCCGAACCTGGCGTTGATCAAAGGTCGTGAGTATCCCATTGCCCCCGGCCGATACATGATGATGGGCGACAATAGCCCGATGAGCAAGGATGGGAGAGCATGGACGCGTCACGACTCGAACGGGTATTACGACGCGAAGCGAAGAACGCGTGTTGAGAGCTGGTCAAAAAATGAGGATCGCGAGTTCTGGGAAGTTCCCCAGGAGTATCTCATAGGTAAGGCATTTTTTGTATTTTGGCCGCACGGGGTCCCTCTCTGGCCCAATTTCGGGGTGCCTCTGCCTCCAAAATTCACGCCAAGCCGCGATCTGCGGTTTCCCTTTCGACCGTATTTTGAACGCATGAAGTGGATCTACTGAGCCCCTCGGCTTCTCATTCTGTGCCCGACGCTCGTCACGGAGGACGATGTTCATGGCCCTTCTCGAAGTTCGCGACCTCCAGAAGCGCTATGGGCGTCGCCAAGTCGTCTGCGGAGTTGATTTTGACGTGAACGCGGGAGAGGTCGTCGGCCTGCTCGGACCCAACGGTGCGGGAAAAACGACGAGCTTCCGGATGACAATCGGACTTATTCCCGCCGACGCCGGTAGGGTTTTCTTCGATGGCAAGGACATCACCGGCCAGCCTATGTTCAAGCGGGCGCAGGCTGGAATGAGCTTCCTTGCTCAGGACTCGAGCGTCTTCAAGCAGCTATCGGTCGAAAACAACCTGATGGCAATTCTGGAAACGCGCCCGGGCCTGAATCGTCGGGCTCGCAAGCTGCGACAGGAGGAACTTCTCACGCAGTTTGGACTACTGCACATCCGGAAAACGAAAGCCAACCGAGTGTCGGGCGGAGAACGTCGCCGGTTGGAGATCGCCCGGAGCCTGATCACGGAACCGAAGCTCATCATGCTCGATGAGCCGTTCGCTGGCATTGACCCAAAGACTGTGGGTGAGATCCAGGACGCAGTCCGTTCCCTCGCCGACGATCACGGTTTAGGGATCCTCATGACGGACCACCAGTTTCGCGAAACACTCGAGGTCACGGATCGTTGCTATCTTATCCGCGAAGGACGCGTTTTCGCCCAGGGGAATCGTCAGGAGATCCTGGACAACCCCGATGTGAGGCGATACTACATCGGCGAACGCTTCGACGTGGGGCACTTGCTCGATGGTCCGCGACGACCTTCGCCTCTTCCCTCTGCCTCCCCGGCAGCGAATGAGGTTGTCGTCAACGAGGAAGACCGGATGCCGCAAAGGATGTGAAGCGAATCGCCTCGGCTTTGGACTGCTCAGAGGCTATCCGGTAATATTTTTCCGCTGTTTTGCGGTATTTGAAGGGTGCAGGCGGTTTCTCTTGGTTCGGGCGTAGTCCCCGCAGCATGCCCTGGATGGCGCTGATGTGCAGCATCGCTTCGCTCGATGTGGCCAGCGATTCGTAGTCCCTGCTGTTGCGGCGGTAACGCCCCAGCCACGCGAACGTCCGCTCCACCACCCATCGCTTCGGCAGCTTCACGAACCCCACGCCGCCCTCGGGCCGCTTGATCACATCCACCCAGTAGTCCGTCTCGGTCTCGACCTGCCAACGGATCAACGCATGGTTGTTGTACTTGCCGTCGGCCCACACCGTCTCCAGCCGCCGGCAGTGATGCGGGGTCAGCCGGGCGAGGACCTCGGGCGCATGCGTGCCGTCGTCGGCGGACGCGGCCGAGACCGCGACGACCATCAGCAAGCCCAACGTGTCGACGACGATATGGCGTTTCACGCCCCGGAGCTTCTTGCCGCCGTCGTAACCCCGCACGCCGCCGACCTCGCTGCCCTTGACCGTCTGGCTGTCGATGCTGGCCACGCGGTGATCGGGGTCGCGGCCCGCCGCGACCCGCACGTCCTGCCTCAGCGCGTCGGTCATCCGCTGCCAGGTGCCGTCGTCGCGCCATCGCGCGAAGTAGTCGTTGACGGTGCTCCTGGGCGGCAGGTCATGGGGGAGCATGTCCCACTGGCAGCCGGAGCGGTTGATGTAGAAGCTCGCGTTGAGCACCTCGCGCATGTCGGCCTCGCGGGGGCGTCCCAGCGCATGCACGGGGATCAAAGGGCGGAGGATCTCCCATTGGTCATCCGTGAGATCCGAGGGATAAGGCTTGCGCATGGCGACCGGCTCCGCCGCGGGTCTCGAATGATGTCAACCTCCTGATCAGAGAACAACTTACGAGAAAACCGCCTTACCGGATAGCGGCTCTGTCGCAGGTTGGGCCGAAACAGGCTTGTCTGGGTTTACAGTTTGTGTTGGAGGGGAGGCCACGCCATGATCGACTGGTTCACAACCACGATCGCCAGCATCACGGAGGGCCTCCCCCATGACCACGCTATCGATGCGCACCTGGGTCCGCAATGCCGCGGCCGTCTTCTCCGGATGCTACGGGGCGGTCACCCGCCAGGCCGAGCAGGCCGGGTGCAGCCGGCAGACCGTCTACGACCACGCCCGCCAGGTCGAGCAGCGGTTGCAACCGGTGGCCCCCGCGAGGCCCCCGGTCGAAGCCCCCGTCCCGGCTCCGGTCGCCGCGCTCGACGAGTCCACCAGGCGGCGTTTGGCGGTGACCGCCTTCGCCATGGGCATCAGCACCCGCCAGATCGAGGACCTGCTCCGCATCATCCTGCCCGAGGACGGTCCCGACCACTCGACCATCGCGCGGTGGGTGGCCGACGAGGCCAAGAAGGCCCAGCCCGTCCTGCAGGCGCTCGATGCCGCGTGCGTGCCCCGGGTCCAGACGCTCGCGCTGGACGAGATCTTTTTTGGGGGCGGCCGACCCTGGTCGGCATCGAACCGGCGAGCATGACGTCCGTCTTCTGCGTGAACACCGCCGACCGCAAGGCCGAGACCTGGAAGGCGCAACTGGAGCCGTTTTCCGGCCTCGAATTCGCCGTCTCCGACGCCGCCAAGGGGATCGCGGCCGCCGTCGCACAGGTCGCCGAAGGTCGTCGCGGAAGCACGTCGGCTCCGGCCTTGGGACACGGCCTGGACGTCTTCCACACGGCCAAAGAGGCGTATGCCGTCCTCGCCCGACAGTGGCGACAGGCGGAATCGGCCTGGGTCGAGGCGGAGGCCGCCGACGCCAAGGTCGATCGGGCCCGTGAGCAAGGCATCGACGCGCGCGGCCCGGCCGGTCCGGCCCGCGCCGCCTGGCGTAAGGCCACCGCGGCGCTGGAGCGGGTCGAGCACCTGGAGAAGGCCTGGCGGCGGGCCCGCGCCGCGCTGGAATTGTTCCGGCCCGACGGCCGGCTGAACGACCGCGCCGGCGCCGGGGCGGAGGTCGCCGCGGCGGTGGCGGGGCTGCCCGGCCCGGAGTGGAACACGGTCCGCAACTTCCTGCTCGACCGGCGGAGTCTCGCCTTCCTGGACCGGATGCACCAGCGGCTTGCGACGGCCGAACCCCGCCCGGAGTGGCGGGAGGCGATGGCCTGGCGGTGGTGGCTGCGCCACCGCCGACCCGCGGCGACGGCGAACCCCTGGACCGCCTGGGTGCATGCGGTCGCTCGCCAGCGACCGCTGTCCGGTCCGGAGCAGGCCTCGCATGACCGGGTCGCGGCCGTGTTGAACAGTACGGTGCGGGCCAGCAGTGCGGTCGAATGCATGAACAGCGTGCTGCGGATGCAGCAGTCCCGCCACCGCCGGATGACGCAGCCGATGCTCGACCTGAAGCGGCTCTACTGGAACTGCCACCGGTTCCGCTCGGGACCCCGGAAGGACGCCAGCCCGTATCAGGCGTTAGGGCTGGATTTGCCAACGTTCGACTTCTGGGCAC
>JANOBY010000136.1:0-4570 GCA_031411935.1 Planctomycetales bacterium | reverse complement strand
CCTCGCCGGGCTGGAGTTTGCTAGGAGCCTGGCCCAGCCTGGCCTCCCCTCCCGACAGGTCGAGGACAAGCGGCGGGGGCTCCGCCGGCTCCTCGACCGTGAGATTTTCGAGCTCGAACCGTTCCCCCTGGACCTTGAGGGTTGCGCTGACCTTGTCTCCCGCGTTGATATTTTCGAGTGAGTCCTTGTCTTGCACCCGAAAGGGCATGGTCATCTTGGGCATGAAGCCCGGGATCTCGTCGTGTCGAAGCACAATGCTGCCCTGGTCGCCCTGGACCTCGCGCACGATCCCCGTGATCGGATAGGTCTTGAGTGGCTCCAGCTTCGGTTCGGAGGGAGCCGGCGGCGTGCCCCTTCCGCAGCCCGCAAGGATTGCGAGCAGTGCGATCGTGAGAAATCGTCTCATGACTTTGCTCCCTCCGGGGCGAACGGGAAGGTCTCGTCGATCGGCGAGGCCGAGAGGTCCACGAGAAACCGCGACAGGCGTTCCACCACCAGTTCCGTGAGGGCGAGGCCTTTCTCGGCGGTCGCGGTCCGGGGGTCGCCCGATCCCGTGTTCGTGGTGAGGAGATGCCAGGGACGGGTGATTTCGACCCACCCCCGGTTCACGGCCTCGAATCGTGATCGGCGGGTGGCCCCGTCGTCGGCCCGTTCCAGCCTCGCGAGGTGGGGAAAGTGGGCCAGGATCATGCTCGTCTCGAGCTCACCGGCATGATCTCCGGCGTCGTCGAAGATCGTGGGATGCTGGTCCGTACCCATCTTGAACCAGTGGCATAAGAACATCTGAACGTCGGTGGTGCCATGAAGCTGACGCAAGAGCCACTTCAAGTCATTGCCGCCGTGACCGTTCAAAAGCACGAGCTTCTTCACACCATGTGCCTGGAGGGAGGCCACAAGGTCGGTGATGACCGCGGCCACCGTGGTCGGGTTGAGATTCATGGCCCAGGGAAACGCCATGAGGTTCGTCTCGGTGCCATAGGGCAGGGCGGGCAGGACGGCGACCCTGGCGCCCAGGTCGTGGGCACGCTGGCCCGCGAGGTCCGCGATGCGATCGACCTGGAGCGTGTCGGTCGCATAAGGGAGATGGAGGTTATGCGGTTCCGTCGCCCCGAGGGGCAGGACGGCGACCTCGATCCTGGGGCGCGACAGCACATCGTCGTAGGACAGGTCGCCGAGTTGCCAGGGACGTTTCATCGACGGAATCTCTCGGAGGGCGGAGGTGAGAGCGACCGTTGCGTGGGGCGGGGCACACAGGTACGATTCAGATCCCAGGCGGGCGATCGTTCCCCTCTCCGAGTTAACCCCGTTCGAGCGCTTTCATGCAAGCCTTCGAGGCCACGAACGTCTTTTTCGACCAGGCCGCGAGGCTGCTCGACCTCTCCGGCAACATGCGGACCATGATGGTCACGCCCGATCGCGAACTCCGCGTGGAGGTGGCGATCGAGATGGATAACGGGGAAATCGGCAACTTCATCGGATACCGAATCCAGCACGACAACGCGCGAGGCCCTTTCAAGGGCGGCCTTCGTTATCACCCTCACGTGGATCAGGATGAGGCCCGGTCGCTCGCCAGCCTCATGACGTGGAAGACGGCGCTGGTCGATCTTCCTTATGGTGGGGCCAAAGGGGGGATGAACTGCGATCCCTCGAAGCTCTCTCGCGGCGAGCTCGAACGCCTGACCCGCCGGTTCGTCCAGCAGATCCACGACTTCATCGGTCCTCACAAGGACATCCCCGCGCCCGACATGGGCACCGACGCCCAGGTCATGGCCTGGATCATGAACGAATACGCCAAGTTTCATGGATTCCAGCCCGCCTGCGTGACGGGCAAGCCGGTGGATTTGCACGGATCGCCGGGCCGCGAGGCCGCGACCGGCTACGGGATCATGCTTTGTTGCCGGGAGATGCTCAAGCGTCAGGGTCGAGAGATTCGCGGGACCACCTTCGCGATCCAGGGTTTCGGAAACGTGGGGTCATGGACCTCGAAATTCCTGCACGAGCTCGGGGGTTTGATCGTGGCGGTCTCCGACGCCCACGGGGCCCTCTTCCGCAAGGAAGGCATCGACATCCCAGCACTGGACGTCCACATGGCGGCCACACGCAAGGTGGTCGGTTTCAAGGATGCAGACGCCGGGACGAATGATCAACTCCTCACGAGCAAGGTCGACGTGCTGATCCCCGCGGCGCTCGGAGGGGTATTCGATAAGACCATCGCCGAGTCTGTTCAGGCCGGGCTCATCGTCGAGGCCGCCAACGGCCCCACCTGGCCCGACGCCGACGAGGTCTTCCACAGGCGAGGGATTCCGGTTGTGCCCGACATTCTCGCGAATGCCGGAGGCGTGATCGTGAGCTACTTCGAGTGGGTCCAGAACCTCCAGAACTTCCGATGGCCGCTCGATCAGGTGCGCCGGGAGGAAGAGTCCCGGATCGTGGACAGCTTCGCGAAGGTTTACGACCTGGCCCAGAAGAAGGGCATCCCCATGCGAACCGCCGCGTTCATGCTTGCGATCAACCGCGTGGGAAGGGCCCGGGTCCTCGGGGGCATCTGATGGACGAAGAATCGACCTACGACGGTCCCGATCCCGATCGCGTGACCGACCGCAAGTCGTTCCTCGAATTCGTGAAGGACCTTGCGGACGAGCGATATCGGTCGATCGAGATCGAAAGCCATACCCCGTCGAGCCCTTACGGGCCGGAAGCCCTGGGCTGGGAAAACACCCGTATCGATTCCTTCCTGGACGCCGCCGTCTCGTGGGCGGAATCCGCGGCACAGGACACCAATTCTGACCTCGCCAGCCCGGCCGAGTTGTGGAGGTGGTTCGCGATCTTCCTGTATTGCGGTAAGATCTACGAGTAAGTCATCACCCGTCCCGGCCACCCGCCCTGACATCGCGACTGGATAGACACCCCGATCATGCATCGTCACGAGATCTACGAGAATCCGCTCACCACGCGCTACGCCTCCAAATCCATGGCGACCCTGTGGTCGGCCCAGCGCAAGCATTCCACATGGCGAAAGCTCTGGATCGCGCTGGCCGAGGCCGAGCGTGACCTGGGGCTCAACATCAGCGAGTCGCAGATCGCCGAGATGCGCAAGCACGTCGACGCGATCGACTTCGACGCCGCCCGCGTCCATGAGAAAAGGCTCCGTCACGACGTGATGGCGCACGTCCACACCTACGGCGACGTGGCCCCGCAGGCCCGCCCGATCATCCACCTCGGCGCGACCAGTTGCTACGTGACCGACAACACGGACCTGATCCTGATCCGGGAGGGACTCGAACAGGTCCGCACCGGGCTCGTCGGCGCGATCGACGCGCTGGCCACCTTCGCAGAGACGTGGAAGAGCCTTCCCTGCCTGGGCTACACCCATTTTCAGCCCGCCCAGCTCGTGACCGTGGGGAAGCGGGCTACGCTCTGGTGCCAGGAGCTGATCTTCGACCTCGACGACGTGGAGCACCGGCTCGCGGGCCTCAAGTTCCTCGGGGTGAAGGGCACGACCGGCACGCAGGCGAGCTTCCTCGCGCTCTTCGACGGCGATCATGCCAAGGTCGAGGCGCTCGACAGGAAAGTCGCCGAGGCGTTTGGGTTTTCTGAGACCTATCAGGTCTCGGGACAAACCTATTCCCGCAAGGTCGACTCCTTCGTGGTCGCCACCTTATCGGCGATCGCCGAAAGTGCGCACCGATTCGGATCGGATCTCCGGTTGCTCGCTCACGAGAGGGAGTTGGAAGAGCCGTTCGAGGCGGAGCAGATCGGGTCTTCGGCCATGGCCTACAAGCGCAACCCGATGCGGGCCGAACGCATGTGCTCGCTGGCCAGGTTCGCCATGAGCTTGTATGCCCCGGCCTCGCAGACCGCTGCGACTCAGTGGCTGGAGCGGACGCTGGACGATAGCGCGGTCCGGCGGTTGTTCCTGCCCCAGGCGTTTCTCGCGATCGATGCGGTGCTCACGCTGTATCTGAACGTGGTCCCGGGCCTCGTGGTCTATCCGAGCGTGATCGCCCGGCATGTGGCCGAGGAACTCCCGTTCATGGCGACCGAGAATCTCATGATGGCGGGAGTCCAGACCGGCGGCGATCGCCAGGATCTCCACGAGCGGATCCGCACCCACTCGCAAGCCGCGGGCATGCGGATCAAAGGGGAAGGGGCCTCGAACGATCTGCTGGAACGGTTACGCGGCGATGAGGCGTTCGCGAAGGTCGATATTCAGTCGGTCATGGATCCGAGCCGGTTCGTGGGCCGATCGCCCGAGCAGGTCGACAACTTCATCGCCGAAGTTGTGGAACCGATCCGTAGGAAATATCCCGAAGCCCTGTGCCAGGAACGGGACGTTCACGTGTGAGGACGGTCGCGTGCCGTCCTCGTCGCCAGGGTTGAAATCTCCCCGCCCGTCAAACAAAATGCCACGAGTCGAGAACGACTCGTGGCATGAGATTTCGTGGAAGACAGAGCGAAGGAGTCATCCGGAAGGCGAGGGCACTCAAACGCGGGCGGCCTGGCGGGCCTTGCGGAGCCGCTTCAACTCTTCGCGACGACGACGCTCGCTGGGCTTCTCGTAGTAGGCCTT
>JANOBY010000135.1:0-7168 GCA_031411935.1 Planctomycetales bacterium | reverse complement strand
CAAGCCGATCCTCCAGCTGGTGAGCAACTGGCGAGAGAGCTTCACCGCAGGCAAGATCCCCTGCGGAGCCATCACCGGGCTGACCGCCGAGATGCAAAACCGCCTGGTTCGGACGACGTATTGTATGCCTCCGGTCACGATGGGCATCAAGGACATCGAGGCGAAGTACTATACGGCCCTGCGACTCTCCAGCTATCGGGACCTCGGGGCCACCATGGCCGCCAATCCGAGCACTCTCCTGGGTATCGCGAAGCTCGGGGATCGGGAGAAGCAGAGCCTGATCCGAGACCTGCACGACGGCACCCTGAACGCGAGGTTCGCCGTCCCCCCGGAAGTCCGTCGCGCGTTGCGATGGAAGCTGGGTTTCAGGCGCAAGAAGGCGGCGAGGCGGCTCGAAGAGATCGCCAATCGGACCGGACGCCTCTTGCCCAAAGATTACTGGCCCAACCTCCAGTTCCTGGCCAACTGGACGGGCGGGACGATGGGAGCCTACCTGAAGCACTATCCCGAATACTTCGGCGACACCCCCGTCCGCGACATCGGCCTCATCGCGAGCGAGGGGCGATTCACGATCCCGATCGAAGACGGGACGCCGGCGGGGATCCTCGACATCCGGCACCATTATTTCGAATTCCTGCCCGAGGATCAGATCGACCGCGAGTCTCCCGAGACGGTCGAGGCCGCGGACCTGATCGAAGGACGCCGCTACTACATCTTGCCCACGACTTCGGGCGGCCTGCATCGCTACCAGATTTTCGACCTCGTCCGGTGTGCCGGGTTTCACGGGAAGGCGCCTCTGATCGAGTTCCTCAACAAGGGAGCCCATATCTCGAGCCTTACGGGCGAGAAGATCTCCGAGTTCCAGGTGGTGGGGGCGGTGAACTCCGCGGCCTCGGACCTGGGCATGCCGCTCTCCTCGTATCTGCTGGCGCCGACCTGGTCCGATCCTCCTTTCTACTCGTTGCTGGTGGAGGAGGGCGACGTACGCCAGACCGGCGCCGCGGAACGTCTGGCCGAGGCGGTCGAGTCGCGTCTCCAGGGTTTGAACAGCGAGTACGAAAACAAGCGTGCCACCCTGAGACTCGGCCCGATCCAGACACGCCGCATCCCGAACGGGGCGTGGGTCGATTTCCAGAAGTTGCGGCTCTCGCGGAGCGGGGGCACGGCCGAACAATACAAGCAGCCATGCCTCACGTCGGACCTAAAAGCCATCGCCGACTTTCGACTCCTCGACGAGCACGTCGGGGCACGAACGAACCCGGCCTGAAGACGACTCTGCGGCCTCCCAATCGAGCGTCAGGAACGTGGTGGCCCGACCGGTTCGGGTTGCCTCGCTCCGAGGACTTTGGTAGAGATCCCGAGGAATCCTCCGATCGATCCTTGTGACCGGACGGATTCGGGGATGGAACCCCCTCCTAGAAGCGAGCCCTTAGCGATGGATCGCGTCTCCCTCCGTCTGGCTGCACACCTGGCCCTGCTGAGCCTCTCCGTCCTCACGTTTGGGGCCGGGTGCTCGCGATTGAAGACCTACCGGGCTCAGGATTCGCCGTTGCCTGGAATGTCGTTCCTCGGCCGCGGGGATCGTACCCGGGTGGAATCGTCACGGCTCGCGAACGTGGCAAAGGGCCAGCGATCCGGGGACGTGGCCTGGAGCGGCCCTCCTCAGAACGGAAAACCGGCACCTCGGCCCAGGCGCCTGGCCCCTCGCCCCGCGCCCACCCTCGGCACGATCGTCACAGCCCCTCCCTCCGCGCCGCCGGCGACTTCGGCCCAGCCCTTGCCTGCGACCGGTTCCGCCGTAGCGGATGAGTCCGTGGCGACCGTCAAGACCCTGATCGCCACGGGGCGTGAGTCCCTGGGCCGAATCCAGACTTACCAGGTTTCAATGACCCGACAGGAGCGAGTGGGCGAGTCGCTGCTTCCCTCTGAGACCCTGCTCCTCAGCGTCCGACGCTCCCCGAAAGCCGTCCGGCTGGAGTGGAGTGAGGGGGACAACAAGGGACGAGAGGTCCTCTACTCCTCCGCCGAGAACGAGGGGCAGATGCACATCAAGATGCCCAATTCCGTGCTGCTGCCCCGGATGTCCCTGGCACCCGATAGCCCGCTCGTGATGAGGAACAGCAGGCATCCCATCACCGAGGCCGGCCTGGACGCGATCCTCGACAAGATGGAGTCCTCGCTCGGAGATCAGGTCGTCTACGAGGGTACGGTCCAGGCCCCGGAAGTCGGCGCACCCTGCCACAAGATCACCCGGAAATCGGCCGAGGGGGAAGCCTGGATCATTTACCTCGATTCCAAGTCGGCCATCCCCCTGTTCGTGCAGGCCACCGGCCCGGATGGCCAGTTGCTCGAACGCTACCTCTTCCGCGACCTGGTCCCCGACCCGCCCACGCTTGCCGAGGCCTCCGCGTTCGATCCCGATGCCCGATGGGGAGCCCCCAAGGGATTGCTCGGCCGCATGGCTCAGGGCAGAAACAGCGCGACCAGCACCAAATGACTGCCAAATTGGCGCGTATGCTTCCTTCCGGGCAGGAGAACTGGAAATCTGTTGAAGGGATTCCACTCTTAAACCTAGTCGAGTTCTTGACTTCGGATCGCTGAGTCGAATGAGTGACATGACAAAGGGTGGATGGCAGGGAATTTGCATCCTGCCTTGCACACAGATTGGTTTCTGACACGAGTCTCCTGCTTCGTCTGCGGTGGTCGATCATGATGTCACTCACGGATCGTCCCTATTCGCTGCTCATCACCGATGATGATGTCGTGGCGCGAGAAACGCTTCGCGACATCTTCGAATCGGCCGGCTATCAGACCATCCTCGCCGAGAGCGGCGAACATGCGATTGATATCGTCCAGAAGCAGGTCGTGCACCTCGCCTTGATGGACATGTACCTGCCTCGCCTCACGGGCCTGGAAACGATGGAGATCGCCCGCCAGATCCGAGGGGCCTTCCCCACCATCTTGCTGTCGGCGGATCGCGACGACACACTCATGCGTCGCGCCCTCACGGCCAACGTGTTCTGCGTGCTCTCGAAGCCGGTCAGCCGCCATGTCATCACCAATGCCGTGACCCGGGCGATCGAGAAGTTTTACTGATCCGAACGGGTCGTGGTAGATTCCCTTGCCGCCTTTCCTGCGAGTGCACGGAGGGGCGCTGGGATGTCCTCTCCATGCTTCGCTCGCTGCAACTCATCCATGTGGCCGTCCCGCTGAAGGCCCGGATCAAGCACGCCTCCCACGATCGAGTCGTGAGCGACAATTTGATCGTACGCGCCGAGCTGGCCTCGGGGCACGTGGGCTTCGGCGAGGGCGTCCCCCGCGATTACGTGACGGGCGAGACCATCTCCACCACGTTCTCCGCACTTTCCGGGTTTGACGCCGCGAGGGCCCTGGGAAATCCGGACGAATTCGCTGAAGCAGTGGGTCGAGTGGCGAACATCGACCTGCCCGACACGCTCAACGATCCCCGGCAAATGTTCGGCAACGCCGCCCGTTGTGCGCTCGAAATAGCGCTTCTCGATGCTCTGGGTCAGCGTTTCGGTAAGTCCCTGACCGACGCGGTCCGGCTCATGAATCGACCAGGCCTGACTATTCACGATTCCCCGCGACCGGTCCGTTACAGCGGGGCCATCACGGCGGCCTCCTCGCGGAAAGAGCGCATGTCGGCCTACAAGATGCGGATCTATGGCTTTCATCAGGTGAAGGTGAAGGTTGGAGTGGAGGGGCAGGACGACGAGGCCCGATTGGCAATCTTGCGCAAGATCCTCGGTCGTCGGATGGACATCCGGATCGACGCCAACGAGTCGTGGCCCGCCGCGGAGGTGGTCGATCGGGTGGCTCCGCTGCTCCGCTTCAAGCCTTCGGTCCTTGAACAGCCCCTTCCTCATGCAGAGCTCTCGGCGTTGACCGAGCTTCGACCACGGCTGGGCATTCCGGTCATGCTTGATGAATCCCTGTGCGGCGTGGCCGATGCGGCCAACGCAATCCGGGATCGGACGACCGACCTTTTTAACGTGAGGCTGTCCAAGTGCGGCGGGATCTCCCGGTCGCTGGACATCCTGGCCATGGGCTTCCGCGCGGGGCTTGGGGCTCAGCTTGGGTGCCACCCTGGGGAGACGGGGATCCTATCGGCCGCAGGGCGTCATGTGGCGGCGAATGTCGGGGGACTTCGTTTCGTGGAGGGGTCGTACGATCGCCACGTCCTGGGCGAGAACCCGGTGGTCGAGGATCTCACTTTTCGTTACGGGGGTTGGGCCCCTCCCCTTGCGGGGCCCGGGCTCGGCGTCCACGTCGATCGCGAGCGTCTGGCCCGGATGACGGTCGCCTCGAAGGAGATCTCCTTTGGCTGACGTTCAACCGCAGACCTGGATCTGGAACGCGAGCGACGGCTACCCGATCCAGGTGGCCACATGGCATCCGGCGACCAGGCCCCGGGCCAGGGTCGTGATCCTTCATGGGGTCCAGAGCCATCAAGGTTGGTACCACGGGCTGGGACGACGGCTCTCGGAACGCGGCTTCGAGACGCATTTCCCCGATCGTCGCGGGTCGGGCGGGAACACGCAGGATCGCGGGCACACGCCGAGCTGGCGACGGCTCGTGGACGACGTGGGGGAATTTCTCCAGTCTCGTGGGGACGATCTGCCCCGAGGCCTCGCTGGGATCAGCTGGGGCGGCAAGCTCGGCGTGCTGACCGCCGCCCATTTCCCCTCGGCGCTGCAGGGATTGGCCCTCATCTGCCCGGGGCTCCACCCCAAGGTCGGGGTCTCGCCAGGGGATCGCTTGCGGATCGCCCTGGCCTATTTTTTCAACCGACGCAAGTTCTTTCCGGTCCCCCTGAGCGACCCGGCCCTGTTCACCGAGAACCCGGAAGCCCAGCAGTTCATCGCGACTGACCCGCTGAGCCTGCGTTTTGCGACGGCCGGTCTTCTCGCTGCCAGCCGGTTCATCGACAGTGAGGTCGCGAGAGTCCCCTCCCAGGTCAAGCAGCCGGTCCTGCTCATGCTCGCGAGCGAGGATCGGATCGTGGACAACGAGCGGACGAGGCGATACGCGGAGACCCTGGCCAGCCCGGATCGACAGGTCATCGAGTATCCGGGGGCCCATCACACGCTGGAATTCGAACCCGACCCGGAACGTCACGCCTCCGATCTGGCCGACTGGATGGAATCGCGACTCCTCGCCTCATCCTCTTGAGGTGGAAGGACGGGACGACCAGGATCACAGGACCGTGGTCATGAGGAACATGGCAGCGCGGACGAGGCGAGTTCGCTCCCGTTCGGTGATCTTTCCTCGTTCGACGATCCCTTCGAGGTGGGACAAGGTCGAATTCAGGACCAGCAACGACGCCCCTCCGATCTTGAGCGTCACCCGATTCTCTTGAAGGGTGCGCAGGACATCGCGAACGGCGAGGGCCTCTTCCAACGAGGCTTCGGTCTCACCATTCCACGGGGGCAGATTCTCGGCGTTGGCCGTCTTCTCGATCGTTGAGAGCACGACCCGGGTCACGCTCAAGGCCTTGGGGTAATCCAGCGTGTCGGACGTGTCGGACCGCTGATGATAGTCGGGATTCTCCCCGGTGCTCAGGAACAGGTAAGGGATCGACCGGGAGCGGAACGGCCCGTAGTCGCTGCGATCGACAATCAAGAGGTCGTTGCCCATGAATCCCACACGGATCGGCTCGGTTTTCGCCGCCTCCTGAATGCGGCCCCGGACGCCTTGCGAGGTGTCCGCGCCGAACACAAACACGAATTCCTTGCAAACGCCGCCCAGGGCGCGACCGATCATGTCGGCGGTCACGAACAGCTTCACGCGGTCGAGCGGGACCGGGGGATGGTCCGCGAAATAACGCGATCCCCAGAGACCATCCTCCTCGCGATCGAAACCCACGAACATGATGCTGCGCAGAGGGCGTGACCTCTCCTGAGCGAAGCAACGCGCGACCTCGAGCATCATTGCCGTGCCCGAGGCGTTGTCGTCGGCTCCGGGGTAGTACTCCTGTCCTCGCCCACCGAGATGATCAAAATGGGCGGAGACGATCACCCACTCCTCCTTCAGGCGAGGGTCGGAGCCCACGAGCTTCGCCCCCACATTACGCCCGAGGGTGCCGCCCGTGGCGCGATCTGGCATGGCCTGGATGAATGACTTGCCAAATAGAGGCTCCAGTCCGAGATGCTTCAGTTCGTTCGCCACGTAGAAGGCGCTTTTCGCGGCTCCGACTCCCCGCCTCCCGCCGAACTCCGCCGAGGCCAGAGTGGCCACATGGGCCTTGTATCGTCCAAGCTCGGGCCGTACCTCGGCCTGGGCAGTCCGCAGGCTGAGCAGGATCGTCCCAGCCAGAATGACCCTCCCGAAGCGTCGATCCATCGCCATCCCGGCGACTGGCGCCGGCCTCCGTCTTGTTGCACCCGGTCCGACCCGGGCAACCTGAATCCGGCCCGAAAAAAAATCGCGACCCGGTCCGACCTGCCGCGAAAGCGTGTGTCATGATAACCGAGGTTCGGATGCCCGGTAACATGGAGGTGAGTCGTGCGCGGACGCTCGATGATCAAGGCCCTTGCGCTCGCGGGGCTGATGTTCGGATTCTCGGGGCTTTCTTCGGCCCGCGCCCAGGATTGGGGCGACTACCTGCACTGGCCCTACACGCCGCCGCAGGTCCCCGGCAACGGGTTCGAGTACAAGTCGCTCTACGACGGGTTCTACGTCTACCCCCGCGAGCAGCGGATCGTGCCCCAGGTTCAGGGCCCTTACTACCGAAACTATTACGGCGGTCAGCGTCACCTGGGCATCCGCAAGGCGTTCGGTCACCACGACTGGAGCCACAAGAAGAAGTTCTACCAGGGTAACCACTTCGCCCTCGACGTCTTCTGAGCTTGAGGTTGCACCACAACACGGACGGCCTTCCCTCGCACTCGCGCGGGGGAAGCGCCGTCCGTGTTCGCGTTTCCTCCATGGCCGCGACCGGGGAGTTTTCCGCCGGCTCACCCCAAGGCGATGGCCATCTGGTAGTAAATCTCCGCGGCAGCCCGCACTTCTTCCAGGTCGATCCACTCGTCCTTGGTGTGAGCCTGGGCAATATCGCCTGGACCGAACACCACGCAGCGAACGCCCACCTGGCCGAGAGGCCCGGCGTCGGTGCCGAACGGTACGCCCATCCTCGCGGGAGTCCGGC
>JANOBY010000134.1:0-6723 GCA_031411935.1 Planctomycetales bacterium | reverse complement strand
CGACAGCGGTTCCTTCCTGAGCGGGTCGATAACCCCGGTGGGGAAGTCATCCCTGCCTGCCTGAACCCTTGAAGCGCATTCCCGCTTGTCGGAAGCGTCTCTTCAAGTAGGGCGGGCGTCACAGCCCGCCAGAACCTATTGTTAGGCGGGCAGTGACGCCCCCACACTTCTTGAAGAGACGACCGCTACGTTCGAGCGTGAATCGCTGGAGTAGGTAGGCAGAGACGCCCCACTGGGAGAATCGCGACGCATCACAGGGAATCGCCCAAACGGCAAGCGCGAACCGTTCGGTCGATCCGGTTCGCGCCTTATTTGGGTCGGCCCAGCCGGAACCGGTCGATCTTGTAGTCGCCGTCGTCGTCCTTCTCGAGGCTCATGCGCAGGGGCTTGCGGTCGCGCGAGAACACGGCGTCGCCGGTGAACTCGAACCGGAATTCGAGGGTCCCTCGGACGGGGATCGGCTGGAACTCGCCGCTGAGCTCGTTGAACGGTCCGCTCGCCTTGATGGCCTCGACCGTCTCGGCGAGCGTGCCTCGGTCCACGCCGCTGGTCAACGATTCGGTCGCCTCGGCCACCTTGCCGTCGCTCAGGTTCTGCACGAACTGCGTGGCCACCTTCTCGGCCTTGCCCTGCTCGGTCAGGACCATGTTCAGGCCCATGTAGAACAGCGACCCCATGAACAGCCAGAGGCCCAGGCCCATCACGCCCAGGATCGTGCCCGAGATCGCCCAGTTGCGCCCGCCTACGTACGGGTTGCGCGTGGCGCGAAGCCCCGCGATGCCGAAGACCACGGCGAGCGTGCTGGTGATGAACGGCACGCAGACGACCAACCCGCAGACGAAGCTCGCGATCGCCAGCCCGCTCGTAGGGCGATACACCGACGGAGGGGGCGAATACCCGCGATACGGGTTCATCGGGTCGGAGTCGTCGTAGCCCTGGGAATCGTCTCGGGACATGGTGGAATCTCAAGGAAATGCGGAACTCACCTCGACGTCATTCTAACGGCCCCGTCCACCGGGGACGAGGCCCCACCCCTGCACGCAACGCCCCCCGATCCCCGGATCCCGCTCCTCATCGCTCCTGGACCAGCCTCGACTTCCACCGTTCGAGGTGGCGCTCAAGCCTCGTGTCGCACCGTTCGAGGCTCGACCCACGGCACAGGACCGTGAGCACCGGGTCGCCCGCGTCGAAGGTCTGGCCCACGGCGGGGATGTCGGCCACATCGGGGACCGCGAACGAACCCGCGGAGGAGAATCGAGCCCGCCACGAATCGATCGCCGGGAGGGTGCCTCGGCTCTCGGCGAAGAGGATCGCCTTGCCCACGAACGCGGGCGGATGGGCTCGCGGTCGCCCGAACGCCCCCAGGTTCGCGCCGAAGGCCCGCGCATGATCCCTCAAAAGCGATCGGCCCGTGGCCAACTCCAGCACCTCGACCGACGCCGTGTACCTCGGGTTGACCTCGACGAGGTAAGGATCGTCCTCGGGGGTGAGGATCAGGTCCACCCCGAACAGGCCGAGCACTCCGAACTCGCCGGCAAGCCCCTGGCCCATGGCCACGATCCCCTCGCGGGCCCGTCCCGAGATCGGCCAAGGGCCGAGGCTGCCCTCGTAGGCGAACGGATGATCGCCGCGGCTAAGCCTCTGGCGGGTCACGCCCATCAGCGCGACTTCACGACGGTCGGCGACAAACAGGGCGGCCAGGCTCGTGCCGTCGATCCTCTCCTGAAAATAGAGAGGGCGGGCGGAGGCGACGGATCCCTCGACCCACGGCCGGACCTGACGCCCTCCGGCGGAGGCCAGGGGCTTGCCCAGCCACGAACCGTCGCGAGGCACGCCCTCGGCCGAGAGCCGCACGCCGGGCGCGGGCAGGCCCCGCGAGGCCATCGCCCGGGCCACGGCCAGCGGGTCTCGGCAGGCTCGCAACGCATCGCCCGAGACTCCCCACAGGGGGCGGAGCCTGGCCATGCGGTCGATCAGCTCGGGATGATTCTCCAGGGCCCCGGTGTAGATCCAGGGGCAGCCGGGGGGGCTGTTGGCGACCTCGGCCTCGAACCCGAGCGGGTATAGGGCCGGGCCGATCGCCTCCAGGGGCGTGTCGGTCCCGTGCAGGTCGCGATCGCCGAAGAGGTCGCGCGCGAGGGGCCGCACGCCGGCACGCAAGGCCGAGAGGGCCGCGGATCGGACGCTGGCCCCGACGATCATCAGGGGAGGCGAGGGGCTCAACGCGGGAAGCTTCCGAAAAAAGAGAAAGCCCGGGCCCCTGGCGCACTGGCCGAGGGTCCGGGCTCGTGAAATTAGCGGGACGGGGCGGGGCTCAGTCCTCGACGACTTCGATCTTCGTCGGGGCGATGAACTTCTTGCCGTCCTTCTCGGTCACTTCGCCGGTGACCTTGACCTTCTTGTCGCTCTGGCAGAAACCGGCCTTGGCGTGGTTGTCCTTGGCGAGCTTGTTGGTCATGTCCATGTAGAACTTGACTTCTTTGTCGCCTTCCTTGACCAGAACCACGTTCTGGCAGGTCTTGGCTTCCTTCAGCGAGCACTTGGCGCAGGTGGCGTCGCCGGAGATCGTCTTCTCCTCGGCGGTGGCGGCCAGGACGGTCGCGGTGGCGCCGAGGAAGAGGCCGAGGACGGCCAGAATCGGGAAGAACTTGCGCATCGCCATTCTCCTGGTAGGAAAGAACATGGAGCGGGACAGACAAGGACCCCGGAGGCGGCCCTTGGAGGGCGCGCGACCGACCCGACCGTGGAGGCCGAACCCTGTCTCAGGCGATATTCAATCAGGTCCGACGCGCCGGAACAACCTTTGTTTTGCGAAAACTTTCAGGATCCGAACCCAGGATCGGGGGGATCTCTCGACCCGAGACGCTCTGAGGGCTACGCCCCCGGCCCGTGGCGTCAACGAGATCGCGGCGACGGGAGCCGTCCCGGACGCACCCGGAGGGGTTGCGGACTCCGGTGCGGGTGTTATGATGCTGGGCCACCTCGACGGCCGCCCCCCTGCGCAGGCGCAGGCGATTTTTCGCGGCCTCGAGACCGACCCGACCTTCGCTTCCTTTCCTCGACACCGGAGACGCGCGCGACCATGGCCGACCACACGATGCTCATCGGCGAGGCCCTCGTGGGCGAGGGCAACGAGATTGCCCACATCGACCTCCTGATCGGGACCAAGACCGGCCCCGTGGGCGTCGCGTTCGCCAACGCCCTGGCGAATCAGTCCAACGGCCACACCAACCTGCTGGCCGTGCTCACCCCGAACCTGGCCGTCAAGCCCGCCACCGTCCTGATCACCAAGGTCACGATCAAGGGCATGAAGCAGGCCGTGCAGATGTTCGGCCCCGCCCAGTACGCCGTGGCCAAGGCCGTGGCCGACTGCGTGGCCGACGGCACGATCCCCCAGGACAAGGCCGAGGACCTCGTGATCGTCTGCGGTGTGTTCATCCACCCCCAGGCCGAGGACAACGCCCTGATCCTCAAGTTCAACCACGAGGCCACAGTCATGGCCATCAAGAGCGCCATGAAGGGCTCGCCCACCGCCGCCGAGGTCGTGGCCCAGAAGGACACCGCCAAGCACCCGTTCGCCTGATTGAAAAGCATCGATCCGCAGATGACGCAGATTCACGCAGATTAAAAGGAGAATTCTCATTTTCCATCTGCGTTCCTCTGCGTCATCTGCGGATCGTTCCGTTTTCCGTGGATCGATTCGATGAAGCCCACGATTCTGCTCCAGCTCGACACCGACCCCCAGCCCAGCGTGTTTGACGCCGTGGTGGCCGTGGATTCGGGCGTGAATCACCTGTTCCGCCACGGAGGGGTGACCCCCGAGGGCGTCCGCGACCTCGTGCACGGGGCGCTCTTCACCCGAGGGACCTCGGATCTGAAGTCCACCGCGATCTTCGTGGGGGGCTCCGACGTGAGCGCCGGCGAGGCCCTCTTAAGAGCCGTGAACAAGACCTTCTTCGGCCCATTCCGCGTGTCCGTCCTCTTCGACGCCAACGGCTGCAACACCACCGCCGCCGCCGCCGTGCTCGCCTCGATCGACGGCGCGACCCGCACGCGGGGCTCGATCGACGGCGCGACCGTCGCGGTCCTCGCCGCCACCGGCCCGGTCGGCCAGCGTGTGGCCCGGCTCCTGCTCGGCCTCGAAGGCTCGGTCAACGTACGCGTGGGGTCCCGACGGCTCGACAAGGCCCAGGCCACGTCGTCCCTGCTCAAGGGCTCGACCGGCAAGGACTCTGAGAGCTTCGCCACCGCCGACCCCGGCGATCTCGAACGAGGCATCGCGGGGGCCGACGTGGTCATCGCCGCGGGCGCCGCGGGCGTGATGCTCCTGCCGCAATCCGTATGGAAAGCCTCGTCCCTGAAGGTCCTGGTCGACCTCAACGCCGTCCCCCCGCTCGGGATCGAGGGCGTGGAGGCCGCCGACCGGGGCAAGGACCTGGGCGGGGTGCTCGCCTGGGGCGCGCTCGGCGTGGGGGGGTCCAAGATGAAGATCCACAAGGAAGCCATCCGGCAGCTTTTCACCGCGAACGACAAGATCATCGACGCCGAGCAGTGCCTGGCCATCGGCCGATCTCTGGCCTAGGATGGCATCGGTCGTCGGCCGAGGAGCCCTCTCCCATGACGCGCCGCATCGCCTTGGCCCTTGTCGCAATGAGCCTCCTCGGTGGGCTCGATGCCCGCGTGCAGGAGCCGAAAATCGAAGCCCCCGGGGCCAAACCCGAGGACGTGAAGTCCGCCGACGCGATCATCGCGGCGCTTTACGACGTGATCTCGGGCGAGAAGGGGCAGGAACGCGACTGGGACCGATTCCGGTCGTTGTTCGTCCCCGACGCCCGCCTGATCCCGGTCGTCCGGACGAGGGATGGGAAGACCGTCACCCGCACGCTGTCCGTCGAGGACTTCGTGAAGTCCGCCTCCGCGAATATGGAGGAGATGGGCTTCTACGAGACCGAGATCGCCCGCAAGACCGAGCAGTTCGGCGCGGTCACGCACGCCTTCAGCTCCTACGAATCGAAGCACGAGAAGGACGGGAAGCCGTTCGACCGCGGGATCAACAGCTTCCAGCTCATGAACGACGGGACCCGCTGGTGGGTCGTGACCATCTACTGGGATCGCGAGACCCCCACCAACCCGATCCCGACCGAGTACCTCCCCAAAAAGTGAAGCGAGCCGGTCATGAAACTCTTCGCGATCCTGGCCCTGTCCCTGCTCCTCGGCGAGGCCCGGGCCGACACGCCCCGCGGCCTGCAAATCTACTTCATCGACGTGGACGGAGGCGCGGCCACGCTCGTGGTCACGCCCAAGGGGGAATCCGTCCTGATCGACTCCGGATGGCCCGGCCGCGACGACCGCGACCCCAAGCGCATCGTCCACGTTTTGAAGGACGTGGCGAAGCTTCAGAAGCTCGACCACCTCGTGACCACCCACTGGCACATGGACCACTTCGGCGGAGTGGCAGGCCTGTCGAAGCTCGTCGAGATCGGCCACTTCTGGGATCGCGGCCTTCCCGAAGACAGGACCGAAGGGCTCGACTATCCCGACGGCCCGAAGACCAACGACCCGCTCGGCCTCGCCTATCGCAAGGCCAGCCAGGGCAAGCGGACCGCGCTGAAGGTCGGCGACAAGCTGCCCATCGAGGGGCTGCAAGCCCTCGTCCTGACCTCGGGCACGAAGATCATCGACTCCGACGTACGCTATCCCGGCACCCGGCTCGCCGCGAACGAACTCTGCGAATCCGCCCCCGCCGACAAGCCCGTGGACGGCAGCGACAACGCGCGCAGCCTCACGATCCTGTTCTCGCTCGACAAGTTCCAGTTCCTGGACTGCGGCGACCTCACCTGGAACATCGAAAAGCAGCTCGTTTGCCCGTTCAACCTGATCGGTCAGGTGGACCTGTTCCAGGTCACCCACCACGGGATGGACATCTCGAACCATCCCCTGCTCGTGAAGACGATCGAGCCCACCGTGGCCGTGATGGACAACGGCCCTCGCAAGGGGGGAGCCGCCGCGACCGTGAAGCTCCTCAAGACCTTGCCCTCGCTCAAGGGCTTCTACGCCCTGCACAAGAACGCGGCCACCGGGCCCGACGACAACGCCCCGATCATCGCCAACACCGACCCCAAGGGCGGCGAGTTCATCAAGGTGGAGGTCGCGCCCGATGGAAGCTCCTTCGAGGTCAGCATCGGAGCCAGCGGCAAGCCCACCCGGTTCGAGTCACGTTAACCACGAGGACCGAGGGGCCCCGCCCGAGGCCCCGAGATTAGCCAGCCGGCGGTTCGCCCTGGGCGACGCGATGATCGCCGTCGCCTGGGTGGCCGTCCTGTGCGTCTTGTTCGGCGGAGGCGTGGTTGTCGCGCGGACCCTTCAGTATTTCTCCCAGTTGCCGGGCGTGATCCGATTCGTGTATTTCGGCGGTCCGCGACCGAAGTTCTTCTCGACCGTCATGCCTGCGATCTACATCCGTGACTACCTGTGGTGGACGCCGGTTACGATCCTGATAGAGACTTTGCCGGCCCTGCTGGTCGCGACCACGCCCGCCGCTCTCGCGTTCCGCCTTCGCAAGCCCAGACCGGCGTGGAGAGACTTGATCCGCCAACCGGGGGCGGTCGCCTGCCTCGTGGTCATCGGGATGTGTCTCCTGGAGGTGGACCTGCGCTGGATCGGCGTGCCAATTCCCACAGAACCCATTTTTGACATCGCCGCGGCGGTCTTGCTGACCTGGAC
>JANOBY010000133.1:0-2661 GCA_031411935.1 Planctomycetales bacterium | reverse complement strand
TTCGGTGGCATGACGGGTCTCGAAGGATCGGCGGGGGCGAATCCGTCTCGCTCGCCCACGGCGGATTATCCGCGAAGGGGAAGGCCCACGCAATGAGACCGCGGGACTCGCCCCTTGGTCTGCAAGGTTCCTTCCCGTGGTGGGGCGTGATACCCTGAGCGGGACCATGAAGCCGGGACAGGTCGCGTTTTGCCGGACTTCCGCCCGAGGCTCGAAGGACCGAGACGCCCCGCTCGACGCTTCGTCACCAAGCCCACACACCGCGAGGGAGGGCTTCGACCCATGAGCGAACCTGACCTGCCAACGCGCAGCGGTCGCCTCGTCCTGACCATCAACGGCGGATCGTCCAGCCTCAAGTTCGCGCTCTTCTCGCTCGAGGGCGCGGCCGCCAGGGTCGGTTCCGGTTGCGTGGAGAGGATCGGGCGAAGCGGGTCGCGCCTCATCCTGCGCCATGCCGCCGGGGGGGTTCGCGAGGAGGTCGCGGTCGAGGCCCCGGACCCGTCCCACGCCGCCCGGATCGTTGTCGAACGCCTCGGGGCGGATCCCGGTCTCCAAGCGATCGGGGCCGTGGGGCATCGCGTGGTCCACGGGGGGGAGCGATTCGTCGAGCCCGCGCGGGTCTCGGCCGGGATGATCGAGGAACTGCGACGGATCGCCCCGCTCGACCCCATGCACCTGCCCGGCGAGATCGCGCTGATCGAGGCCTTCGGGCGGGCCCTGCCCTCGGTCCCGCAGGTCGCGTGCTTCGACACGGCGTTCCATCGCGGCCTGCCCACCCCCGCGCGGATCGTCCCCATCCCGCGACGCTACTGGGGGCTGGGCGTCCGCCGCTACGGGTTCCACGGGCTCTCGTACAGCTACCTCATGGAGGAGCTTGCAAGGCTCGCGCCCGAGGAGGCCCGGGGCCGCGTGATCCTCGCCCACCTGGGCTCGGGCGCGAGCCTCGCGGCGGTGCGCGAGGGCCGGTGCCTGGAGACCACCATGGGGTTCACGCCGGCCTCGGGCCTGGTCATGGCCACGCGATGCGGCGACATCGATCCGGGGCTCCCGGCGTTCCTCTCGCAGACAATGGGCATGAGCGCCGACGCCTTCCGGACGATGGCCAACGAGCAATCCGGCCTGCTCGGCGTGTCGGAGACCAGCGGCGACATCCGCGACCTGCTGGGCCTCCAGGCCACAGACCTCCGCGCGTCCGAGGCCGTGGAATTGTTCTCCTACCGCGTGAAGACGGCGATCGGGGGGCTCGCGGCCGTCCTGGGCGGAGTGGACACGCTCGTGTTCTCGGGGGGAATCGGCGAGCACTCCGCCGATGTCCGGCGCCTCGTGTGCGACGGCCTCGACTTCCTGGGGATCGCCCTGGACGAGCAACGCAACGCGGAGCACGCGCCGGTGATCTCCCGCGAAGGCACCTCCACGCGAGTCCGCACGATCCCGACCGACGAGGAGACCATGATCGCTCGCGAGACGATCCGCCTGGCCTCCTCAGGGCATGACGACCACCCCGGCCCAGGCCCTCGGGACGAAAACCCTCAACACGGAGCCGACCCGATGGACAGGACGCCCACCACGCAACCGCCCGAGAAGTCCCAAGGGGGAACGTCGCCTCTTTCCCCGGAGGAATTGCATGCGCTCGACGCCTACTGGCGGGCCTCCAATTATCTCTCGGTCGGGCAGATCTACCTGCTGGACAACCCCCTCCTGCGCGAGCCCCTGAAGCGTGAGCACATCAAGCCGCGTCTCCTCGGTCACTGGGGGACGTCGCCCGGCCTGAACATGATCTACACGCATCTGAACCGGGTGATCAAGCGCGATGACCTGGACATGATCTCCATCATCGGGCCCGGACATGGCGGCCCGTCGCTCGTGGCCCACGCCTATCTCGAAGGCACGTATACCGAGGTCTACCCCGAGATCGGCCTCGACGTTGAGGGCCTGCGCAGGCTCTTCAAGCAGTTCAGCTTCCCCGGGGGGATCCCCAGCCACGTGGCCCCCGAGACCCCCGGCAGCATCCACGAGGGCGGCGAGCTAGGCTACGCCCTGAGCCACGCGTACGGGGCGGCGTTCGACAACCCGGACCTGATCGTGGCCTGCGTGGTCGGCGACGGCGAGGCCGAGACCGGCCCCCTGGCCACGGGCTGGCACGGCAACAAGTTCCTGAACCCCGCGCGCGACGGGGCCGTCCTGCCCATCCTCCACCTCAACGGATACAAGATCGCCAACCCGTGCTTCCTCGCGCGCATCCCCCACGAAGAGCTCCAGAAATTTTTCGAGGGCATGGGCTACCGGCCGATCTTCGTCGAGGGGCACGAGCCCGATCCCGTCCACGGGCAGCTCGCAGGCGCGCTCGACGAGGCCCTCAAGGAGATCGCCCGCATCCGCCATGAGGCCCGCCATCTGGGCAACCTCAGGCGTCCCGCCTGGCCCATGATCATCCTCCGCACCCCCAAGGGCTGGACCTGCCCCGCGGTGATCGACGGCAAGAAGTGCGAGGGCTACTGGCGGAGCCACCAGGTCCCCATGGGCGACATGGACAACCCCGACCACATCCGGATCCTCGAAGGCTGGATGAAGAGCTATCGGCCGGAGGAACTGTTCGACGCTCAGGGTAAGCTCAAGCCCGAGTTGGCGGAACTGGCCCCGAAGGGCCGGCGGCGGATGAGC
>JANOBY010000132.1:0-14326 GCA_031411935.1 Planctomycetales bacterium | reverse complement strand
AAGGCCCCGGGAACGATGCGGCGATCGCTGTTGGGGAACACCCCGCGGGCCTGGATGGTCCCGGTCGCCGGGTCGACGTTCGGATCGGCATAATCGATCCGCCCGGCATGGGGAAAGCCTTTCTCGTCCGACATCCCGAGCTCGACCGGGACCACATCCTTGCGAAAATCGGGGCGGCTTCCGTCGGCGACCATGCGGCGAAAGCGGAGCAGGTCCGCCTCGCTCACGCTCATATAGGCGTAGATCGGGTCTTCGGCGATGATCGACGCCAGGATGGTGGCCTGCCCATCTCCCACGAGGTTTCCCACATCGACGAGGTTCCGGGTGATTCGCCCCCGGATCGGGGACGTCACGCGGCAGTAGCTCAGATCGATCCTGGCGTTGTCGAGCATGGCCTGGGCGTTCGCGACCGCCGCCTTCGCCGTGAGGATGTTCACGTCGTAATCGGCCAGGGCCTGGTCGAGCGAAGCCCTGTCGGCTTCCACCTGCGCCGTACTTTTCTTCTGGTTGGCCTCGGCCCGATCGATATCCTGCTGGGAAGCCGCGTTGCGGGAGGCGAGCGAGCGCTGCCGCGTTTCCTCGATCTTTGCGAGCAGGAGCGACGCTTGATCGAGGGCGAGCTGGGCCTTCGCGACCTCGCGCGCCTTCGAACTCTCGGCCTTCTTGAGGGTCGACTCGGCCGCAGCCACCTGGGCTTCGGCTTCCTGAACGCGAACCTGGAACGGCTTCTCATCGATCACGAAGAGGAGTTGATCCTTCTCGACGATGGCACCGGGCTCGAACTTTCGCTCGACCAGAAAGCCCTTCACCCGAGCACGCAGGTCCACGGTCTCGACGGCCCGGGTCTCGCCCTGATATTCGAGGTAAGTCTTCACCGACTTTTGAATCGGCGTGCTGACGGTCACCTCGGCCGGCGGAGGGGCCTGGTACGTGTTCGCCGGAGCGCAACTGAGGCCCAGGGCCAACGTGGAGACCGTCGCCATGGCGGAGATCCGGAGTCGTTCGGCAAGGCCTTGCTCGTCCATCATACGGGTACGCCGATCCGTGAGTTCGATCAAACGCCGGGCTATGAAGCCATTAAGCTAGCCCGCGTGTCGACACAAGACAAGTGCCCGTTTTGCACTTGCGGAAGTGATCGATCTGGGCGAGCATCGTCGAGATCAGGCGCTGTTGCCGAAAGTTCAGAGTTCGTCGAAACTCAAAGGGCGTCGCAGGGGTTCTCCTGACGACGTTCGAGGTTTTGACCTCATTCGGACTTATTTAACTCACGATCCTGGGGGCACCGTCTCGGATGGGGTATCGCATCGCACTTCTCGCACTCTACGTCGCCCTGATCGTACCGGCCGGCTCGATCCAGGCGAACGCCGATTCCGCACCCGCGCGCCAGGTCGGCACCCGCCCTGGTGACTTCACGCTCAAAGACGCCACAACAGGCCAAGACGTCTCGCTTTATTCCTTCCAGGGGAAGAAGGCCGCGGTCCTTGTGTTCCTGGGCACCGAGTGCCCGGTCGGCAATCTCTACCTCCCGAGGCTTGGAGAGCTTTCGAAGGAATTCGCCCCTCAAGGCGTGGTCTTCCTGGGCATCAACTCCAACCAGCAGGAGAGCGCCGAGGCCATCGCGGCCCATGCGAAGGAGTTCGCGATCCCGTTCCCCGTCCTCAAGGACGGAGGGGCCAAGGTGGCCGACCTCTACCAGGCGGAGCGAACCTGCGAGGTGATCGTCCTCGACGAGAAGGCCGCCGTTCGCTACCGGGGGGCGATCGACGACCAGTATGGTTACGGCACTCGCCGCCCCAAGGTCATCAAGAACTACCTCTCCGACACCCTGAAGACCCTGCTGGATGGCAAGGAGATTGAGCTCCGAGGGACCACGGTGATCGGCTGCCCCATCGAGCGGGCCGTCGCGAAGACCGCGTCCAGCACGATCCCCAGGATCCGTCCCGCCTCCCCGGTGATTGTCGAGGCCCTGAAGGAGGAACCGGTCGTCGAGGTCGGCCCCGTGACCTACGCGTCTCACGTGGCGACGATCTTGCAGAACTCCTGCCAGGGCTGCCATCGTCCCAAGGCGGCGGCCCCGTTCTCGTTGCTCACTTATGATGACGCGAAGCGCTGGTCCGCATCCATCACGGAAGTGGTCGAGGATCGACGCATGCCGCCGTGGCACGCCGACCCGCGTTTCGGTCACTTCCAGAACGATCGGAGGCTCTCGCCGAAAGACCGGGCCACCCTGCTCGCCTGGGTCGAACAGGGGAGTCCGCTCGGCGATCCGAAGGACATTCCGGCTGCCAAAACCTTCCCGGACGAGTGGGTCGTCGCCAAGCCCGACCTCATCCTGGAGATGCCCGAGGAATACACCGTAAGGGCCGACGGCTTCCTGGATTACCAGGAGTTCCGCATCCCGACCGGCCTGAAGGAAGACACCTGGGCCCAGTCGATTGAGTGCCTCCCCGGCGACCGGTCGGTGGTGCACCACATCATCGCCTACCTCGACGATCACAAAGGCCGGCGCGACGTCGATGCGATGGAGCATCTCGGGGGCTACGCGCCCGGGGAACTTCCCGGAGTGTACGAGCCCGGGATCGCCAAGAAGATCCCCGCCGGTTCCGACATCGTGCTCCAGATCCACTACACCCCCATGGGGAAGATCAGGAAGGATCGCTCTCGGGTCGGGTTCGTGTTCTCGAAGACGCCCCCGCAACATGTGGCGAAGACGGCGGGGATTCTCAACACGAACTTCAAGCTGGCCCCCGGTGCGGACAACGTGGAGGTGAAGTCGAAGTTCAAGTTCGGGCAGGATTCCCACCTCCTGAGCTTCATGCCCCACATGCATCTGAGGGGGAAGGACTTCCGATACGACCTGATCTTCCCCGACGGTCGGCGTGAGACTCTTCTCTCGGTTCCGGCCTACGACTTCGCCTGGCAGAGCTACTACCGGCTCAAGGAGCCTCTGGCCCTCCCCAAGGGGACGGTGATCGAATGCACCGCCCATTTCGACAACTCGTCGAAGAACCTGGCCAACCCCGACCCGACCAAGGAAGTCCGCTGGGGCCAGCAAACCTATGATGAGATGATGATCGGATACATCGACTTCTACCGCGACTCTCCGGCTTCCAAGGCCGAGGGCTCGGCGGCGAAGTAGCGATGTTCCGGCACGATGCCGGAGATGAGATTGGTCCGCGAGATGTCTGGATGGCCGGGAGTTCGCCATTCCGCAACGGCGGAGGGTGGGCTCCCAGCCTGATTGCGCTCGCCCGGATTCTCGGGAATTTGTCACCACTCCGCCGCAGAATTGCTACGATTGATGCATGAACGCCTGGTTTTTTGCCGGCGAGCGACAAGACGAGCAAGGAGACTTCCCGTGCGTCATTGGACCGTGATGTTCCTGGGTGCTGTCCTCCTGATCGCGGGGTCCGCGTCCGCGCGGGACGACGAGGAGGGGCTGGTCGTCCCCCCCGGGTTCGAACCCTTCGAGCAGATGATCGGCGGATGGAAGGGGCAGGGCATCCCGGCCAAGAACCGGCTCAAGGGCTGGCCGGAACGTCACGCCTGGTCCTGGAAATTTGCCGGGGGAAAGCCCGTGGCCATGACGGTGGAGATGACCAAGGGGAAGATCCTCGCTCAGGCGCTCCTGACCCACGAAGCGAAGGAGGGCGGCTTCCGCCTGGAGGGGAAGGATCCGGAAGGTAAGTCCGTGTCCTACACCGGCAAGTACAACGATTCGGCCCGAAGCCTGAGCCTCCTGCGCGAGAATCCTCCCGCCGAGATCGGTGAAGAGCGGATCGATCTGGCCCTGAACGACAACAAGATCCGCTACAGCATGAGGCTCTTCCGGAAGGAACCGACGGCGCCCCAGTTCGCCCTGGTGATCGACGCCAACATGGGCAAGGAAGGGGAGAGCTTCGCCGCGGGGGGCGCCGCCGCCGACCTGCCCAAGTGCATCGTGACCGGCGGTGCGGGGACCATGACGGTCTCGTTCGACGGCAAGTCATTCCCCATCTGTTGCTCCGGCTGCCGCGATGAGTTCAATGAGAGCCCCGAAAAGTACGTGAAGAAGTATCTCGCCCGGGTCGCGAGCGGGTCGGCGGGCTCAAGCAAGCCGACGAGCCCCCCTTCCGAGAAGTCCACGGCGGTCCCCAGGGAGGCGGGATCTCCCGCCTCGGACGGAACGGGGCCGGCTCCGAAATCCGACGCGATGCCCGCCGAGGAGAAGGCCACCCCCAAGACCAGGGACGAGGCGACCAGGGCGGCCGGACTCCTCTCGCAGGGCTCGTCTCTGGAGAAGGCGGGAAAGAAGCAGGCGGCCCTGATCTACTACAAGAGGATCGTCAAGGAGTATCCCGAGAGCCCCTCGGCGACCACGGCGAAAGCGCGGATCAAGGCTCTCGGGGGCTGAACCGACGGAGACGAGGTGGCTCGCCTTCTCAACCCTCGCCCGGGACTTCCTCCTGCATCTGGTAAACCCGGGGCGAGATGCGGATGTCGAGCCCGATCCGGGTCGTCCAGATGTCCCAGTCGGTCCGGTCCCAGCCGGTGATGATGCCCGAGGCTTCGAGACGATCGAACATCTGCTCGACGTAGGCGGGCACCCGATCCTCGAATTCCGTGACGAGGTCGAGCTTCCTGCCGAACAGGTTGAACAGGCCCCGGATCGTCTGAGGCCGACGCTCCTCGATCCGCTTCTGCCCCTCGGGGGACGCCGGGTCCGAGCCCTGGAGGCTCAGGTTCATGGACCGGAGGAGACGACCGAGTTGGCCGAACCAGGTGTCGCGAAACCCGAAGTATTCCTTGTGGATGATCTGCAATTCGCCGTTGCGGACGATCGCGGCCTGGTAGACCGCTTCGAGATAGTTTTCGCCATAGTCCGACTGAAACGCGATATTGACGGCCTTGGCCAGGTGTTGAAGGGCGGCCTTCACCCCAACGGCATCGGGATCGACCTCCAACGCCATGTCCCGCAGGCCGCCCGCTCGACGAGCGGTGACCACTCCACCGGACTCCGCGCCGGCCGCAACCGCGATGCTCACGTCTTGCGACGGGACACCGGCCGGTCCCGACTGAGGTACATTGGCGGGAACGCTCATTGCGGCGACTCGTGGGGGGACCTGGGGGGGAGCCGGCGCGGCGGAAGGCCGAGCGGATTTCTTCGGGACAGGGGCCGGGGAAGGTCGCGCCGGGGCGGGCCTGGCCGCGGCTTTGCTGGGTGTCTTCTCCGAGCGGTCTTTCGGCATGATGATGCTCCGTGACGCCTCCGGACCGATGGCTATCCCAGGCTAGTCAAAACGATCAGGACTTTCCAGCAAGTCGTATTCCTCGAACGCCAGCAATCAGGACCGAGCCCCATGCCGACCTTTCCGCTCTGCCTGAACACGAGCACGATCCGGCCGATCTCCCTCCTGGACAAGATCAACATCGCCGGCCTCGTGGGCTTCGACGCCATCGAGCTCTGGACCGACGACCTGGACGCCCACATTCGCCAGGGGGGCACGCTCAAGGACGTGAAAACAGCCCTCTCCGAGAGCGGCCTCTCCCTGGCCAGCGTGATCGCCCTTTTCGGCTGGACCGAGAGTCAGCCCTCGGTTCAGAGCCGAGTCCGGGACGAGTGCCGTCGCAGGATGGACCAGGCGGCCCAGCTCGGGAGCCGGACCATCGTCGCCAGTCCTCCCGCCGAGGTCGTCGAGGTCAGACACGCCGCGGAGTGTTATCACGCTCTTTGCGACCTGGGCCTCTCGATGGGTCTTCCCGTGTCACTGGAGTTCCTCGGATTCGTCGACGGGATCAAGACGCTGAGTACCGCCAGGGCCATCGTCGAGGCGTCGGGGGTTCGCGGAGGGACGGTCGTCGCCGACGTGTACCACCTCCTGCGTGGTGGGGGATCGCTGGACGACCTCCTTGCCTGTGAGGGCAAGGATCTGTCCATTTTTCACATCAATGACCTGCCCGCCTATCCTCCGGTCGAAACGCAGGAGGATGGAGATCGCGTGATGCTCGGCGATGGGATCGTCGACCTGCCTCACGTGGTCGGGAACCTGCGGACGATCGGGTACGCAGGTCCCCTCTCCCTCGAGCTGTTCAACATGATGCTCTGGATTCAGGATCCCCTGGACGTGTGCCGCCGCGGAATGGAGCGGCTGCGAGAGCTCACGCAACCGGCCTGAGCCCGCTCAGTATTTGGCGAACTCGGTCGCCATGAGCTCGGGGTGAACTTCCTTCGCCAGGGCAACCGCCCCCTGGAGCATCATCTTCAGCTCGCTGTTGACCGCGATGAACTGCCACCCCTCGGCGATCCGACGTTGGGCGTCGGCGATCGAGAACACGTGGAGCCCGCAGGGCACCTTCTGTCGCTTCGCGGCTGCCAGGATGCGTTGCAGGGCCGATTCGAGCTCCTCGGCGGTGGGCGGCGTGCCGTCCGGGGCCCTCATGGACGCGGCCAGGTCATTGGGCCCGACGAAGATCGCGTCGATGCCGGGCACGGCGTAGATCTCGTCGGCGATGTTCACGGCGTCGATGTGCTCGGTCTGGATCACGACCAGGATGTTGTCGTCGGCGTGGCGATAATACTCTTCGGCCGTCGCGCCGAAGTTCATGGCATGGAGCCCGCCGCCCACCGACCGATTGCCTCGCGGAGGGTACTTGGTCGCGGCCACGATCGAGCGAGCCTCGTCGGCATCCATGACCATCGGGGCGACGATGCCCATGGCTCCGCAGTCGAGCACGCTCTTGATGAGCTCGTGCTTGCCGGCGGTGACCCGCACCAGGGGGACGCAGTCGGCGTCGGCAATCACGCCGAACATCATGGCCGCGGTCTGGATATCGGTGTGGGAGTGCTCCATATCGACGGTCAGCCAGGGCAGGCCGGTGCGGGCGAGGAATCGGGCCGCGACGACACTCCCCAACGACAACCAGGTGCCGACCTGGGGCTTCCCCTCGAGCAGCGCCACCTTGACCGGGTTCTTCTTCAACGTCCGCTCCGGAGCTTCTTGCAGATCACGCCAGGATCTCGCGTACCACGCGACCCGAGACATCCGTCAGGCGATAGTCGCGTCCACTATAGCGATAAGTCAGCTTCTCGTGGTCGATCCCCATCTGATGCAGGATCGTGGCATGCAGGTCGTGGACGTGGACCTTGTCCGTGACCGAGTGCCAGCCGTATTCGTCGGTCGCCCCGTGGACCAGCCCTCCGCGGAAGCCCCCTCCGGCGAGCCACATCGTGAACCCGAACGGGTGATGCTCGCGGCCATCGGTCCCCTCGGCGGTCGGCGTGCGGCCGAACTCACCCAGATGACGATCGTCTCGTCCAGAAGCCCGCGGGCCTTCAGGTCGCGCAGGAGTCCGGCGATGGGCTTGTCGGTCGCGGCGCAATTGTTCGTCAGCTCCGCCTTCAGGCCGCCGTGCTGATCCCAGAGCTGACAACTCGATCGTTTCGAGGTCTGCGTATGGTAGACCTGCACGAAGCGCACACCTCGTTCCGACAGGCGGCGAGCCATCAGGCATTGCTTCCCGAAGAGTTCCGTCGTCGGGTCGTCGAGCCCGTACATCTGCTTCGTTGCCGCGAATTCCGACTCGACATCGAACGCCTGGGGGGCCTCGACCTGCATCCGATAGGCGAGCTCGTAGGCGGCCATCCTCGCCGAGATCCGGCTGTCCTCTTCCCGGGCGTCCTTGTGGAACGCATTCAGCCGGGCGAGCAGGTCGAGTTCCTCCCTCTGTCGCGCGGACGACCCGGGCGTGCCGAGATTCGCGATCGGATTCTTCAGGTCCGAGACGAGCGTTCCCTGGTAGCTCGCCGGCAGGAAGCTCGACGCCCAGAGGGGAGCCCCCTGCGCCGGCTGGGCGGGGCTGATCACCACATAGCCGGGGAGGTTCTGATTCTCGCTGCCCAGTCCGTAAAGCAGCCACGAGCCCATGCTCGGGCGAGAGAACGCCTGCTCGCCCGTGTTCATCTGGAGGCAGGCGCCGTTGTGGTTGATGTTGTCGGCGACCATCGAACGGATCACGCAAAGGTCGTCCACGCACCCCGCAACGTTCGGAAAGAGCTCGCTCACGTCGATCCCGGACTGTCCATGCTTCGCAAATTTGAAGGGCGACTTGAGCAGGTTGCCCGTCTTGGTGCGTTCCAAGCTGGGCTTGGTGAAGGGGAGAGGCTTCCCATGGTCGCGGTCGAGCATGGGCTTGGGATCGAACGTATCGACGTGCGACGGGCCTCCCGACATGAAGAGGAAGATGACCCGCTTCGCCCTCGCGGGGAACATCGGCGGCCGAACGGCCAGGGGCTGATCTCCCGGCTGGGACACGTCGAGTCTCGCGGAAGCCCCCGCCTCGTCCGCGCAGAGGGAGGCAAACCCCAGCATGCCAAAGCCGTTGGCGAAGGCCTTCAGGGCCGAGCGACGCGGAATGGGAGCGAAATCCATGGACGAAATCCTGGGCTCGGGAGCTAGGGGACTGCTGCGTCAGTCGATCATCACGAACTCGTTAGTGCACAGCAAAACATGAGCGTACGATTCCCAGGAGGTCTCCGGCTTCTCTCCCTTTCGCCGGCCTTGTTCGAGGAACTGGAGGCCGACGGTGGATTCCGCCTCGGTGGGTGGCCGGGCAAACAGGATAAGGTAAGCCCGTTCGATCTGGGCACGCTCGGGATCCGGCATTTCGCCCCGGATTCGCATCGCGAGCGACCGGGCCTGCTCCTTCACAAAACCATTGTTCAGGAGGAACAACGATTGAGGAGCCACGGTGGTCTCGATGCGTCGATCGACCGGCGCGGTCGAGTCGGCCTGGTCGAAGAGGGAGCCGAACGTGGCGCGGTCCGACCGGATTGTCGTGAGGTAAAGGGTCCGACGGTTCGCCTCCAACGCCCGTTCCGAGGGGCCGCCCAGCCGAGGGTCCAGCCGACCGGACGCGGCGAGCATCGCATCGCGGATGGCCTCCGCTTCAAGCCTCCTCCGCGTCATCCGCGAGAGAAATCGATTCTCGGGATCCTTGCGGACCGATTCGGATGGGGCCTTGCTGTCCTGGGCATAGGCCGCTGTTAGCATGATCTGTCGATGCATGGCCTTGATCGACCCGCCGGTTTCCAGGAACGTCGCGGCGAGATAATCCAGGAGCTCCGGATGCGACGGTCGATCTCCGAGCTTGCCGAAATTGCTCGGCGTGCGAACGATCCCCTCGCCGAAATGATGCTGCCAGATCCGGTTGACCATCACCCTCGCGGTGAGCGGGTTCGTCTCCCGGGTCAGCCACTCCGCAAGCTCCTTGCGGCCGCTCCCGGAGGCGATCTTCGCGTCGGAGGGAGCCCCCAGGATGGTCGGGAAATGTCGAGGCACAAGGTCGCCAAGGCGGTCGTACCGGCCGCGGATGTGGACCTTCGTGTCGTGGAATCCGGCTTGAGAGCTCTCCGGCACCCCGCCGTCCTGCGCCGCATTTGCAAACTCGACGACGGGGGGCGAGGCGTTGCGATGCCTGGCAAGCTCCTCGCGGAGCGAGGCCAATCGGGCCCGAGCTTCCGGATTCAAGGCGACCTCGTCCGCGAGCGAACTGATCCGAACCGGGGATCGAGGATCCGTGAGCTTGATGGACTCGGCGAGCCTCTTCGCGGCTTCGGTCACCCGGCCCGGGTCGCCTCCCTCGACGGCCTGTTGCCACTGCTGGATCGGGTTGCCCTCGCCCGGGGTTGCACCCAGAGGACGCTCCTTGGTGCCGAGGTCTTCGAACCTCCAGACGGAGGGGTTCCCCTGACGATCGGCGTGGGGATTCCCCGAGAGAAAATCGTCCAGAACGTCGCGAGTGAGGTCCCACGTCAGGGCACCGGACCATGACACGATCGTCAGTTCGACCGTTGTCGTGTCGCACGTGTACTCCGCCCTGGGCAGGATCGCGAGCTGGAGACGATCGCCGGCTCTCATGTTGATGGTTGAGAGGGCATCCGCATTCTTCGGACTCGGGAAGTTTTCGGATCCACCATTCGGAAGGTCTCCTGAGGCAAGTTCTCGGCTTCCCGCGACCGATTGATGATCGAGGTACCACCCAACGCCGTCTCCCCCCTGGTGATCGCCGTCGGCGACCCGACCCGTGATCCGGACCGCCCCCGTGATCGGACTCGTCCAGCTCACAGCCACACCGCTAGCCGGCCCGGGATGGACCGAGATCGACCGCGCGGGCAGCCGGAAGGTGAGAATCTGCTGGGTCTTGGAGGTCGTGTTCGCGGTCGCGGAAGCGAATTCGGCCGCGCCTGCCCATGCTTTCACGCCGGGCGTGGAGAGGAGTTCGGGAACCGGCTGGTGGAGCAGCCTGCCGCCTCCCCCCAGCAATTCCTTCCACCGTCGAACCACGAAGGGCACAAGCCCTCGGCTCTGGGCGAATGCCTCAAGGCCGAGGGACGACGCGTCGGTAGGGAGCGTCGCATAGTGCCAGAGCCCGACGAGATGCTCGGCGGACCTCGGAGAAAGTTCGAGCGCCAGGGCCTCGTAAGCGTGATTCACTTCCCCCTGCACGGAAGCTTCGAGACGGACCAGCTTTTCGGCGTGCAGACGCCTCGCTTCCACGTCCTGAGGGGAATCCAGGGCGACCCTCTGGATCGTCTCGCCCGCTCCCTTCGGCGTGAGTTTCGGGAGGATGTGCGTACTCAGAAAAATCCCCGCCAGGCCGTAGTAGTCCTTCGTCGGGATCGGGTCAAATTTATGGTCGTGGCACCGGGCACAGGAGACGGTCAGGCCAAGAAATGCCTTGCTGACCACGTCCACCTGGTCGTCCGCAATATCGGTGAGGATCTTCTCCTTGTCGGCGTCGCCATTGCCCCAGTTACCGATCGCCAGCATGGTCGTGGCGATCGTGCCTTCGCGAGAGAACGTTCCGCCGTTGCTTGAGTCGTTCGCCCCCAGACCGAGATCGCCGGCGATCTGCTGCCTGACGAAGTCTCGATAGGGAAGGTCCGAGTTCAACGACTGGACGACCCAGTCTCGGTACCTCCAGGCGTCCAGGATGTCGCCCGGCTGCCCCGACCCTCGGGCATCGAGCGAATCCGCATAACGAACCACGTCGAGCCAGTGACGCGCCCATCGCTCCCCGTAGGCCGGCGACGCGAGCAACCGGTCGACCACATGAGCGAACGCGTCGGGCCGAGCATCGTGGAGGAATGCTTCGACCTCCTCGGGAGTCGGGGGGAGCCCCGTCAGGTCGAAGGTGGCGCGACGGATCAGGGTCCGCCGGTCGGCCTCGGCCGCCGGTTTGAGGCCTCTCGTGTCCATCTCCGCGAGCAGGAACCGGTCAATGTCCGATCGGGGCCAGGCCGAATCCTTCACGGAGGGTGGTGAGGCTTTTCGGATCGGCTGGAACGACCAGAATTGCTTTTGCTCGTCCGTGAATCCCGCCGAGCTTCGAGTCGGACCCGCTGCCGGCACCGCCTCTTTCGGCCAGGGAAGTCCGACCTCGACCCATCGGCTGAGGGCCGCGATCTGTGCCTCGCCGAGCTTTCCCTTTGGGGGCATTTTCGGGTCTTCGTGATACTGGACCGCCTGCACGATCAGACTCTCGCCGGGCTTGCCCGCGATCGCCGCTGGTCCGCTGTCGCCGCCCTCAAGGATCGAGCCACGCGAAACGAGGCGGAGCCCGCCCTTCGGCTTTTCGTCGCCGTGGCACTTGAGGCAATGCTCGACCAGGACAGGTCGGACCTCTCGATCGAACCAATCTTCGGCGGCCTGTTCCTGTGCCTGGATCTCCACCAGGGGAGTCACGACCCAGGCCGAGATCCCCAGAAGAGAGGCCATCACCAATCGTCGGCCCATGAGCGCAGACCTCTTCAGCCCAGGAGGGAACGCATCCAATTGACAATCAGGCAAGCATTTCTCGGACGACCCGACCGTGCACATCGGTCAGCCTCTGGTCGCGTCCGCCGTGGAAGTATGTCAGTGCCGTGTGATCCATCCCGAGGAGGTGGAGGATGGTCGCGTGAAGGTCGTGGACGTGGACCTTGTTCTCGGCGGCCGCGTATCCGATCTCGTCGGTGGAACCGATCACGGTCCCGCCCTTCACGCCCCCCCCCGCGACCCAGGCGCTGAAACCCTGGGGATTGTGGTCGCGCCCCTTGCCTCCCTGCGTGGTGGGCATCCGGCCAAACTCGCCCGACCAGACGACTAGCGTGTCCTCCAGCAGGCCCCGCTGTTTCAGGTCGGTGAGAAGTGCCGCGATCGGACGATCGGTCTCCCCACAATGGAGCTTATGGTTCCTGTCCACGTCGGAGTGGGCGTCCCAGTTCTCGTCGTTATGGCCCCCGCCCGAATAGACCTGGACGAAGCGTACACCTCGCTCGACCAGGCGCCTGGCCATCAGGCACTTCCGGCCGAAATCTGCGGTCGTCTTGTCGTTCAGGCCGTACATCTCACGGGTACCTTCCGACTCGTTGGCCAGGTCGACCGCTTCGGGGGCACGAGCCTGCATACGGTACGCGAGCTCGTAACTGGCAATCCTTGCCGCCAGCTCCGACTCATGCTCACGGGATTCGCGATGCTTCTGGTTGAGCTTCGCGAGGAAGTCCAGTTGGGATCGCTGCTCCTCGCGGGTGACGGGAGCCCGCGGGGCCAGATTCAGGATCGGATCCCCCGTGGTCCGGAATTGCGTCCCCTGATAGGTCGCGGGCATGTATCCTGCGCCCCAGTTGGGCGAGCCCCCGATCGGTCCGCCTCGCGGGTCGAGAAGCACGACGAAGGCCGGCAGATCCCGATTCTCAGTCCCCAGGCCATAGGTGGTCCAGCTTCCCAGGCACGGCTTTCCCTGGAACAGGGAGCCCGTGTTCATCTGAATGAGCGCCGAACCGTGCGCAAAGCTGTCGGCATACATGGATCGAACGATCGCCATGTCGTCCACGTGTTGTGCCAGATGCGGGAAGAGGTCCGAGACCTCGGTCCCGCTCTCCCCATACTTCTGAAATTTGCGAGGGGTCCCGAGCAAGGTCCCCTTGCTGATGCTGCCTTTTCGCGACTCGATGTCGATGGACTGCCCGTTCTTCGCGTTGAGCACCGGCTTGGGGTCGAAGGTGTCGACCTGGGACGGGCCACCATACATGAAAAGGAAGATGACTCGCTTGGCCTTGCAGGCGAAGTGCGGCGGGCGAGGCTCCAGGGCGTCTGGGCCCGAGTGAGGTTCGGCGGCACGAGCCTTCGCAAAAAAGCGATCCTCGGAAAGCATCGCCGTGAGGGCGAGTCCCGTGAAGCCCGCGCCGGTCTGCCAGAGGAATTCGCGTCGAGTCCGTCCGCAAGGCGTCATGGCACGGCCCTCAGTCGATGGTCACGAACTCGTTGGCGTTCAGGATCACGAGGCAGAACGCGCGAAGGGCCTCGGCTTCAGGCCGTGAGCGAGCTTTCTCGTCCGATCGTCCCCGGACGAGACGCGCCTGTTCCTGGAGGAAGGCGAGAGAATCCTCGATCTGGACCTGTCCCGGCTCGCGGTTGAACGCCAGGACGAAGGCGAGTTGCACCTGCCGAATCGCGTCGTCGCCGACCTCGCGTGCGAGGCGTTCGGCGAAATGACTCGCCTGTTCATGCATGAACTTCCCGTTGAGCAAAGTCAGCGCTTGCGGGGCGGTGGTAGTCACGGCCCGCTTGGGGCAGGGCTCATTCTTGTCGGCGGCATCCAGGAGGTCCAACTCGGGGAGTCCGAGCGTTCGCTTGGCGAGAACGTAAACACTTCTGCGGGAAGCCTCGGATGTTTTGGAGACGCTCCACCCGTTCCCCGGCCGGGATTGGCCTGCCAGAACGGCCGCATCGATTTCGGGCATCACGCTCGGGCCGCCCATCTCGGGATTGAGCGTCCCGGAAACGGCGAGGATCGCGTCGCGGATCGGCTCGGCTTCGAGTCGTCGCGGCGAAAAACGCCACAGACGGGCGTTCGTCGGGTCGGCGTCGGCGTTCTCTGCCTTCCAGGGGCTCGATCGACGATAGGCGTCGCTCGTCACGATGATTCGATGCAAGGATTTCAGACTCCACCCCCTGGCGACAAACTCCGACGCGAGCCAGTCCAGCAGAGCGGGGTTGGTGGGCTCGTCGCCCATCGAGCCGAAGTCGCTTGGCGTGGCCACGATTCCCTGACCGAAATGCCCCTGCCAGACACGGTTGACGATCACGCGGGCGGTGAGCGGATGGTCCCCCCGGGCGATCCATCGGGCGAGGGCCAGGCGACGCCCCGTCGATTTCGCGGAGGTTGGGGGAGAGACCGAAGCCGTTCGATCGTCCAGAGCCGAGAGAAACCCCGGTTCGACCGCAGTCCCCGGGCGATGGGCATCCCCGCGAACCATCAGGTGAGTCGGGGGCGGGTTGAGCCCCGAATCCGTCAACCCCAGCGT
>JANOBY010000131.1:0-10019 GCA_031411935.1 Planctomycetales bacterium | reverse complement strand
CTGGTCGATCCCGAGGCCTTCGACCCGGTGTTCATCGTCCCCGGCAAGTGAGCCGCGCGGGGCCGTTCACTTCGCCTTGTCGTTAACAGGCTGGCCGAAGCCCATCGGGCTGTCGTATCCCTTGCAGAAACCCAGTTCCTTGGCGAGCCGTTCCAGCTCGGCACCGAGCGGCCCCACGCTCTGCCCCTGCGCGCCCAGCGAGGCGTGCGCCGCGGCCAGGGCCAGGTAGACCTGCGCGGCGGAGTCCCAGCTCTTGCCCAGCTTCAGCTTGCCCTTCTCGTCGCGAGGATTCAGGGTGCTGACCCAGTCGGTCAATTCGGCGGGGGGCAGGGGGACGTTGTTCTGGACGGAGAGCCAGCGGTCGAGGTCGAGGCTCAGGGCGTGGGCGTTCTCGGCCACGCTCCGGGGGTCGGCCATGAGCCTGGACATCGATCCGCGCAGGGCCTCGATCTTCGCGTCGGCCGAGGCGGCCTCTTGCCCCGAGTCCAGCTTCGCCAACGTGGGCAGGACCGCGAGGTTCCACGAGGCCCACTGGGGCACGCCCAGGGGCGACCCCGATCGGCCCCGGAACGGCTGCTCCTGGAGCGAGAAGTGGCAGGAGAAGCAGCTATATTCCGAGAGCTCGGGCCACGGGGCACGCCCGGCCGCGGCGTCCGTGGCCCTGGCGGCGAGCAGGTCGGACGCGGCCTTCATCGTGGCGATCTGGCCGACCTTCCACAGACGGGCGTCCCAGTCGGGGGTCTTCCCTTTCTGAATCCAGTGCTTGGGATAGTTGGCCGTGTAGGCCGAGAACTCCCAGTTCAGCCGGGGATGCCCGGCGGCGATCAGGTCGTGGTTCACGTCGCGGAGGGGGAGGCCGCGCGAGGGATCGGCCGGGGCCCCCACATGGCACCCCGTGCAGGTCTGGGCCCGCGTGGGGAGGTCGCGCAGATTCGTGAAGTTGAACGACTGGCTCTTCGTGAGGGGGTCGCGACCGGCCCAGTCGAAGCGGGTGTGCTCGCCGATCCAGGCGCTGGAGTCGCCGTGGCAGGACTCGCAGCTCACCCCGTCGCGGGCGATGGTCTGGGCGAGATCCGGCCCGGCCTGCGCCGCGGTGGGCGTGGCGTGGCAGGCCAGGCAGCGGGCGTCCTGGGTGGCCGGGATGGGGTCCTTGTTCGTCTCGGCGAGATTCCGCGCGATCCGCTGGGAACGTTCGTTCGACAGAACGCTGTAGGCGTCGGCGTGCGGGTCGCGCGTGATCCAGGTCGTATGCTCATTCCGGAGAATCGACGACACGTCCGGGGGCAGGGGGGTGCTGCCCCCGTGGCACGCTCCGGCGGCGCACGATCCGGCGCCCAGAGGCGTGAACCTCGCGGCCTCGTTCAAGGTCCCCACCCCGGCCGGGGCGATGGCGGAGGCGACCGGCGAGAGGAGGCTGGCCGTGGTGGGCGCAGGACGGAACGCGAGAACCGCGACCGCCAGAGAGAGGACCGACGTCAGCCCGCCTCCCAAAGTCCACACGCGACGCATGGCAGCCCCCCGATCCGCGACCGCGCGAGCCATCGACGATCCCGGATGGACCGGCGGCGACCGCGCAACTCATCCTCAACATGCACCTCGTTTCGGAGGAAATCAAGGAAAACCGAGTGGCCCGTTGGCTTTGCCTAATTTTTCGCTAGGATCATGGGTCGGTCTGTGTCGGAAAGTCGGGATCTGCCGCCCTGCGGGCCCGATCCCGGGGATTCACGTCGAGGTGAATGAACGGCGAGGATCCGAGACGTATCCTAAAGAAATGCTGTGCGGTCGGCCCGAAGGGCTCCTCCCGCGTCATGGCCCAGGTTCGCGAGCCCGTCGCGCCGAGGGCGGTCCAGAAGGCGAGTCGCATGCTGCTGTTCGACCGAGACAACTGGCCCCGACATCGCCCCTGGCTGGCGTTCGTCGCGATGGCGACCCTGGGCGCCACGCTATGGTACGCCGTGGCGAGCCTCATGGCGTCGCGGCTCCTGGGCGGGGGGAGCCTTCCGGGATTCACCTTCGGGGTCATCGGCGGGGTCATCTGCCTGTTCGAGTTCCTGATCTGGCCCCGCAAGAAGTTCCGCGCCTGGCGCATCGGGCGGGTCCAGACCTGGATGAAGCTGCACATCTGGCTCGGGCTGCTCAGCCTGCCGATCCTGGTCCTGCACAGCGGGTTCCGCCTGGGCGGGTCGATCAGCGCGGCGCTCATGATCCTCTTCCTGGTGGTGATCGCCAGCGGGGTGTGGGGCCTGGCCCTGCAGAACATCCTGCCCCGGAAGATGCTCGTGGAGGTCCCGGCCGAGACGATCCACTCGCAGATCGACCGGATCCTGGGCCACCACCACGACGAGGCCGCGCGGCTCGTGCAGGAGACCTGCGGCAAGGCCGTGGCCGGCTCCTCGGCAAGAACGCCCTCGGCCTCGTCCCCCGAGGCACCGGACGACGACGAGGACGAGGACGCCGAGGAGACCCGCCACTTCGTCGTGGGGGCCGTCCGCTCGGCGGGCAAGATCAGCGGCAAGGTGCTCCAGTCGCGGTCGGCGGGCCCGAGCGTCGAGGGGTCCGAGGCTTTACGCGTGTTCTATGATCTGACCGCGGGGCCGTTCCTCACGCCCGACGGCCTGAAGGGCTCCCCCCTGCGCCAGGCCGAGCGGGCCCGCGTGATTTTCGAAGACCTCCGCACCAAGCTCGACGTGCGGGCGCACCCGGCCGCCGACGCGCTGGAGAACCTCTGCGACCAGAGGCGGCAGCTGGCCGAGCAGCAGAAGCTCCACTTCTGGCTCCACAGCTGGCTGGTCGTGCACCTGCCCCTGTCGGTGGCGTTGATCGTCCTCATGTTCGTGCATATCTACGTGGCGCTCAAGTATCTGTAAGCCAAGGACCCGTTCATGGCGGCTCGACCAGGCGGAGGCAAGGAACGGGCAAGCCGGATCCCGCTGAACTACTACAAGAAGCGGGACGCGATCGCCCGGTGGAAGCTGGGCCTGTCCCTGCTCGCGGCCCTGTTCACTCTGGGCTGGTGGGCGACCGGGTTTTCGCTCGGGGGGCCGGGTCTGGTCTCCCAGAACGCCATGGGGCGGCTCCGCGCCTCGCACGGGCCTCTGACTCGGGCCCACGCCACCTGGGACGCCCGGTGCGACGCCTGCCACGCCTCGTTCCAGCCGATCGGCGACGACAGCTGGACGCGGAAAATCGGCCTGACCTCGGCCTCGGCCGACACCCGGTGCCAGTCCTGCCACGCTGTGCTGGACCACCACGCCGAGACCGGGAAGCCGGGCGACACCGCCTTGAAGTCGTGCGGAGGGTGCCACCGCGACCATCAGGGGCGCGACGCCTCGCTCGTCCGCCTTCCGGCCTCCGACTGCACGTCGTGCCACAAGGACCTGAAAGGCCACACCCAGACGGGCGCCGCAAGCTTCGCCAGCGCCATCACCTCGTTCGCCGGGGATCACCCCGAGTTCGCCCTGATCAAGCAGAAGCAGGGGGACCTGGGCACGCTGAAATTCAACCATGCCCTGCATATGTCCAAGGGGCTGATCGAGGGCGAGACGCAGAAGCCGGTCTTCACGCTCGCCCAGCTCGGCGAGGAGGACCAGAAGCGATACGCCCGCGAGGGGCAGGGGGCCTCCGACGGGGTGCAGCTCGAGTGCGCCTCGTGCCATCGGCCGGACAACGGCAAATTGCCCCCGGCGTCGTCGCCCCTGGGCGTCGAGGCGATGGCCTCGCTGCTGTCGAGCGGCACGGGCGGGTACATGAAGCCGATCTCGTACCGGACCGATTGCGCCGCCTGCCACAAGCTGGAAGTCATCATGGCGCGGGGTGAGGCCGAGACCAAGGTCACCGTGCCGCATCGCCTCCAACCGTCCGCCCTGCACGAGACGCTCACCAACCTGTCGATCGGGCTGTCCCTGGGCAAGGACGTGAAGACGCTCGAGAAATTCACCCCCTCCAGCCGTCCCCGGCCGGGCAGACGGGACGAGGCCGAGCAATCGGCCCGCGAGGAGGTCCAGGCCCGCGTGACGAAGGCCGAGCGGATCCTGCTGGGCGAGGGCAAGGGCACCTGCACCGAGTGCCACCAGTACCGGCCGTCCGAGGGCACGATCACGTCGAAGATCGACTTCACCCGCCGTCTGGACGAATACGCGGTGGAGCCCACGTTCGTGGAGACCGTGTGGTACAAGCACGCGCTGTTCGACCACTTCGCCCACCGAGGTGTCTCGTGCCAGGGATGCCACGAATCCGCGTACCCGAACGCCCCGAAGCCCTCCCGATCGAACGACGACGTGCTCATCCCAGGCAAGTCCTCGTGCGTCCAGTGCCACGCGCCCGAAGGCCGCGACGGCCAGGGGAATCCCACCGGAGGGGCCGGCCAGGATTGCACCGAATGCCACACCTACCACGCGGACGAGCAATCCCCGGGCGTCCATCGTGTCGAGCCCCTGGACCGGCTGAAGTTCGCGGAGTTCCTGAAAGGGACCGGGGACGGGAAGGGCCCGTGACGGCTCCCGGACCTTCGACCTCTTCGCGACCCCAGGCGCAGCCAGACCGGGCGTATAACGATCTTTCCACCCGACCGGAACCCGGCCTCTCATGATCCAGCAAGAATTGCACGCGATCCAGAAGGTCCACGGATACCTGCCGGTGGACGAGCTGAAGAAGCTCTCCACGCGGCTGAACGTGCCCCTGCACCGGATCCATGAGGTCGCAAGCTGCTTCCCGCACTACCGGCTCACCCCCCCGCCGGCCGTGGAGTTCAAGGTCTGCCGCGACATGGCGTGCCACCTCAAGGGCGCTCCCGAGTACGTCCGCAGCCTCAAGGCCATGGCCTCCGAGCTCGGCGGCGGTCAGGTCGAGATCGGCGGGGTCTCCTGCCTGGGCCAGTGCGACGGCGCGGTCGCGGTCATGGTCGGGCACCGCTTCTACCGCAACAAGTCCATCGCCGAGTGCCGCTCGCTCCTGCGCGACGCCCTGGCCAACCGCACCGCCGCGACCTCGCCGGGCGACACCCACGCGCAGGCCCCGGCCACGCACTCGCCGGGCCGGTCCACCCGGCCGACCTCGCGCGCCACGGGCTGGCGGATCGACCCGTATGAAGGCCGCGAGGAGTACAGCGCCGCCCGCAGGTTCGTCGCCGGGGACAACGTGGCCGCCCTGCTCGAAGCCCTCAAGATCGGCGAGCTCCGGGGCATGGGGGGCGCGGGGGTCCCGGCGCACCAGAAATGGTCCGACGTCCGCCAGGCCCGCGGCGAACGCAAGTTCATCGTGGTCAACGGCGACGAGAGCGAGCCCGGCACCTTCAAGGACCGCGAGCTCCTCCTGAAGACGCCCCACCTGGTCCTCGAGGGCGTGATCCTGGCCGGCCTGCTCACCGGCGCCGAGCGAGGATATGTGTACATCCGCCACGAATACGAGCCCCAGATCGTGGCCATGAAGGAGGCGATCGACCGGGCCGAGCGCATGGGCGTGTGCGGCGAGAACGCTCTGGGAACCGGGCGCGACTTCCCCATCGAGGTCTACGTGAGCCCCGGCGGCTACATCTGCGGCGAGCAGAGCGCCCTGATCGAGGCCATGGAGGACCGCCGCGCCGAGCCCCGCAACAAGCCGCCCCTGCTGGAGACCAACGGCCTGTACGACAAGCCCACGCTGGTCTCCAACGTCGAGACCTTCGCCTGGGCCCCCGCGATCTACTACAAGGGCGGCGAGTGGTACCGCGACCTCGGCGTGAACGGCGGGAAGGGGGCGCGGTTCCTCTCGATCTCGGGCGACGTGGCGAAGCCCGGCGTGTACGAGGTGCCCATCGGCCTGCCCCTGGGCGAGCTGATCGGCAAGCACGCGGGCGGGATGCTCAACGGGCGGAGGCTCAAGGCGGTCGCCACGTCGGGCCCCTCGGCCGGGTTCCTGCCCCCCATGCTCCCCCTGGAAGACCTCCCCCGCGCGGCCCGCGAACGCCTGAAGGACCAGCCCTACCTGAACCTGCTGGACGTGCCCCTGGACCTCCAGGCGTTCCGCGACCTGGGCCTCATGCTGGGCGCGGGGCTAGTAGTCTACGGCGAGGACACCGACATGGTGGACCAGGCCGTGAACGCCACCGAGTTCTTCCGCAACGAGTCGTGCGGCAAGTGCGTGCCCTGCCGCGTGGGGTGCCAGAAGCTCGTGGTCATCGGCCAGGACCTCCAGAACGGGCGCTACGACGCCACCGGCCTGGCGCCCGTCGAGGACATGGTGGGCGACCTCCGCTCGGCCATGGAGCAGGCCTCAATCTGCGGCCTGGGCATGGTGGGTGCCAACCCCCTGGGCACCGTGGTCCGCCACTTCCGCGACGACATGACCGCCTACGTCCGATCCACATTCCGACCGGCCACCCAGGCCGGAATCCGCACGGTGGAGGTCCCGCGATGAGCATCGGATTGAGCCCGGAGCTGGCCAGTCGCGAGGAAGACGAGGGCCTGTTCTCGCGCGACCTCGACGGCCAGCTCGTCCGCATGGACAAGGTCACCGCCGAGGACCTCAAGCGCGACGTGACGATCAAGATCGACGGCCGATCGGTGACGGTCAAGAAGGCCGTCCCCGCGACCGACTCGCAGGGCGGATACCTGAAGGACGAGAACAACAAGATCATCCCCCGCGCCACCACCATCTACGACGCCGCCTGCGCTCTCTTCGCCACCGGCACCCTGCGCCTCACGAAGGAGATGATCGAGCAGGGGATCACCGAGAACCCGATCCCCATCCTCTGCCACCAGTCGCACATGGACCCCGTGGCCGTGTGCCGCATGTGCGTGGTCGAGATCTCCAAGGTCAAGCGCGGCAAGATGCAGGCCGAGCGCAAGCTCCTGCCCGCCTGCCAGCACCGCGTTGAGGAGACCATGGAGATCGCCACCATGGCGACCTCCGAGAAGGTCCGCAAGACCGTCGGGACGATCACCGAGCTGCTCATGGCCGACCACCCCTCGCCCTGCGTGAAGCAGACGCAGACCGGCGACTGCGAGCTCGAGGCCCTGGCCAGGCAGTTCAACGTGCCCGCCCCGCGGTTCAGTCGCCGCGAACCCAAGCCCAAGGACGACTCCTCGCTGGTCATCGCCGTCGACCACGACGCCTGCATCCTCTGCGACCGCTGCGTGAGGGCCTGCAACGACATCCGCGACAACCAGGTGATCGGACGCGCCGGCAAGGGGTTCACGTCAAAAATCGCCTTCGACCTGGACGACCCCATGGGCAACTCGTCGTGCGTGGCCTGCGGCGAGTGCATGATCTCCTGCCCCACCGGAGCGCTCACGAACAAGGCCGTGGTCGCCAGCAAGCCGTGGGAGGGCCTCTCCCCACCGGCCGAGCGGATCCATGCCGAGGAGCTGATCCGCCACCCGATCCCCGAGATCCGCCGATCGTTCCGAGGCGCCACGCCCGCATTCCTGCGCTGGAACGAGGGCTCGATCGTCCGCCGACGCTTCAGGAAAGGCGAGATCATGTGCCGCGAGGGGGAGTTCGGCTCCACGGCCTTCCTGATCGAGACCGGCAACGTGGACATCTACCTGAACTCGGCCATGGAGCACGCGACATCCTCGGGCAAGGGGGGCATCCTCGGCCTCTTCAAGAAATTCACGGTCGATCATGTGCTGAGGAAGGACACGCGCGGGGATGCGAGCAACGAGGGGCGTCACATCACGATCGACGCGCCCGTGACGCTCGATTTCGCCAGGCCCACGGCCCGCCTCGGCCCCGGAGACATCTTCGGCGAGATGACCTGCATGAACTCCTACCCGCGATCGGCCACGGTCCGGGCGTCCGAGGACACCGTCGTCCTCGAATTCATGCGCAACGTCCTCTACATCATGCAGAGAAATAAAACCTTCCGCGCGTCGCTCGAAAAGAAGTACCGCGAGCGGGCGATCGCCAACCACCTGCGCAGCGTGCCGATCTTCGCGCCCATCCGCGAAAATCCGGCGCAGTTCGAGCAGTTCGTGAACACCCTGCGCGACACGGTCCGGCTCACGAGGGCCGACCCCGGCGACGTGATCTTCAACCAGGGCGACCGCGCGGACGACGGCTTCTATCTCGTGCGCACCGGGTTCGTGAAGGTGTCCCAGCGCCGGCCGGGCGGAGACCACGTGCTGAACTACGTGGGCCCGGGCGGCTACTTCGGCGAGGTCGCGCTCATGGGCGACGTGCCCGAGATCCAGGCGATCGCGCCCGCCGGCCTGCGCACCGCCACGTGCTCGGCGCTCGACCACGTGGACCTCGTGCAGATCACGGTGGCCGACTTCCGCGACCTGCTGGCCCAGTTCCCGCAGATCCGCGAGCCCATGGTGCGCGAGGCCGTGCGCAGGCTCCAGGAGGACCTCAAGTCGCGCGAACGGACCGAGGGCGTGCCCCTGGGCGAGTTCCTCAGCCAGGGCCTCATGAACGCCAACAGCCTCCTCGTGCTCGACCTGAACAAGTGCACGCGCTGCGACGAATGCACCAAGGCCTGCTCCGATACCCACGGAGGGGTGACCCGCCTGATCCGCGAGGGCCTGCGGTTCGACAAGTTCCTCGTGGCCAGCTCGTGCCGGTCGTGCCTCGACCCCTACTGCCTGGTCGGCTGCCCCACGGGCGCGATCGGCCGCAAGGGGTCGGTGGAGATCCTGATCGACCCCAACACGTGCATCGGCTGCGGACGCTGCGCCGAGAATTGCCCCTACGGCAACATCAACATGCACCCCTTCGAGACCAACGAGCGCGTGCCCGACCCCGAGCGTCCGGGCCGATCCATGGCCGTGTACAAGCAGAAGGCCACCGCCTGCGACCTCTGCCACCACGTGGGAGGAGACCCCAGCTGCGTGTACGCCTGCCCCCACGACGCCGCCCACCGAATGACCGGCCGCGAGCTGATCGACCTGGTGGAGCGACGAAACAGCTAACCCGACCTTCAAACACGAAGGCCCGATTGCGGATTCCGGCTTCCCCCTCGCTGAGGGACCACCCAATCCACCCCGACCGCGACCGCGTGACCCGGATCCTTGAGGCCCTGGGCCTGGGCGAGGCCCAGGCCGGTCGCGATTTGCTCCCCCTCGTCTACGACGAGCTGCGCAGGCTCGCCGCCGACCGCCTCGCCCACGAGGCCCCGGGCCAGACCCTGCAAGCCACCGCGCTCGTGCACGAGGCCTATCTCCGCGTGGTGGGCGAGGATGCCTCGACCCCCTGGGACGGTCGCGGCCACTTCTTCGCCGCCGCGGCCGAGGCCATGAGGCGCATCCTCATTGACCGCGCCCGCGACCGCAAGCGGCTCAAGCGGGGCGGCGACCGCGAGCGCCGGGCGCTCGACATGGAAGGGCTCGTGGCCGAGGACGCCTCGCCCGACGACCTGCTGGACCTCGACGCGGCGATCGGCTTGCTGGAGCGCGAAGACGAGCGCTGCGCCCGGCTCGTGAAGCTCCGCCTCTTTGCCGGGCTCTCGCTCCGAGACGCCGCCCAGACCCTCGATCTGCCCGAGAGGACCGCCGGGCGAGACTGGGCCTTCGCCCGCGCGTGGCTCTACCGCCAGCTGGCTCCCCGAGAAAAATCCTGAGCCTTCCGGATTTTTCTTGGCCGACATCGCCCACAGGCGGAGCATGAAGCAACGGAGACCCGCCCGATCCCCGCGAATCCCGAGGGAGGCGACGATGCCCGCGCCCGAGAATCCGCTCAAGTCCATCTTCAACGCCGCGCTCGACCTGCCCGCAGGCCCCGAGCGCGATGCCTATCTGGACCGAGCCTGTTGGGACGACCCGACGCTGCGTCCCCAGGTGGACTCGCTCCTGAACGCCCACGACGGGGCCGGCGACTTCCTCGCCTCCGGCGTCCCCGGCGACGACGCCACGGGCGCTCACACCCCAAAGCCCGACGACCCCACCGTCAGCGTCCGCCGCCAGGTCATCTCCGAGGGGCCCGGCATTAACATCGGCCCCTACAAGCTCCTCCAGCAGATCGGCGAGGGCGGCATGGGGGCCGTCTTCATGGCCGAGCAGACCCAGCCGATCCGCCGCAAGGTCGCGCTGAAGGTCATCAAG
>JANOBY010000130.1:0-32863 GCA_031411935.1 Planctomycetales bacterium | reverse complement strand
CTCTCGTCGGATTCCGGGGCCGGGGGAAAAAAGAGGAACGTTCCGGGCAATGCAGGGCGATATATCAGGATAGGTTGGAAACCCACCAAGGATGGTGGGCCGATTCCCAGATTGTAGCCTGGAAGACGGTTGAGGAGGATCCGGGTCATGAGACGACGATTCCATCAGTGGCTCGCCCCAGGGCTGTGTGTTGTCGCTTTGACGTCGGCTCATCCTACCTTTGCGCAAAATCCCGCCTCGCAGGCGACACCGCAGTCGGTTCCAGTCCTGCCCGGAGACGTCGGAGCCCCCTCACCGGGAGCCGGAACAGGCGCCGGAATTCCCGGCCAAGGGGGAGCGGCCCCGGCGTCCGCGGGCACACCCGAGAACGCGAATGGCTCGGATTCGGCGGCGGATGGCACTTCCCCACTCACACAACCCGGGGCAGACCCTGCCGGCACGGGCGTCCTGAATGAAGGGCCTGATGTGACCGCCTTCACGGGTCTGGGCGGGACCGTGGGCGATACCGGGAACGGGTTTTTTGGGATGATCGGCGACGGATCGCCGACTTCCCGGGTCAGAACGTTCGCCCGCCCGGGCAACGTGCCCAGCCCTCCTGGGATTCCCAACCCCGGCGTCCCCCCGACACCTCCGCGAATTCCTCGCGTCGGAACCAACGCGGTCGCCATCTTGCCCTCGATTCAACAGTTAAAGATCAGCGAGAATCAGAGCCCTCGGCCCCAGGATCGGATCTACTTTTCGTTCAATTCGTTCAATGATGTGAACGGCACGCTGAACGATCGATTCGGGTCTCAGTTCTCCGGTGTGAACATCTACCGCTACGTTCTGGGCCTGGAGAAGACGTTTTTCGAGGGGCGAGGATCCGCGGGCCTGCGGATCCCCATCCATAACCTCTCGTCGCAGAGCACCTTGCCTGGATTTGGCGGGACATCGACCTCGGCGGGCGACCTGGCCGCCATCTTCAAGTACGCGTTCTGGGATGACCGTGACGCGGGGAACTTGATGTCGGCCGGACTCATGGTGAGCATGCCGACCGGTCCGGGCAACTTCGCCGGGGCGAAAGGGTTCGTCTCCCCCCGAAATACGGCGTTGACGCCCTTCATCGGGTATGTCTTCAGCAGGGGCGACTTCTACCTTCAAGGATTCACGTCGCTGGAAGTCCCGCTGGACCAGAACGAGGCCACGATTTTGTACAACGATCTCGGCGTCGGATACTTCGTCTACAAAGCAGCCGAGCCCGGCCAGTTCCTGAGTGCGATCGCGCCGACGTTCGAGGTCCACGTCAACACGCCGCTGAATAACCGGGGCTTTTACAACATCCAGGATCTCACGACCAACACGTATGACGCCGTGAATCTGACCTCGGGCTGCAACTTCATCCTGGGTGGCCGGGGCGTGCTCACGCTGGGGGTGGTCACTCCCGTGACCGGTCCCCGCCCGTTCGACATCGAGTCGGTTGCCCAGTTCAACCTGCGATTCTAAGGAATTGACCCGCCCGGTCCCTTGCGTCGGGTGTCACTTCTGGTCGATAGTTGACGTAAGATGAGTCACCCCGCCGGAGGCGAGGATCCCATTTGCGGTCCGCAGGACGATGCGGCGAGCCTCTCCGGGGTCACTTGCAATGTCCGACCTTCGCTACGAATCGTCCTCGCCCACCCGGCGGAAGTCCTTGAAGATTTCCCCGGCCTTCGAGTCGGTCGAACCTCGACTCCTGCTCGCGAACTTCGTCGTGACCCGGCGGGACGATGGCCCGTTCAGCACCATCACCGGCCTCACACTTCGCCAGGCCATTGAAAGCGCCAATCAGTCGCCAGGAACCGACTCGATCACGTTCGCCATCACGGATCCGGCTTCCAACGTCGTCCAGATCATTCAGCCGCTGGATTCTGCCCTTCCCGACATCACCGAGGCGGTCAACCTCGATGCTCGTCCTCCGGTCGACCTTCCCGACCAAAGGATCGTCCTGGACGGCTCGCTGGCTCCGCTTGGAAGTAGCGGGCTGACCTTCCTCGCGGCCAACAACACTGTCCAGGGGATCTCCGTCGTTGGATTTCGCCAGCTGGGAATCTCGGGCGAGGTCAGCGGCGGACACGGCATCCTTCTTTCCTCGAACAACAACCTGGTGGTCGGCAACAGGATTGGCAATGCGCCCGGATTTGGCCCCCTGACTTTCAATAATGATGGCGGCGGATTGGTCGTCGCGGGCGGATCCAACACCATCGGCGGATTCACGCCCTCGGTCGATCGCAACGTGATCTCCGGGAACACGGGCGTGGGGATCCTCCTCCCCGACAGTAATGCCAGTCAGAACCTGATCGCGGGCAACTTCATCGGGACCGACTTGACCGGGACCAGCGGGTTGCCGAATGCTCTGGGCATCCTGATCCAGGGCGGCTCCGCGCTGAATCGAATCGTGGGCGGGAACGTAATTTCGGGCAACGCAGGTGATGGAATCTACGTTCAACTGGGGAACTCGACGGAGATCTCCTCGAATCGGATCGGGCTCAATGCCGCGGGGACGGCCCTCGTTGGTAATGGCGCCGCCGGTATTCGGGTCGGGCTGACCGAGGGCGCGACGACCATCGGCGGCCTCACATCGGGGACGGCCAACTCGATCGCCGGCAACGGCGTGACCACGGTTGGAGGCGGGGTCGTCGTCGAGCAGGTGAACGGGATCGTCCCCCGGGTTGCGATCCTGGGCAACTCCATCTACTCGAATAGCGGAACGTCGGGCGCGGGCCTGGGCATCGATATCGGCGGCGACGGGGTGACTTCGAACCGCGACTCGGGTAGCGGTCTTGGGTCTCTGGAAGCGTCCAACTACCCGGTCTTCGACGCTTATACACCGGGTGCGAACAGCATTTCCGGAAGCCTGGTCGGCATCGCCGGGACGGATTACCGACTCGAATTCTTCCTCAACGACGTGGCCAATCCCAGCGGATACGGCGAGGGGCTCAACTTCTTCTCTAGCCTCGACGTGACGACCGACATCTCGACCGGGGCGGCCCGTTTCACCCTCAACCTCCCCTTCCCCCTCCCGGCGAACCAGTACCTGACCGCGACGGCCACCTCCGCCTTCGGGGCAACTTCCGAGTTCTCGCTGGCCGAGTTACTGACCTCCCTGCCCAACCTCAACGTCAGCGTGACGGCAGCGCCCGACCCCGTCTTCGTGGACGACCTCCTGTCTTACACGATCACGGTGGGGAATTCAGGGTTCTCGACGGCGAGCGGCGTGATCGTGACCGATTTCATCACGTCCGCCGCCGACTTCGTCGGGGTCGATTCCGCCTTCCCCTTCACCTACGTCCCCCCGTCGACCGGTGCGGCCCAGGTGATCTTCGACCTCGGGTCGCTCGAACCCGATCAATCGGTCACGATGAAGGTGCTGGTCCGTCCCAATGTCTCCGGCACTTACGCCAACACCGCGACCGCGACGGCCAAGGAGGCCGACACGGATCCTGCGGATAACTCGGCGACGGTCAGCAGCCAGTTCATCTATAGTTTCGTCGTGAGGAACGAGAACGACGCTGGGCCGTTCTCCTTCCGCCGCGTGATCTTCAACGCGAACCGAAACCCTGGTCTCGAAACCATCACGTTCGCCATCCCGACCGCATCGCCCGTGATTCAGCCGTTGTCCCCCCTGCCCGTCCTGCTCGGCCCCACGGTCGTGGACGGGACAAGTCAGCCGGGATTCTCGGGAGTGCCGCTCGTCGTTCTGGATGGTTCGCGTATGGCCCCGACGAGTGCGTCGCCCGCAAACCTCAACGGCCTCACCCTGCTCAGCAACAACGTGGTCAGGGGGCTCGAAGCCCGCTCGTTCCTCAACAGCGGATTCGTGATCGACGGCGGGGTGAACAACCTGATCGTTGGCAACTTCCTCCGAGCCAACCTCAGCAATGGTTTGTTTATCAGGACGGGCGGTCAGGCCGACGGAATCAACCGTGATTCTCGGTTCAACACGATCGGCGGGACCACCTCCAGCGACCGCAATTTGATTTCGAACAACTCCGCCGTCGGCATCCTTCTGGACGAGCGGACCGACGCGACCCTGATCCTCGGCAACTCGATCGGGACGGACCCGACCGGTCAGGCGGCGAGAGGGAACGGCCTGGACGGGATCCTCGTCAACGACGCCTCGAATACCACGATCGGAGGCACCGCCCAGGGGGCGGGGAACTTTATCGCCGGCAGCGGCGAGGTCAACCTCCAGATCTTCGGGCCGGGGGCCACGAATACGGTCGTCCAGGGAAATCGAATCGGAACCAACGCCGCTGGCACGAGGATTCTCTTCCCTGAAGGGCTCGGAGCCGATGGGCGGACCCAGGTGGGCATCCTGATCAACGGTGCCCCGCGAAGCCTGATCGGGGGATCTACGCAGGACGCCTCGAACCTCATCGCCGGTCACGATGCCGGGATCCAGGTCTTCGGCTCGGGCGCCTTCGGGACCCGGATCGCAGGGAACATCGTGGGCGCGGACCTCTCCGGATCGCGACGCCTGCCCAACGGGATCGGGGTCCTCATCTCCGGGTCTTCCGGCAACACGATCGGTGGCCTGACCCTGGGCGAGCGGAATTTACTCTCCGGGAACATGTCGGTGGGTGTCCGGATCTCGGGACCGAACGCGTCTCAAAATTTGGTCGTCGGAAATCTCATCGGCACCGACGGGACCGGCCAGATGTCCCTCGGAAACGGGTTCGATGGGGTCTTCATCGACAACGCGGCCGACAACACAGTCGGCGGATCGACCACCTCGGCCGCGAACGTGATCTCCGGGAATCGAAGCAGCGGAATCCAGCTGTTCGGTGGAGGGGCCACCCGCAACCAGGTTCTGGGTAACTTCATCGGCCCTTCGGCCAGCGGTACCGAGCTCGGTGGAGACGGAACGGGCCCGCGAAATAGCGCGGTCGGAGTCTTCCTGAACGATGCACCCGGCAACACGATCGGCGGTGAAGATCCCTCGGCCGGAAACGTCATTGCCTACACGACCCAGGTCGGAGTTCAGCTCAATGGGAACCTGGCGCGTGGGAACCTGATCGCTCGCAACACGATTCGCGACAACCGCGATGTCGGCATCGCGGCCCAACTCGGCGTCCTGAACACGATCCCCGTCCGAGGACCGATCGCAAACCTATTCGAGCGGAACGGCCAGAACCTCTTTAAGGTCCCGACCGCGGGGCCCACAGTGGTCGGGATCAGCACCAGCGAGGGCACCCCGAGTTCTCCCGTGGTCAGGCTCACGTTCAGCCGCAGCCTCAATCCTGCCCAGGCCTCGGACCAGAGGAACTACCGCATTGAAGTCTTGAATGCCAGAGGGCGGGTGATCGGGCGGATCACGATCCTCTCGGCCCAGTATGACGACGCGAGTCGCTCCGTCATCCTGAATACAGCACCGCTCGTGGGCGGGAGGCGCTATCTCCTGACGGTCATGGGCGGGGCTCGTCGCGGCCTCCGGGACACGAACGGAAAACGCCTCGACGGCGACCTCGATGGGATCCCCGGGGGAAACTTCTTGACCCGCCTGGATGCCGCCGGGATCACCTCGCAGAGGGTTGCCCCACGCTCCGGAAAGCTCCCCCGTGTGAAGGGCTCACCGCAAGGGCCTGGTTCCGCCTTGCGGTCGTGGGATCGTGTGGCTTTGCGGGCCGGGAAATTCCGCTCGCCGAAAGGCTCGTCATGACCGAGAAGACTCGCCCGTATCGTCGGCGGATGACAATCGGCTTGACCGTCGCCCTTCTGATTTCCGGGTCGGCGGGCTGTCGACAAGAGCCGGCGGGCCACGCCGCGGAGGGCTCGCTCCAACCCGGCGAGGCGGTCCCCTCGGCGAAACCGGGCGAGGGCGAACCGTCGAAGGTCACGAAGATCCCCATGCATTGAGGTTCTCACCGCGGAGTCAGGATTGTTGAACGACGGACGACCGCTTGTCGCGCTGACCATGGGAGACGTGGCGGGAATCGGCCCCGAGGTCATCGCCCGCGCGTGGGGAGAGTCATCGCTGCACGCCCGGGCTCGCTGCCTCGTCATCGGCAATGCGAAATGTCTGGCGGATGCCCTGCAGATAGTGAAGGGCACGGCGACCGTGGCTCCGATCACGAGGCCCGAGGATGCGGAGCCCTCCGCCACGTCCATCCCCTGCCTCGATCCGATGGGTGGTGGGACGCTTGACGTCCTCCCAGGGCAACTGGACGCTCGCGCTGGACGTGCCGCCTATGAGTATCTGGTCCATGCGATCGATCTCGCCCTCGCGGGGCGAATTGATGCGATCACGACCCTTCCCTTGAACAAGGAGTCGCTCGCCGCGGCCGGGATCCGTCATCCTGGGCACACCGAGATTCTGGCCGAGCGGTGCGGGGTTCAGGATCACGCGATGATGCTTTACCTTCCGCCCGAGGAGGGCCGTTCCTCAGGATTGGGGGTCGTGCACGCAACTCTGCACGTCGCCCTGCGACGCGTTTTCGACCTCATCACGGTGGAGAGCATCCTCGAAAAAATCGCGCTCGCGGACCGGGCCTTGAGGCCGCTCACCTCCGGACGCAGGCCGCGTGTGGCCGTGGCCGGTCTGAATCCTCACGCGGGCGAGAATGGGTTGTTCGGCGATGAGGAAATCAACATCCTCACTCCAGCGATCGAGAAGGCCCGCGCCCAGGGGATGGACGTCGAGGGGCCGATCGCGGCCGACACGCTGTTCGTTCGCGCCGTGGCGGGGGGCTTCGATGCCGTGGTGGCGATGTACCATGACCAGGGTCACGTGGCCCTGAAAACGATCGGATTCGATCGCGCCGTGAACGTCACGCTGGGGTTGCCGATCATCAGGACCAGCGTGGCCCACGGGACCGCCTTCGACATCGCCGGCCAGGGCAAGGCCGACACTTCAAGCCTCATCTCCGCGGTCGAGGTCGCCGCGAGGCTCGTCGCGGGGCGTGGTCAGGGCTGACTCTCGCCGCGACTTGCCCCGGGACCCGGGCGTGATCTGGGAATGAGGCGGGCGTCCCGTCCCCACCAGAACGCAAAGCCCGACCCGAGCGCAATCATCACGAGCGTGATCGGTTGAAGGTCGGGAATCTTCCTCAGGAAGTCCACGAAACCAGGCGTGTTGACCCACGGGAAAAATTTCCACTCCACGACGATCCCGAGCAGTAGGGCCAGCACCCCGGCCACCACACCGCGTGTCGTGGAACGCGTTCGCGAGAGCGCATAGACCCCGAGCCCCAGGAAGGCCCCGGGGAGAACCAATCCGTATAGCCGCTGGTCGATCAGGAGCTTGAAAATGGCAACGCCGACGACGGAGCCCGCGATTCCGCCTAGAAGACTCAACGTCGCGTCTTGAAATCGTCCGCCCATAGAAATACGCTCCGGGTGAGGCAGGGTTCCTGATATCGAGGGCCTGAATTCGCCCTGAGCAGGGGCCGCCGTTCCTTGTCAGATGCGGTACAAAGGGACCTCGATCCAGGCGGTTTCGATCGGCTCGGGCCAGACGGATCGCGTGTCGGGCGACGACCACGCGAGGCCCAGGTCGGGAGTCAGGATGGCGCGGATCCGAGCCCGCGAGGGATTGTCCGGCATCTCCTCCGAGGTCTCCAGCGAGGAAATCCTCAGTTCCTGGGTCGGGAAGCCAGCCCCAGACGTTGCCACGATCAGACTCGAGGAGATTCGACCGGAGAGCCCTTCGATTTCCACCTCCACCCGATGTGCCAGGTCACACGGAAGCTCGCCCTGGCCCACGATCTGGAGCGGCCCGCCGATCGCGAACGCGGCCGTGATGGGGCGAAAGCTCGGCGTATCCGCGCCGGTCGACGGCATGACCAGCGAGAGCGAATGCCGAAAGACCTGGCGACGTGCATCGTCTGCGGTCGACAGAAGCGAGACCATTTGCAAGTTCGAATCGAATTCAAACGTGAACGGGACCTGGGGCAACTCCTTCTCCCACTCCGAGGTGAGCTTGTGGGTCTTCGCCCGGACGTGGAGGACCAGGCGATGAGGGCCATTCGACGGGAAGTGGCGAGGGTCAACACCGATCATGGCCCGAGTCGCCCCCGATTGCCACGGACTGTACTGCTCGGTCGAGACCTGCCCCGTCCCGGCGATCCGATAGGACCAGAGCAGGTTTTCGGGCCGGATTGAATCCTCGGAGTCCTCAAGAAACGAGGGGCCGAAATCGACCGTGATCGTGATCGGCGTGTTCATCGATCGAGGGTACTTCCGACGCGCCTTCCAGATCACGTTCCTGCCCCGAACGAGGATCGCGACCTCCTCCTCGGCCACGAGTTCGTCGGCCTTCCATAGGCGGCAGAGGGCGCGGCCCGCGGCGTTCCGGATCTCGGGACTCGTGGGGTGTTCAAGCAAACGAAAGAGATCGACAAGTCCCGCCCGACCGCAGGTTGCGGCCTCCTGGATCGCCTCCAACTCGGGAGAATCTCCCGAAATCCTCTCCACCGAACGGCGAGACCGGAGGAGACGCATGCCCTGGAGCCCTCCACCGACCACGATCGCGAGGACAAGGACCAGGAACACCGATCCGCTGGGCTGAGCGATCCACCGTTCCAGGCTGACGGGCGTCTGGGCTTGGCGGTTCCGTATAGACTGGGCCAGGATCAAGGGGAATGACCCCAGGGACAACACCATCGATGACTCCCCGATCCAGGGTGGAGGCGAGGTAGCCCCCGAACTTCCGGCAGGATCGCCGGAAGGATCCTGATTCTATCCGTCGGCGCGACGATCGCCACCGTGCACTTTTCCTTCCGAGAGCGCTCGGTCGATCTCACGAGGGCTCGGAAACCCGAAGTCCAGCCGATCCAGCACCAACGCCGCCGCCGCCGAGGCGCGATCGACGGCGAGTCGGATCAGGCCTTCCGAGACCGGCCCGGGGTGCCAGCCCGCATCAAGGAGTGTGGTGATCAGTGTCGAAGCGAAGGCTTCCCCCGCGCGATTGGTGTCCCCTGGTGGAGAGTCCCTCAAGAAGGCTGGTCGTTGACAGGTTGCACGAAGCCCGGTTTCCGACAGATAGTCGATCGTGCAACCGTCGGCCCCCTCGGTCATGGCCACGATGGGCGTGGCCTGCAGGATCCGTCCTCGGCCGTCCAGCGAGTCCCACTCCGATCGATTGCAACTGAGGAAATCGAACCGACCGGAGAGCGAGGCCAGGGGTGATTCGCGTTCCCTCATGTTCCGCATGGCGGGGGCTAGCATGCGGACGCGGGCGGGAAGGGCGAGGACCTGAGAGATCACCTGGTTGGAGAAACCGGCCACCACCAGCAAGTCGATCTCCCCGATCCCGTCCCGCAGATCCACCCGCGACACGCCCGAGTGGCAACCTCGAAAACCAATCGCAAGCTTGTCCCCATGATTGCCGCTGCTCACGAGCAGGGTCCAATCGGTGTTCTGACCTTCGACATACAGAGGGGAATGGGCGATTCCTTCAACGGCCAGGGCCTGAACCAGAAAGCTCGCGATCGCGTCTGGCTCATCGTGCGATCGCCCGAGGGCCGAGACGAGTCGGCCGCCCAGGGCCCTGGCGTATCCCGCACCCATTCCCCCGAGGAATCTGCCGACAAGATGCCCACGAATCTCGCGGCGGAATCCCCCGACGTGCGGCGTGAACCGCCCCGAGACCTGGATCCGGCTCGGATTCGCACCCGAGTCAGAGTGCCAATCCGGGGCCAAGATCTCAATCGTCGCGTTCGATTCGTCCCGGATCGACCAACGATCCGACACGCCCATCGGCCGCCCTTCATAGCTCCCATCGACGACCCCCGAAGGAAGCAACGGGGCCTCCACGCGGAGCACCAGGTCGGCGTAGGCGGGGCCAAAGACGAGTCGATGATTCATTGACCGGACGATCTGGAAGAGGGTGGGCGGGATTGTCCCGTTTCGGAGAACGGGCTGTCCCGGCTATGATCAGGGTCTTTCAGGAATCGGGCGAACTAAAGGACTTGCTGTGTCGGAATCGCTTCCCGAAGACCTCGAACACCCCGTCGATAATGCACCCGTGCGGAGCCTCGCTCACAAGGGGATGACCATCGAGGGCTACTCTCGGGCCGCGGTCCAGACCTACTGGCGTGTTCCCGAGATGAAGGTGGGTTTCGACCTGGGCGCTCAACCCTGGTCGTTCATGACCACGCCCAACTGGTTCGTGTCTCACGCTCATCTCGACCATCTTGCCGCCTTGCCGGTCTACGTGGCAAGGCGACGCATGATGAAGATGGAGCCTCCGACAATTTACCTGCCCACCGACGCCCTGGAAGGCGTGGGGATGCTCCTCCGCGCGTGGCAGAGGCTCGACCGGGGACGGATGCCCGTCAAGCTCGTGGGCATCGAACCGGGCCAGGAGATCGAACTCTCTCGTGAGCTGGTCGTGCAGACGTTCGCCACGAAGCACACGATCCCTTCGCTCGGGTTTCTGGTCTGGGAGCGACGCAAAAAGCTCAAGCCCGAGTATCAGGGCATGAGCGGGGACCAGATCCGCGACATCCGGCTCTCGGGGATCGAGGTGGCCGCCGAGTTCCGCATCCCGAAAATCGCGTACCTGGGCGACACGGCACCGGCGGGACTGGACGCCGTACCCGAGGTCTACCGCGCCGAGGTGCTCATCATGGAGATGACGTTCGTCGCCCCGAATGAACGGCCCGACCGCATCCACAAATACGGCCACACCCACCTGGACGACTTTCTCGATCGAGAGGCCCGTTTCGAGAACGAGCTGATCATCGCGTCGCATTTCAGTACGCGGCTCCACCCCGACGTGATCCAGAGGATCATCGACCGCCGCCTTCCCGAGTCTCTGAAATCCCGGCTCAAGGTCTGGATCTGACGATTCGCGGGAAATCACGCGATTACACCGCGACCCAGACCTTGTCGCCTCGAATCTCGCACGGGAAGCGATGCAGAGACGCCCCTTTCATCGTGGAGCAACGGCCATCCTTGAGCCGGAACCTCCACATGTGCAGAGGGCAAACGGCCTCCCCCTCCTCGATCCATCCCTGACCCATGGACCCGTTCGCGTGCGGGCAGCGGTTGAGCAGGGCATGGAACTCGCCGTAGTTGTTGAAAATCGCGATCGCCAGGCCCCGAACCTCCACCGTCAAGCCTCGACCCTCGAGGACTTTTGCGACCTCGCAGGCTTCCTGATATTCCGCCATGTGTAGGCTCCCGGACGTCGCGGGTGAAATCCTCGAAAACGAAAACGTTCGGACTTGCACGCCGTCTCGCAGATTGACTAGACTCAAGGGGTTGAGACTTCGGTCTCGCCGATCTGGACGCATCCGCAGTCTCGAGAATCCGACTCCGATGGTCAACCGTCGCAAAGCCCTGGCCCTGGCCGCGTGTGCGGGATTCACCCCATGGATCGGCGGGTGCGGATCGGCCCTGGGCTCGGGGTCGCACCCCGAACTGGTGTGGGGGACTCACGGGACGAAGGACGGATGGCTGCATCTGCCCCGCGCCGCCACGTTCGACGCCGACGATCAACTCTACATCGCGGACCTCACGGATCGCATCCAGGTTTTCGATCGCGACGGCCGGTTTCTCCGATCGTGGCGGACCCCTTCGCTCAACATTGACGGGCCCAACGGGCTCACGATCGATCGGTGGGGCCGCCTGCTCGTGGCCGACACGCACTTCTATCGGGTGCTGATCTTCGATCGTGCAGGCAAGCTTCTCGGGCAGATCGGGGACGGGATTCAGGGGGAGGAGCCGGGCCGATTTGTGTACGCGACCGACGTGGCGTCGGACTCGGCGGGCCATTACATCGTCTCGGAGTATGGCAACTCGGACCGGATCCAGGTCTTCGACCGCGACGGTCGGTTCGTCCGCCAATGGGGCGGGCATGGGTACGAGCCAGGCGAATTCCTTCGGGTGCGTGCCCTGGCGATCGACTCGAACGACGAGATCTACGCGGCCGACAGTTGCAATCACCGGATCCAGGTGTTTAACGTCGAGGGCAAGCTCCTCCGGATGTGGGGATCGCGAGGGGTCGAGCCCGGACAGATGGGCTATCCCTACGACCTGAGCCTGGCCAAGGATGGATCGCTTTATGTGGTCGAATATGGCAACAACCGGGTCCAGAAGTTTGATCGCGATGGCAAGTCGCTCGGGCTCTGGGGGACTCGCGGCCGAGGGCCCGGGCAGCTCAACAATCCCTGGGGCGTCGCGGTCGACAGCCGGGGTGCCGTGTCCGTGATTGACTCGAATAATCATCGCATTCAGCGCTTTTTCCTCTGACCTTGATCCAAGCTGATCGCAGGGGCGACATCCGATGCTGGGCAACCTCTCGGTCACGTTCGGCAACCCTTGGTACCTGCTCGCGATCCCGGTGCTCATCCCCCCCTTGATCGGGATGAGCCTCAGGAGCCTGTCGGGCCTTGGCCGGGCGCGTCAGGCGATCGCCATCCTGTTCCGCACAACCGTCGTGACCTTGATCGTCCTCGCGCTCGCCCAGATGCAGGCGGTCCGCAAGAACGACAAGCTCACCACGATCTTCCTGCTCGACCGCAGCGAGAGCATCCCCACCGCCCCGAACTGGGGCGACTCGATGCTCGGTTACGTGAACTCGGCCATCAAGAGCCAGAAGCGGACGAATGACCTCGCCGGCGTGATCGTGTTCGGCAAGGAGCCCCGGGTCGAGTCCCCGCCGTCGGCCAACCCTCCGCAGCTCAACAGCATCGAGAACGCTCCCGACGCCGAATACACCGATCTCGCCGCCGCGATCAAGCTGGCCCTGGCGTCGTTCCCCGAGGATACCGCCCGGCGCCTTGTGGTCCTTTCGGACGGCAACGACAACCGGGGCCGCGCGGTCGAGCAGGCGTTCGCCGCGAAGGGTCTGAATGTCCAGATTGATGTCCTGCCCATCGAGTACCGCTACGATCGCGAGGTGCTGGTCGAGAAGGTCGCCATCCCTCCCGACGTGAAGCAGGGCGAGACGGTCAACATCAACGTGGTCATCCGCGCCAGCGAGCCGGTCAAGGGCAAGCTCCAGATCTTCCAGAAGGCCGACAATTATTCGGCCCCGCTGACCGCCGAGCCGGTGGCCGTGGAGCTGGAACGCGGGATCAACGTGCAGTCGATCAAGCAGACGATCAACCAGCCGAACTTCTACACTTACACGGCCGAATTCATCCCCGACCGCGACAGCGGCGATCGTCGCGCCAACAACAACAGCGCCGTAGGGTTCGTGCAGGCCCGCGGCGAGGCCAACGTCCTGCTCATCGAGGGCAAACGAGGTGAGCATGACGAGCTCGTTTCGGCCCTCCGTGCGAAGAGGCTCAAGGTCGATGTGAAGGTCGCCCCGCGGATCGACGAATCAGGAATCGTGGGCGGGGACCAGCTCCCCACCGACATCGCCCAGCTCCAACCTTACGACGCGGTGATCCTGGGTAACGTCCCCAAGGACTCGTTCACCGAGGAGCAGATCAAGCTGCTGGAGGCCAACACGCACGACATGGGCGCGGGGCTGATCATGCTGGGCGGGCCGAACAGCTTCGGCGCGGGCGGATGGATGAACACCCCGGTGGAAAAAGCCCTGCCGGTGGACATGCAGATCAAGGCCATGAAGGTCATGGGCAAGTCCGCGCTCGTGATGGTCATGCACGCCAGCGAGATCCCCGAGGGGAACTACTGGCAGAAGGTGGTCTCGCAGGAAGCCCTCAAGACGCTCTCCCCCTATGACTACGCCGGGATGCTCCACTGGGAAGGGCAGGAGGCCTGGCTCTTCACCCTCCGCACGATCGGAGAGAGCAAGGGCTCCATGCTCCGCGCGATCGACCGGATGACCCCCGGCGACATGCCCGACGTGGATCCCTCGTTGCAGATGGGCATCAACGCGTTGAAGTCGAAGACCGACGCGATGACCAAGCACTTCATCGTGATCAGCGACGGCGACCCCACCCCCCCTACGCCGTCGGTCATCAATCAGCTTGTCGCCAACAAGATCACGGTCACGTCGATCCTCGTCGCGGCTCACGGGGGCGACATGGTCGGGCCCACGTGGATGCAGAGCATCGCGACGAAGACCAAGGGTCGATTCTACAACGTGACCAACCCCAAGGCCCTGCCGAGGATCTACCAGAAGGAAGCCCGGCTCATCTCGCGGCCGCTCACGTTCGAGAGGCCCGCGCCCTGGGCGCCGACCGTCCAGTCATTCACCGAGCCGATCGCGGGGCTTCCGAATAATCTGCCGGGCATCACGGGCCTTATCCTCACCCAGCTCAAGGAGAACGAGCTAGTCGAACTCCCGCTCAGCTCGGCCCTGCCCACGGGACAGACCAACCCATTGCTCGCCCACTGGACTTACGGGCTCGGCCGTTCGGTCGCATGGACTTCCGATGCCGGCCGCCAATGGACGAAGGCTTGGCCCTCGTGGGAGAACTACTCGGCGTTCTGGTCCCAGATCGTGCGCTGGTCGCTGCGTCCCGTGGATAACGGCAACCTGACGATGTCCCTGCGACGCGAGGACGGCAAGGTCAAGGTCGTGATCGACGCCCTGGACAAGGACAACCAGTTCCTCAACTACCTGAACATCCAGGGCAACGTCGTCAATCCCGAGTTCCAGACCGAGCCCGTCACGCTCGCGCAGACCGCCCCCGGGCGATACGAGGGCGTGGTCGAGAAGGCCGAGGCCCGCGGCAATTACTTTGTAAACCTTGGGGCACGCACCCCCGACGGGAAGACGATTCTTGTGCAGGGAGGGGTCTCGGTCCCCTACTCCGACGAGTTCAAGGAGCTCAAGTCCAACCCGGAGAAGCTCCGCGAGATCGCCACCCTGACCGACGGCAAGGAGCTGACCTGGCGGTACCGGAAAGACGGTCGGATCGACATGGATCGGACGCTCGCCGAGGCCGACGTGTTTCGCCGCGACCCCAAGCTCACGCCTCCTTCGAGCTTCACCGACCTCTGGCCCCCCCTGCTCTGGCTGGCGTCGTGCCTCTTCCTGGGTGATGTGGCCGTGAGGCGGGTCTCGCCCGATTTCGCCAGGATGCGCCGGAGCGTGAGCGATGCCTGGGTCAAGCTGCGAGGCGAGGAGGTCGCACCTCGCACCGAATACATGGAGAAGCTGCGAGGCCGCAAGGCCGAGGTTGCGGAACAACTGGATCGTACCCGCCCCGCAACACGGTTCGAGGCTCCTCCCACGGTCATCCCGGAAAGTACGGCCCCGGTGGACGAGCCCCTCCTCGGGGGACAGGCCGGGGCGACGGAAACGCGTCCGGCAAGCCGCCCGGCACCTCGCGCCCCGGGCATGGGCCCCGAAGCCAAAGCTCCCGCCGAGGAGAGCTATACCAATCGGCTCCTCAAGGCCAAGCAAAAGGTCTGGGAAGACCGCGACACGGACAAGGACAAACCTTGATCCGGGCCCGGCCTCTTGATCGCCCTGATCCTTCGACACCTTCATTCAACTTCCTCGCACCACCACCAGGGATCTCACGGACATGACCACGCACGCCCCCGAGACGATGGAAGCCCGCGCGGACCAGTTCCGCGAGGTCTATGGCAAGGTCAAGTCCGAGATCGGCAAGGTCATCGTGGGCCACGACGAGATCGTCCACGGCGTCCTGACCTGCCTCTTCATCGGTGGACACGCGTTGCTCGAGGGCGTGCCCGGCCTGGGCAAGACGCTCCTGATCCGGACGCTCTCCGATGCCGTGTCGCTCGACTTCAATCGAATCCAGTTCACCCCCGACCTCATGCCGGCCGACATCCTCGGCACGAACGTGGTCATGGAAGGGTCGGACGGACGAAGGCATTTCGAGTTTCAGAGGGGACCGATCTTCTCGCAGATCGTCCTTGCCGACGAGATCAATCGCGCGACCCCGAAGACCCAGTCGGCCATGCTCGAGGCCATGCAGGAGCACTCGGTCACCGTGGGCGGGGTGATCCATAAGCTCAAGCAGCCCTTCTTCGTGATGGCCACCCAGAACCCGATCGAGCAGGAAGGGACCTACCCCCTGCCCGAGGCCCAGCTCGACCGCTTCCTGTTCAAGCTGGTGGTCGGTTACTCCACGCTCGAGGAATTGACGATCGTCCTCGATCGGACCACGCGAGGGGAAAAGCCGCGGGCCGAGAAGGTGATGGATGGCGAGACCCTCATCCGGATGCAGGCCCTCGTCCGCGAGGTCATCATCGCTCCGCACGTGCAGGAGTATGCGATCCGGATGGCCCTCGCGACGCACCCGGAAGGGCCTTACGCCCCGGAGATCACGAACAAGTACATCCGCTGGGGATCGAGCCCTCGCGGTGCCCAGACGCTCGTCCTGGCGGCGAAGGTCCGGGCCCTGCTCGATAGCCGCTACAATGTCTCGTTCGAGGACATCCGGCGCGTGTACTTGCCCGCGATGAGGCATCGCGTGCTCCTGAACTTCGAGGCCCAGGCCGAGGGCATCGTCACCGATGATGTCCTGCTCAAGGTCCTGGATTCGGTTCCCGATAAGGCCGAGGCGAAGACGATGGCCAAGGCGGGTTGAAAGGACCCAGTCCGAACCTGAGGCGACCTCCATGAGAGACATCTACAACCCCCCACCCGCGCCGATCACGCTCCAGCCCGAGCCGAATGCGCCCGTGTCCTACACCGGGCGCGACGTGGCCTGGCTCAGCATCCTGATCGTTCTCTGCTTCCTGGCCGCGTGGTGGGCCTGGACGATCGAGCCCACGCTCGGCCCGGCGGTGCTCCTGGGAACCCTGTTCGTGTCGCTGGAAAGTTGGTTCTCCGCCCTCACCTTCGTGCACCGGCACCCGGAGGCTCGCGATACGGGGTTCTGGCGAGTGTTCCTCGCCGCCTTCGCGCCCTGGGCGCTGGGCCTCGGTGCCGCGACCGCGTTCCTGATCGGTCTGTTCGCGCTGACCGATTGGGCCCGATTCTCCCGATAAACCTCTGCCCGATCCTTCGTCTCGTATCGAGGGCCGTCTCCATGCCCGCCGCTTCCACCTCGGCCCCGTTGCTCGACCCGGAGTTTCTCCACAAGCTCGAGAACCTTGAGCTCGTGAGCAAGAAGATCTTCGTCGGCCGCATGAAGGGCGAGCGGAAAAGCAAACGCCGAGGATCCTCGGTCGAGTTCGCCGACCACCGCACCAACACGCCCGGCGACGACCTCAGGCATATCGACTGGAACGTGTACGGACGGCTCGACAAGCTGTTCCTCAAGCTCTTCATGGAAGAGGAGGACCTCCACTTCTACACGATGCTGGACACCAGCCTCTCGATGGACTTCGGCGAGCCGACCAAGCTCCACTACGGCAAGCAAGTGGCCGCGGCCCTGTCCTTCATCGGCCTCGTGAACCACGACCGCGTGTTGATGGACACGTTCAGCTCGGGCCTCGATCGGGGGATGCCGAGCGTGAGGGGCAGGTCGCAGATGCACCGGGTGGTCGGCTACCTCGACCAGCTTGAAGCGGGCGGGACGAGCGACCTCACGGCCGCCGCCAAGGCGTTCGCGATCCGCCACTCGGGCAAAGGGGTGGTCGTGGTGATCTCCGACTTCCTGGACAAGCGAGGTTATCAGGACGCCCTCCGCTACCTGCTCGCCCGGAATCTGGACATCTACGTGATCCACGTCCTCAGTCAGGAGGAGGTCGAACCCGAGCTCGCGGGCGACCTCAAGCTTGTTGATGCCGAAGACGACGACTTCGCCGAGATCACCATCAGCGCGCCGCTCCTGCGAAAGTACAAGGCGACCCTGAATGCCTTCGTCGGCGGCTTGAAGCAGTGGTGCACCCAGCGCGGGATCACCTACATCTTCACCACGAACCATAACCCGTTCGACAAGCTCATCCTGAACTATCTCCGAGAGCGAGGGCTGGTCAAATGATCGCCGCGATCGACCTCGCACGCATCCTGAGCCGATTCGCCATCAAGAGCGGGTGGGTCTTCTATCCGCTCGCCTTCGCCTTCGTCGCTTACCTGCTCTACACGATGATCCGGAAGCGTCGCGGCGAGCGGCCCGGCTCCCAGGTCAGCGAACCCGATCTCTGAGTCCTCGAACCCTCACGGCCCTGCGCCAACCGGCTGGAGGAGCGTCTTCGTGAATGTCCTGCGTAATCTGATCCCGGTCCAGTTCGCGAACCCGCTGACACCGCTCCAGTGGACGGTCCTGGCTGGGGTTCCTGTGGGGATCATCGCGCTCTACTTCCTCAAGCTGAGGCGGCGACCGGTTCAGGTCTCCAGCACCCTGCTCTGGCAGAGGAGCCTGGAGGATCTGCACGTCAACAGCCTGTTCCAGCGATTGAGGAAGAACCTCCTGCTCTTCCTCCAGTTGCTCGCGGTCCTCCTCGCCATGTTTGCGCTCGCCGGTCCCCAGTTCAACGGGTCGAGCGATCCGCAGTCCCGATTCATCCTCGTGCTCGACGAGTCGGCCAGCATGGCGTCGACCGACGTGGCGCCCTCCCGCCTCGCGGCCGCGAAGAAGCAGGCCGGCGAGATCATCGACAACATGGGGCGCGATGACCTGGCCATGATCGTGGCATTCTCGGACACGGCGCGCGTGGTCACCAACTACACCTCGAATCGGAGCCTCCTTCGCAAGAAGCTCGCCGAGATCACCGCGACGCAGAATACGACCTCCATTCGCGAGGCCATCCAGGTGGTCTCGGGCCTCGCCAGCCCCTCGTTCGATCGGGCTGCACGCGATGCGGGCGAGGGGGTGATCGTGCGGAACGAGACGGTCGCCCCCAGGCTGTCCATCTTCACCGACGGAGGGTTTCCTGACGTGGAGGGGCTGAGCGTCGGCAAGGTGGACCCCGAGGTGATCGTGATCGGTCCCGATTCGCCCGCGTCCGAGGCGGACGTGGCCCCCAAACCCGGCACAAAGAAGCCGCCCGAGGCGTCCAACAATGTCGGGATCCTCGCACTTTCCTCGGCGAGGGATGAAGAGAAGCCCGACCAGTTCCAGGTCTTCGGGCGGGTGAAAAATTATCGAGCGGAAGAGGTCAAGACCGAGGCCCGGCTCTATCGTCGCGACAAGGGAAGGACCGACAAGGGGGGGACGCTGCTCGACGCAATCGCGCTGACGATCGCCCCTCAGTCCGAGCAGTCGTTCAAGTTTGACCTGGTGGACAATGGACTGGCAGAGCTCGAAGTTCGCCTCAACGTGAAGGACTCCCTGCCCCTGGACGACACCGCGTTCACGGTGTTCGGGACGCCTCGGAAGGCCCAGGTCCTGCTGGTCACCGCGAAGAATCGCTATCTCTCGGACTCGCTCAAGACCCTCTCCGAACTGTGCGACCTCGTGGAGACCACTCCCGAAGACCTGAAGGCCGATGCCACGAAACGAGAGATCGCCTCGGGCCGATTCGACCTGGTGGTCTACGACGGCGTACGGCCCGAGACCGCTCCCGAGGCCAATGCGCTTTATTTCGGTGTCCTTCCGCCGGGCCCGAATTTTGATCGGCCCCGAGAAGTCGTCACTCCGGTGATCCTGGACTGGGATGTGGCCCACCCGCTCATGCAGTATGTTCGGGACATGAACACGGTCATCATCCAGAAGGCCGTCACGTGCGACCTGCCCTCGGGGGCCTCGGCCCTGATCGAGGGGAACTCGGGTCCCCTGGCGTTCGTGGCTCCTCGCTCGGGGTTCGTGGACGCCGTGATCGGCTTCCCGTTGCTCGACGGGGGCAAGTTCAACACGAACTGGCAGCTGAAGACGAGTTTCCCGCTCTTCCTGTACAACGCCCTGAGGAACCTGGGAAATGCCCGCGAAGTGTCGGGCGGAGAGGTCCACCGCCCGAACCAGCCGATCGAGATCCGCGCCGACTCGCTCACGCCCACGGTCGACGTCTACGGGCCGACCGGCGTGAAGCTGGAGACCATCAAGCGTTCGCCCAATGGCTCCTTCTTCTTCAACGGAGCCCGCCAGACCGGACTGTATGAGGTCAAGTGGGCCCCGGAACAGAGCACAAGCTTCGCCGTGAATCTCTTCGACCCGCGCGAAAGCGATCTCGCACCGAGAGGGCGGGTTCCCTCCGGCCTCAGCGAGAAGGACGCCGAGGCGTACAAGATCAAGATCGGCCTGAACGCCGTGAAGGCCAACAGCAAGCCCACCCCGGCCATCAAGCACGTGTGGTGGAGTCTCGCGGTGGGGATGCTCTCGGTGGTGCTGCTGGAGTGGTATATCTACAACCGCCGAATTTACGTTTGATCGAGCGACCGGAATTCGTTGAGCCGCGATCGACCTGACCTCCGCCCTTCGGTTGCGAGGGAAGTCAACACATCAGGGCGGGCGACGCGGTTTTCCTGGTCGTCTTTCGGTGGAGAAGACATCCCGTCCTCCCGACGACTCGCCCCTTCGATCGTCCAATTTTCGAAGATCGAAACGGAGCCCGCAAGCGATCCGGAATTTTCTCCCGATCGCCGCGGGCATCGAAGCGAGACCAGGCACGGGCCACAGCGAAACGCCAACTCCTGCCATCGGCTTCCCATGACTCTGCCGCGGCCTCAGGCCCACGTCGTGCCCCGGGTTATTTCGCCTTGCGCGAGGCGAGGTAGGCGATCAGGTCGTAGAAGTCGGTTTCGACGATCTTCTCGGAGAAGTCGGCGGGCATGGGGGACACGGGCGCCGTCTTGCGGTCCTCGATGCTCGGGGCTTCAATCCGCACTTCCTTCCCCTCGGCGTCGGCCACGATCACGACGTTGCCTTCCTCACGAAGGAGGAGGCCCGACAGGATTCGCCCATCCTTCAGGGCGAAGGTGGACTGGCGGAACGCCTGATCCACGTTCCGGTTCGGGTCCAGAACGTCCTCGATCAGCCGGTCGCTACCGCGAACACCGATCCCGTCAAGTTGCGGTCCGACCTTGGCCCCTTCGCCTCCGAGCTGATGGCAAGCCGCGCAATTCTTCTTGAAGACCTGCGATCCTCGTGCGACATCGGCCTGGCTGGCGGCCAGGTTCGTCCGACGCTTCACGAGCAATTCGGCCACCTTCGAGTCGGCCGGGGCGAAGCCCTCGGTTAGCTTGGCGATCCGTGCGGACAGGTCAGGGACGTCGGACCCGTCCAGCCAGATCCGGACCGCCCGTTCCTGGAGCAGACGGGCCGAAGCCTTGCCTTGCGCGACCGCGGCGAGCAGCGCCTCGGCACCGAGCTTGTTGCCCGCGAGCGCGGCGGCGATGGACGTCTGGAGTCGATCCGACGTGATCGCGAGAGCCTCAACGAGCTTGAGCCTCGCGCTCTCCTGGTTGGTCTTCGCGAGGGCCTGGGCCGCGGCCTCGCGCACCGCGATGGGGGTTCCTTCCTGCGTGAGGAGCGGGGCGAGCGGCTCGGACGCAAGCTCGGGGTTCATGACCGCCAGCGCCTGGAGCGCCGAGATTCTCTGGGCCTCGGGCCGATCCGAGGATCGGACGATGGCCGAGATGACCTCGCGATTCGCGGTGAGTCGCAACCCTTCGCTCAGGGCCAGCCCGCGAGCGACCCGATCCGATTCCTTCGACCCGAGAAGCTCCTTCGAGACCTCGGTGGACCAATCGAGGGCCGCACCCGTCCACGGGGCCCCACGCTCCTGATAGCCCTGATGCAGACTCTTGATCATGTCCGCCTGAACCGAAGGGTCGTCCTTCTGGATCTCGCGGGCGATGGCGAAGATCCTGGCGTCGGTCTCGGCGTCTCCGTAGCGGGCCACATGGTGCAGTTGCTCGTTGCGCTGGCCTTGATCCCCCGGATACCTTGCCAGGAAGCCCACGAGGAAGCGCGAGGAAGGCATGTCGTGGACGCCCATGGCCACATCCGCGAGGACTCGAAGATCGGCCTCGGTCAGGGCCTTATCGTCCGGGGTGGGCCAGCTTGCGGCACCGAGGAACTGATCCCGAAGCGCCATGCGGGTCACGTGCACCAGGGCCTCGTCCTCGCCCTTGGCCTGATGACGGGCCTGGATCAAGGGCGTGACGTTCCCTGAGGCCGGATGCAGGGACAGGGCGTCGGCGGCCCCTCGCCGCACGAACGGATCGGAGTCCTTGAGCCCCGAGATCAGGGAGGCCATGAGCTGCGGGCTCACGTTCGTCTTCGAGCCCACGATCTTCCCCGCGTGGAGGCGGATCTCCCGCGAAGGGTCGGTCAGCGCCGAGGCGAGCACGGCATCGTCCAGTCGATTGAGCCGGCCAAGGATCCAGAGGGCGTGGACCCGCGCCGTCGCCGATCGCTTCGGATCGGTCAGCTCCTTCACTTGCCCGATCAGAGAATCGCCACCGCGATGCACGATCTGGTTCGCGGCGAGGACTCGACGGGAGTAGTTCGGGTCGTCGAGCTCCGCGAGGAGTTCCGAATCGCTCATCTTCGTGAAGTCGGGCAAGGGCCGGAGCGGAGACTTCCCGTCCTCACCGCGGTAGACGATCCTCCAGATTCGCCCCCTCTCGCGATCTCGGCCCGGGTGGGTCAGCGGGACCTCGTAGTGGCCGATGATTTTGTTGTAGAAGTCGGCCACATAAAGCGCACCATCGGGGCCGAGCTTCAGGTCGACGGGGCGAAACCAGGGGTCGTCGCTGCGAAGGAAGTCATCCTGGAGGATGCCCTTGGCCGTCGAACCCTTCCAGTCGATCGTGTCGCGATTGATCCGGTTGGTGACCACGTTGCCGATGAAGATGTTCCGGCGGAACTCCTCGGGAAAGCTTGATGCCTCAAAGTAGACCACGCCCGAGATGGCCGTCGATCCGTGGTCGTGCTGCACCATCTCGGGGCCGAAGCCCAGACCGTCGCTGGGCTTGCCGAAGCTCGGGTAGTAGGCCCCGCGAAGGAGCTGATAAACGGGCTTGCTGTGGCAATCGGCGGAGTAAAGATTCCCGAGAGGGTCGAAGCAGAGCCCGAAGGGGTTGACCTGGCCACGCGTGTAGGCCTCGGCGTGCGATCCGTCCGGCTTCATCCGGTAGGTGTTCCCGGACTGCATGACGAGCGGCTTGCCATCCTTGCCCTTGACCTCGGACTCGTTGTTGAACCCGTGGCAGGCATAGATCCAGCCGTCGAGGCCCCAGGTGAAGGCGTTCGTCATGCCGTGGGTGTCGCGCGAGCCATACGTCTTGTAGGCCAGCTCGCGAGTGTCGGCCACGCCGTCGCCGTTGGTGTCGGTGTGCCGGTCGATCGTGGGGATCGCGTGGACGAGGGCCGAATTGCCGCCGGGCATGGGTAGCAGGCCGATCGGGATATTCAACCCCTTGGCAAAGGTCGTGATCTTCCGGGCCTTGCCGTCGGGGCCAAAGTCCTCGAGGATCTTCACGCTGTCCCGGGGCTCGGTCCCGTCCTTGGCCGGGTAGGGATATTCGATGGTTTCGGTCACCCAGAGCCGCCCGCGGTCGTCGAAGGCGATGTTCATGGGCTTGTGGATGTCGGGGTCGGACGCCACGAGCTGGATCTCGAACCCCGGCGGGAGGTGAAATCCGGCGCGTTCGTCCTGCGGAGACCGGGCCTCGGTCCTCGCCACCAACTCGGCCGAGAGGGGCTCGTCCGCGTTCGTCTGCGAGTGGCGAAAATCGACGATCAGGAACGACAAAGCCAGGCAAATACACGCGATGCGGCGCATCGAACCTCCGCGGCAAGCATGAGGAGAGGGGCGGGGCGGGACGGAATCGGCAGATGGGTCTACAATAAGCCCACGGCATTCGGGATCCAACCCCCCGGCTCCAAGTTGTCGTTTGGTCCCCGTCTGTCTAAAACTGATGGACGACTCTTCATAGCGGAGTCGAGCCCGGGAGCGTACGCATGCCCACGGTTCGGGAAGATATCCGCGAAACGCTCCTGACGAAATTTCGCCAGGTCCGAGAGCAGACCACTCGGCTTTGCGAGACCCTCGAACCGGAGGACTTCGTCGTCCAGGCCATGCCGGACGCCAGCCCCACGAAGTGGCACCTCGCGCACACCACCTGGTTTTTTGAAACCTTCGTCTTGGCCCAGCTCGATTCCGGGTATGTCCGCGCCCATGCGGACGCCAACTACCTCTTCAACTCGTACTACAACGCGGTCGGAGAGCGGATCGCTCGCGATCGCCGCGGTTTATTGTCCCGTCCGACGATTTCTGAGATCCATAGGTATCGCCAGACCGTCGATGATCGGATGCTCGAGGCGATCTCGTCAGCTAGCGGCAAGGCGCTGTCCGAAATCCAGTCGGTGTTGATCCTGGGGCTCAACCACGAGCAGCAACATCAGGAATTGATCCTGATGGACATCAAGGCGGCGTTCGGGGCGAATCCTGTCCGGCCAGTGTTCCAGGATCGACCCATCACGACTGAGTCGAAAGGTCGTGGCGCAGAACTCCGGTGGGTGTTCCATCAGGGAGGCCTTTGCGAGGTCGGTGGGGGATTGCAGTTCCACTTCGATAACGAGCGGCCTCATCACACGGTCTACCTTGAACCTTTCGAGGTCGCATCCCGGCTGGTCACGAACGCCGAGTATCTGGCCTTCATGGACGATGGAGGCTACACCCGCCCGGAATTCTGGCTGTCGGACGGATGGGCCGCGAAGACGAACGCGAGGTGGGAGGCTCCTCACTACTGGGAGCGTCGGGACGGGCAGTGGTGGACCTTCACGCTCAGCGGCATGCAGAAAGTCAGTGCCGCCGAACCGGTGTTTCACGTGAGTTTCTACGAGGCCGACGCCTTCGCGAGGTGGTCCGAGGCCAGGCTCCCGACCGAGGCGGAGTGGGAGCAGGTTGCCACGCCCTGTCCGATCGAGGGGCATTTCCTGGAAGCAGGCGTGTACCAGCCCATGCCCGCGGAGGATCTCGGCACGGGGCGCCCTCTTCAGATCTTTGGCGACGTGTGGGAGTGGACCGCGAGCCCCTACACGGCCTATCCGGGGTATCGCCCGGCCTCGGGGTCCCTGGGCGAGTACAACGGCAAGTTCATGTGCACCCAGATGGTCCTGCGGGGGGGGGCTTGCGTGACCCCCCAGAGCCACATCAGGCCGACTTACCGCAACTTCTTCGGCCCAGCCTCGCGCTGGCAGTTCGCCGGGATCCGACTGGCCCGTTGAGGTCGGTTCAGGACGTTGGGGCGGGGCTGGCCGACGTCTCGCCGCCGAGGATCGCCTCGACCGACTTCACGAGCTTTTCCATGGCAAAGGGCTTGCGGATGTAGTCCTTCACGCCGAGGAATTCGGCGTAGGCCCGGTGGCGGCTGCCCTCATTGCCGGTGATCATGATCGTGGGGATGAGCCCGTGGGGCCGCCCCTTGAGCTTCTCGAGGACGAGGAAGCCGCTCTTCTTCGGCATCATCATGTCGAGGACGATCAGATCGGGATTCTCGCGCTCGGCGATGGTCAGCCCGGCATTCCCGTCCCGGGCGATCAGGATGCGATGCCCTCGTCCCTCCAGGACCATCCTCATCGACTCGATGATGTCGTTGTCATCGTCCACCAGGAGAACGGTCTTCGTGGCACCCATTCGCGAGACTCCAGCTTCTGACCCATCGATTGCGAGGCTGCGCCATCATAGCCCCATGCCAGGAGGCGAGCAAGCGGCGCCGCTCGGCTGGAATTGTCAAGCGAGCCCCTTTCGTTGAGGAGATGCGATCGGTCATAATCCAGGCATCGTTGCATTTCTCCGCCGCGTCCGGGACCGCGTTCGACGCTCTGAGCGGACGATCCGGCCTTCGCTCAAACTTGAGGTACGATCATGATGGGACGACCGTTCAGATTGTGGGCGTTGGTCGCTGCGTCGGCGCTTGGCGTGGGGATCGTCGGTTGCGGCGGAGGGCAGGCCGAGCCAGAAGCGGACGCCGAAGCCTCGGCCGAGGAATCGACCTCCGAGCCGGCTGCCGCCGAGGAAGCCGCCCCCGAGGCGGTCGCCGCAGCCCCCGCGGCCCCGACGCCTCCGCCTGCAAAGACCGAAACGGATGAGCTTCTGTCACTCGCGGGCACTCCAGCTCCTGCTCCAGGAGCCGCGGCCGGGCAGCCGGCTCCGGCTAACGGAAGCGCCGCAGCTGCCGCTGGTGGCGGGGGGATGCCCGCAGGTTACCCCGGCGGGGCAGGCGGCGGTTCGAACGGCAGCGCGGCTGCCGCTGGCGGAGGCGGCATGCCCGCAGGTTATCCCGGCGGGGCGGGCGGCGGATCGAACGGCCGCGCGGCTGCCGCGGGCGGAGGCGGGATGCCCGCAGGTTATCCCGGCGGGGCGGGCGGCGGTTCGAACGGCAGCGCGGCCGCCGCGGGCGGAGGCGGGATGCCCGCAGGTTACCCCGGCGGGGCGGGCGGCGGAGCAAACGGCAGCGCGGCTGCCGCGGGCGGGGGCGGGATGCCCGCAGGATATCCCGGCGGGGCGGGTGGCGGAGCTAACGGTAGTGCCGCTGCCGCGGGCGGAGGCGGCATGCCCGCAGGATATCCCGGCGCGGCGGGTGGTGGAGGACGAGGGCCGGGTGGTGATGGGGATGGGCTCACCGGAGGAGGTGCCCCCGGTACGGTCGGCGCCGCGGGTGATTTCTCGACTGCGATGAAGGGCGCCCAGAGCTTCCTGGCCGCGGCCCAGGCCAAGGACGCCACGGCCCTCTCGGAAGCCACGGCCAAGCGCGCGGAGTTCCTCGCCGGCGCCGCCCGTATCGAGTTGTTCAAGGCCGTGCTCTCGCAAACCGCGACCACCGACATGATCGAACAGCTCGCAAGGGACTTCGACGGCATGAAGGTCATGGACGTCAACACCCGAAAGAGCAGTGGCTCGGTGGAAGTGATTGTCGGCAAAGACGATACGCAAAAAAACAACCGGATGAGTCGCCATCTGGTCATGCGGAAGGAGAAGGATGGATGGAAGGTGCTCGACTACACCGGCCTCCGCGAAACCAATCCTTCCAAGAAGAGTCGGTCACGCTGATCGACTTTTGTTGTAATCCCCACCGTCCGGGTTTGTAAGTCTTGCCGACTCCTCGCGGAACTTTTTCGCGGGGAGTCGTTTTTTTGTGAAGTCTTGGACTTGAAGTGACGACGGGGGGTCGATTTTCCCCGGCCTCTCGGCGTTGGCGCGGTAGATGCTTTAGTCTTTCTCCAGTTCGTGAAGGATCACGACCAACCCGATCGCATCCCTCTACAGCGCCCAAGGAGTGAGCCTGTATGGAACTTTCCATCCTGCCGACCTGCGAAGTTCTCGAACTCACCGTGGTCTTCTTCCAGGTCCTGGGGGTGGGAGCCCTCTGCCTCTTCCGCCTCTTCCCGCATACGCGACTCGCGGATCATGCGAGGATGGGCTACGTCCTTTCGCTCGTCGGCCTCGGCCTGTCGGGGGCGCTCTGCGGCCAGCACGACTCGCAATTTGCCCTGTTCGCCGGAGTGACCGTGACGATCCTCTTCATCGGCATGATCTGCGGCGCGGGATCGATCGAACTTTCCCGCAGATCCGGGCAGGTCAACCGGGGCAAAACGGCCTTCGGAGCATAATTTTTCCACGCCCGAAGTGCCTCTGAGGCATGGGTTTAGACCCATCTTCCCCCACCGACCTCGACGAATTTTCCTTCCGCGATTTGACGGGTTCCGGGATGCGCGCCATAGTTCCGCCGTTGGCCATGGATGTGCCCGGTCGGATGGCGATAGCACCCCTCGATCTTGCTCCCCCTCCCGAGTCTGTCCTGGCCTACTTTTCCCGACCCGGAAGGCGTGACCCGCTCGCCGACCGGCCCAGGACTGGTCGGCCATCGGCGGGAGCAAGGATATCCGCATGATCTCTCAGAAACGGATTTCGGCCTTTATTGGGATCACGGTGCTGGCGATCGCCTCGAGCGCCAACGCCCAGACCTTGGCCCCGAACGCCAACCAGCAGACGGCCGACGCGATCGCCGCGTCGCTGCGTTCCCACCAGGAACTGACCAGTTCGCGGATCTCGATCGAGACCCGCGAGGGCGTCGCCTTCCTGAGCGGAACGGTCGCCAGCCCGGCCCTGAAGGCCGAGGCCATGAAGCGTGCGGGCCAGACCCCGGGCGTGGGTCAGGTTGTGGATCGCCTCCGCGTGGTGGGCACTGACGCCGTCCGCACGGTCCAGTACCAGCCGCAACAGGTCGCCATGGGCGGCTTGCACCATGGGATGCACGGCGGTGCGGCCCCGGCCATGGGCGGCGAGATGATGGCGGGCCCGATCGACGGCAGCAACGGGGCGATGGCCCAGCCGTTCGATGGCCCCATGCCCGAAGGCGAAGCCGGCATGACCGGACCTTCCCAGGCCTCGCAGCCCGGGATGCCGAACTATGCCTGGCCCAGCTACGCCCCGGCCGGCAACTTCTCGGCGGTTGGCTACCCCACGGCCTATCCCTGGCAGGCGTTCCCCAACATCGGCCCCTTCTATCCCTATCCGGAAGTCCCCCTGGACTGGCGGGCCGTGACCCTTCGCTGGGACGACGGGATCTGGTGGCTGGACTTCCGCAAGCACTACACGCGGCCGTTCTTCACCCCCTATCCGTTCGGCCTCTTCGCTTATTGAGCGACCGGCCCCCTTCCGATCTGCACCCCATCGGGTAGAGTTCGGTGAAACTCAGGCCGCGGGCGTCCCGGGAACCTTCCCAGGATGCCTGCGGCCTGCTTCGTTAAGGGGCGTGTGGCGATACGTCCCGGGGCGTTTTCTTTTGTCAACGGCCCGAGAGTTCCGGAATGGGAGATCCTCCGGGACTTTTCCCACAGTTTCGGCCGCCCCGGTTCGATATAGACAGCTAGAATCTGCCCGAAGCACCCTCGACGAGGCGTGATCGGGTCGGAAGTCAGTGCCACCTGGCGCGGTTTCGGCAGAGTTGTCGGTGGGGCCGGAGAGCCCCCCGTCCGGCACGCGCTCATCCCACGGAGGGGAATCGATCATGATCCGTTCCGCTAGGCATCACGGTCCGCTCACCCCGCGCTGGGTTCGCGGCCTCCTCGCGGGAGTGCTGCTGGCGGCCGTCTCGACAAGCGCCACTGGTTGCGCTCTGTCTTACGTCTTCCGCAACATCTCCCCGCTGCACCCGACCGGCTGGTCCTTCGCCTGGCCGATCCTGCCGTCGCAGTCCCAGCGACTGGAAGAGGACATCCAGCGTGAAGAGAAGGATCGCGTTCCGATCCTTGACCCCATCCCGGGCGAGTTCGCCCCCCCGACCTGCCTCGATCCTCCCAGCGAGGAAGAAGTCTGGGCCAAGGTCCCCAAGTTCCGCAACGGCTGCCCGCCGTTCTACGAGGTCCAGCGTAACAACGCCCGGTTCCTGATCGAGAAGATCGGCGACAAGGTGGACCCGGTCAAGATCTATCCGCTCGCCGGAGCCGCCCAGCTGGTCCACTGCCACTACAAGTGCACCATCTACTTCGACGAGCTGTACTGGTCGGACTACCCGATCCCGTTCCACCATGTCGATCACCGCGTCGAGGTCGTGTACTTCGACAAGGACCACCTCCGCCGAGCTGGCGGACCGGCCGTCGCGACCTCTCCCTGATCGGGATTCGCGAACCCTCGGAATTCCATCGAGCCGCCGTGTCCCCCGTCCGGGGATGCGGCGGCTCTTCTTGTTTTCAGGTCTCTCGATAAGGGGCCCCAGTCCTCATTCGCCATGTAAAGCTCAGGGCCGGATAGTCGGATCTCAGGCGGGAACGCAGTCGCGGCGATCGAACCCCGGAGCCCCTCCGATACTATCGAACGGAGTGGTCCCTTCGGGCACCTCTTCAGCTCATTGACAACCAGGACCACCGAAAGGGCAAGGCCCGTCGCCCCGGGGCCCGTTCTCCGCAAAAAATGTAAATTTGCAGAACGAACCCAATTTAGAGGCCCTTATCCCGTAGTATCACGCTTCCGATGTGATTACGCAGAAAGGGGTTAAGTCTCGTCTCTTGGAGGTTCTCCGGGGTGCGAGCGAGGTAAAACGAAGCCAAAACGAACCCAAAACGAACCCAAAACGAAGCCAATTTGGAGGCTTCGGACGGACGACGAACTCAACCTCGCGAGATGCTCAGGGGGTTCCTCGGTCCACACAACCTGGTGCCCCATCCGGCCACGCCGCCGATCGGTTGAGCTCGTCGAGACGATGTTCTGAGTGAAGTCGTCACCTCGCGCAGAGGCCGCCGCCGCCCCAGATCGAGATTCACCGACTTGTGCCGCCCGATTCCACCCGCTTAGAATTCGATCATGAAAAGACACCTTCTCGCTCGGAATCGTGTCATCGCGTACCTCGCCCTCCTGGGGGCGCTCGGGTCGCACCCGGCCACCTCTTCCGCTCAGACTCCACCGATCATGCCCGAGCCTGTCGAGACGGTCGAAACCGCCGATGGGCGGACCCTCACGGGACGACTGGTGAGCGATCCGGCCGGAAATCTCTCGTTCCGGGTGACCGGTGCGGACGAGGCCATCGGGGAGTCGTCCCTCCGCTCCTGGACCGCCGATCGGGCGAAGACCAGGAGGACCGCGGGCACCCCGCCCTATCGGTTTAGCCTTGCACCCTACGGGAGGATCTCCGGCCGCCTGAACGGGTTGGAGAAGAGGGGCGTGTCCATCACGCCGGACGGCGCGACGAGAAGTCTCCTGGTCGCCCCCGGAGGCATCTCGGCGATCAGCCAGAGGCCGGGCGAGTCGCAGGTTCTGCGAGAGCCTTTTGAGACCCTGGATCTCTCCCGGTGGTCGCAAGGCGGAACGCCCGTGGTGGCGATCGACCCTCATCTCGTCGACGAGAAGGCCCTGCAACTCCCTTCCGGTGGGAACTCGCTGACCACGCGTCTGGCCGAGGACTTCCATTCGGGACGCCTCGAACTGGCGTTCTTCGACGATGCCAAGCGCAGGGACGGGCACCGCTGGTTCGTGGATCTCACCTTCCGCAAGCCGAACTCGGAACTCGCGACCGTCCGCGTGGTGCTGGGGTGGAATGAGGCCACGCTAGCCGTCGAAACTCCGGGAGGCCCCGCTCTCAACGTCCAGCCGCTCGTACGCAAGCCGGGCTGGCGACGACTCTCGATCAAGTTCGACGAGAAGCATGTGCTCATCTCGGTCGACGGGGACGAACTCGCGCATGGTCAGGGACTGGGCGGCGTGGTCTTCGAGCTCCGCCTCGCCTCCGAGATCGTGGGCACCAATCCCGAGGGGGAACGATCGGTCGCCATCATCGACGACCTGAGCCTCGTGAGGTTCGCGGAGCCGTCCCCACGGTCGGAGATCGACCCCGCGCAGGATGAGGTTCGCCTGACCACGGGAGACCAACTCTTCGGGAAGGTCGCCAGCTCCGATGCCGATCGGGTCACCTTCGAGGTCGACAAACACGAGATGGTCATGCCCTGGTCGCAGATCTCGTCGATCCATTTCGAGCGTCGTGCCGGGGAATCCAAGCCCATCGTAGGGCGTTGGGCCCGCGTGGACTGGCAGGTGGTCGAGCCCGGACAAGATCCGGCCGCCTGGGATGAGGTGGAAGGGGCCATCGTCTCGCTGGACGAGCGAAGTTTGGTGATGGAAGTGCCCTATGTTGGCCGCATGACCTTGCCGAGAGACGGTCTCCGCCGCATGGAGTTTCTCTCTCGCGGAGGGCGTCTCGTGATCGATCAGACGGCCCACCACCTGGGCGACCGGTCGGTGGAGGATCTCGACCCTCCTCAGCCCGGGGCATCGCCCTTCGATCTTGCCTTCACGCTACCCGACGCGGCTGTCGATGCGCCCATGATCGCCCTGGACCTGCTCCAGGTCACGGGCGTCGAAGGCACCCCCATCTACTCGGAGCTGGTCAAGAAAGGGGAGCTGCTGACCCGGCTCTCCCTCAATGGCCAGGATCTTGGCGACCTCAATCGCCACATCACCTCAAGGAACGAGACTCCACTCCGGGTGCGGGTCCCCGTGCCCAAAGGAATCCTCCGGAAGGGGGCGAATACGCTGCGGATCTCGCAGACCGGGACGAAGGACGAACCGGCCCAGAGGGACAATCTGGGCATCCTTTGCATCGCGATCGAATTTCCCACTCCCAAGGCGTTGGTCCCGTGAAGATCCTCACGCGAAGCCTGGTCCGTCATGCTCACGCGATCGCTCGGGAGGTCCAGGCCCGGGTCATCCTCCTCCATGCCGACGTGATTGAAGAGGATTCGGACCTCGCGGCGCTGATCCGCGACGTCGATTTCCGGGTCATCCTCGTCTCGCGAAGAGCTGGATTCCAGGCCCCGGAAGGCTGGGACGAGCTCTGTGCGGTGGTTCGCGTGCCGGACATCCCCATGACCCGCGCGGGCCATATCAAGGTTGCGGTCCTGGTCGCGGGGGCCGAGCAGCTTGTGAGGGGCGGGGATCGCGTGATCTGCCTGACCGGCCTCGACAGCTCGGGAACGATCGACACCGTGATGGTCCTGGACCTCGGCACGGAAGTCGAGATGTTCGCCGGTTCCGCGGCGGACCTGCTCCCCGCCGACGTGAAGCCCGCCGTGTTCGAACGTCTTCTCATGCTGGCCACGGAGCTGGGGCTGGAAGGGCGTGAAGGGCGACCCGTGGGGACCCTCTTCATCCTGGGAGATTGCGACGCGGTCGTGGGGATGAGCCGGCAACTGGTCATGAACCCGTTCCACGGCTACCCCGAGAGCGAACGCAATATCCTCGATCCTCGCCTGGAAGAGACGGTCAAGGAGTTCTCGGCGATCGACGGAGCCTTCGTGATCCGAGGGGATGGCGTGCTCATGTGTGCGGGCCGCTATCTGAACCCTCAGGCCTCTCCGGCCGAGCCCCTCCCGCGAGGCCTCGGGGCTCGTCATGAGGCGGGCGCGAGCATCACCGTGGACACACGGGCGATCGCGCTCAGCGTGTCGCAATCGACGGGAACGGTCTCGATCTTCAAGGGGGGCCGGCTCGTGACCGATATCCCCAAGCCGCGTAGCCGGACCTCGAACGAGCTTTAGCTCGCGTCCCCGTAGCTGATCGAGGACGCGGGCCGATCTGCGGGGATCATTGCCCCTTGCGGATCATGTCGAAGTACTGGATGGCGTGCTTCTTCACGTTCTTGGGGATCTTCTGGCTGGACAGCGCCTCGGCCTCCTCG
>JANOBY010000129.1:0-2143 GCA_031411935.1 Planctomycetales bacterium | reverse complement strand
GGAAAACCCAGGAACAGTTTGGCGTCACGATCCCGCACATCGTGACCACGAGCTACCTGACCCACTCGGCCATTGAACGGCACCTCGAACAGACGGCGAACTATGGCCATACCGGCCCCGTGATACTGTCTCGCGGCCAGTCGATCGCTCAGAGGCTCATCCCGATGGTCCGCGACCTGACGTTCCTCTGGGACGAGCAGGCGCACGAAACGCTGGACGAGAACAAGCAGAAGGTCCGCGAGGCTTCACGACGCGCGATCCTCGAATGGGCGAAGGCCCAGGGCGAGGGGAACGACTACACCGACAACGTGCCGATCCAGAGGTTCAACCCGCCCGGTCACTTTTACGAGGTCCCGACCCTCTTCAAGAACGGGATCCTCGCCGGCCTGCTCGCCAAGAATCCCGAGCTTCAGTGGTTGATGGTGCATAACATCGACACGCTGGGGGCCAACCTGGACCCCGGAGTCATGGGCCTGGCCATCGGCTCGGAGAACACCTTGGGCTTCGAGGTCATCCCGCGCAGGATCGAGGACCGAGGCGGTGGACTGGCACGAGTCGGAGGCCAATTGCGTCTTCTGGAAGGCCTGGCCCAGCCGCGCGAGGACATCGAATTCCGCCTTCGCTACTACAACTCGATGACCACCTGGGTCCACATCGACGGTCTTCTCCGTACCCTCAACCTCACTCGGGACGATCTGATGAGGCAACCGACCCGGGTCGCCGAAGCTGTGAGGGCCATGGCCGCGCGGCTACCCACGTATGTGACCATCAAGGATGTGAAGCGGCGTTGGGGGCAAGGACAGGAAGACATCTTCCCCGTCGCTCAGTTCGAAAAGCTCTGGGGCGACCTGACCTCGCTGCCCGACCTGCCCTGTGGATTTCTCGCGGTCGATCGCAAGCGAGGCCAGCAACTCAAGGACACCGCCCAGCTCGACGGATGGGCGAACGACGGAAGCCGCGATTGGGTCCGAAACCTCTGCTCGTTCCCGGCCTTGTAACTCCGGACGCGGGACTGTCAGTCTCATCTCCTCGACGTACCGAAATGAGGTCCCAGGCCGTGAATTCCTCAAATCTGGCGGTCGTGACCGGAGGCGCGGGCTTCATCGGCTCGCACATCATCGAGGCCCTGCTCGCCGATGGATTCCGCGTCCGGGTCATCGACAACCTGAGCACGGGCTTCCGCTCGAATATGGATTCCTTTCTCCCGGAAGTCGAGTTCGTCGAAGGAGACCTTGCCGACGAGTCGACATGCGCCTCGGTCGTGGCCGGTGCAACCTACGTGTTCCATCAGGCCGCGATCCCGAGCGTCCCGAGATCGGTTGCCTTCCCGCTGGAAGCCCATCGCAATGGCCCCACTTCCACGCTCAACCTGCTCGAAGCGTCGCGACGCGCGGGGGTGCGAAGGTTCATGTTCGCCGCATCGAGCAGCGCCTACGGCGAGACCGACGAACTCCCGAAACATGAAGGCATGATCCCACGTCCGCTCAGCCCCTATGCCGCGTCGAAGCTAGCGGGCGAGCACTACGTGAGGGTTTACGCCCAGACCATGGGTCTGGACGGGGTGAGCCTCCGCTACTTCAACGTGTTCGGACCGAGGCAAGACCCAGACAGCCCCTATAGCGGTGTGATTTCTCTGTTCGCAAAACTCATGAGGGCCGGCAAACGCCCCACAATCTTGGGCGACGGCCTGCAAAGCCGAGACTTTACGTACGTGGCTAACGTCGTCCACGCCAACCTGCTCGCCATGAGAAGCGAGGAGCCGCTGGGAGGCGTCGCGTTAAATGTCGGGACGGGGCGGCGGATCACGCTCCTGGATCTCGTCGATTCGATGAACGTGGCGCTCGGGACTCAGATCGCCCCGGAGTTTGGCCCTCCCCGCGACGGAGACGTGAGACATTCCCAGGCAAGCCTGGATTTGATCGAATCGACTCTGGGATACGGCCCGCTCGTTGAGTTCGAGGAAGGGCTGAAGCTCACGCTCAACAGCCTTGAGGCAGCCCCCTAATGCTACTCCGTTAGATTTTGCGAACGATTTCGCGTCGAGTTTCGTATCGAGGGGATGAACCGAACCTACACCCCGGAACTCGCCCCCGAAGTCCTCGACCGCCTCGCCGCCTATGCCGAGGACTTCCGCGACGACTTC
>JANOBY010000128.1:0-9111 GCA_031411935.1 Planctomycetales bacterium | reverse complement strand
GGAGTTGCCCGAGATCACGTTCCCGGCGCCCGTCGAGGTCCCGCCGATGGTGTTGCCCGAGGAGGCGTTGTAGAGCCACACGCCGAGCCCGTTGCCCAGGGCGACGGTGCCCGTGATGTCGGTGCCGATGAAGTTGCCGAGGATGGTGTTGTTGTCGGCGTCGTACAACTGAACGCCCGAGGAGTTGGAGTTGCCCGAGATCACATTGCGGGCGCCCGTGGCCGTCCCTCCCACGGTGTTGCCCGTGGTCTGGTCCAGAGTCACACCGCCCTTGGAGAGACTTGGAAGGCTGAGATCTTCGTTGGGGAACGCCAACGTGCCCGTGACGTCGGTTCCGATGAGGTTGCCGCCGATCAGGTTGGAGACGCCCCCCAACACATACACGCCCGTCTGCGACCCCCCCGACACGATGTTGCCCGCGCCCGCGGCGGTCCCACCGATCGTCACGCCCGTGGAGTAAGAAAGAGCGATTCCGATCCCTGCGTTGAAGACCGAGTGATTGAGGGGGGTGCTGCTCGTGCCCGTCTGGTTCAGGCCGATCATGTTGTTCTCGACAGCAAGATTGCTGCTGTCGGAGATCGTCACGGCGTTCCCCTCCGCGCCGGAGATCACGTTGCGGGCGGAGGGGGCGAGGCCGCCGATCGTGAACCCCGAACTCAGCTGGACGGTGATGCCGGAGTTGAAGTTGGCGAGCCTGGTCTGGCCGTCGACCCCGGTGCCGATCAGGTTGCCCTGGATGAGCAACTGATCGCTAGCGGCGAGGGTGTCGGTGACGAAGATCCCCGCGTGGCCGAGGTTGCCCGAGATCACGTTGCGGGCCCCCGAGGCGGTGCCCCCGATGGTCACTTCCGCGGTATTCTTGACCGCGATCCCGCCTGCGGCGTTGGGGATCGCGACCAGGCCCGAGGCGTCGGTGCCCACCAAGTTCCCCTGGATCACGGTGTGCGACGCCGCGCCGTCCTCGACAAAGATGCCGTATCTCTCGAAAGCCATGCCCAATACGGGGTCATCGACGCTGGGCAAGCCGTTGCCCGAGACCACGTTGCCCGCGCCTGTGGCGGTCCCGCCGATCGTGTTCCGTGTCCCGCCGACATAGATGCCGTTGAGGGCGTTGCTCACCTCAATCGCGCCGGTGGCGTCGGTGCCGATGGAGTTGCCCGCGATCGTGTTGTCGTCGGTCGTGATCCTCACGCCTCGCAGGTTGCCCGAGATCACGTTGCGGGCCTCGGCCGTGAGACCGCCGATGGTGTTGAAGGAGGCGCTGCTCTCCAGATTCACGCCGTTCTGACCGTTGCCCAGGAGCAGGAGGTTTCGATCCCGCCCGAGGAATCCCGAATCGCTGATGGCCTGGATCGCGGCATCGGGCAAGGCGCCGCTGCTGAAGGTCAGGTCGTCGATGACTCCGTTCCAGGTATGGGCGTTGGCCCGGTACTGTGCGGGCGAAGACCCGATCGACCAGGTGTAATTGTTGTCGTAGACGATCGTCCTGGCCACGACGAACTGGGTCTCGATCACGCCGTTCACGTAGAGCTTGAACGTGGATCCGTCGTACGAAACGGCCACGTGGTAGAACGACCCGGCGGGGAAGGTGTTGGTCGATTCCCGGAAGTCGGTGACCAGGTCGCCGAAGGCGGTGTTGAAGCGTTGGGTGGAAGGACTCCACCCCACCCGGATCGAGACCTCGTTCGTGGAGGTCGACTTGATGATGAGCGTCGATCCGTACAGGTCGTTGTTCAGGTCCGTCGGTCCGTCGGGCCGGACGAAGGCGTCGATCGTGAACCTCTGGAGGTCGAGCGTGGGGGACGGGGCGATATCGATGTAGCCGTAGCGGTCGAGGGTCAGGCCCTGGCCGACCAGCCCGGGCACGAGGGAGTTCAGGTCGCTCCCGACGATGGGGTTGTTGCCGAGAACATCGTCAAAATGGCTGTCGAAGGTGTAGCGGCTCACCATGTTGAAGCGGTAGCCCGTCCCATCGGCTTTGGTGCCGATGAGGTTGCCGGCCACGAGGTTGTTCGTGGCGACGCCTCCCGACAGAAAGACCCCATCGTTGGTGTTGCCCGAGATCACGTTGCGGGCCCCGGTCACGGTCCCGCCGATGGTGTTTCTGGCCGAAAGGATGGAGATCCCGGTCCCATTGGCGATCGCCGCCGTCCCGGCAAGGTTGGTGCCGATCAGGTTGCCGACGACCAGGTTGCCGTCGGTCTCGATCTGGATCCCCGCACGGAGGTTGTTCGCGATCACGTTGCGATCGGCGACCGCGAGGCCCCCGACCGTATTGAGCTCTCCGCCGCCCAGGATTCGCACGCCGATCTGGTTGGGTTGATTCCCCAGAGCGGGGTCGTCGATGCCCAGCTGGTTGCCGACGATGAGGTTGCCGAGGCCCGTGACCCATACGGCCGCCGAAACGCTGCTGCCGGAGAAGCCACCGATCGCCAGCCCCCGAATCGTGTTGCTCCCGGAGTCCAGCACCAGGCCGTTGGAGAACGGCGAGCCCTGGCCGTTGAGGAAGATCTTGAGAACGGCATCGCTGCCGAGCAAGTCCGTGTTCACGCTCGAACCCGGCTGCGTGTAGCCGTCGATCAGCACGTTGTCCGCGGTGATGGCGGGCAAGTCCGTGGCCGGCGAGATGGTCTGCACGCCCGAGCCGGGGATGTCGAAGGAGATCGGCTTGAAGACGATGGCGAGGTTGTTGGCGTCGTGGATCGCCTGCCGCAGCGAGAACGGGCCCGAGTCGAGCGTGTTGCTGACCAAAATCGGGAAGAGCTTGGCGAGCCCATACTCGCCCGTGGAAGCCAGGCCGGCGTCCTTGAAGGTCACGGTTGCGGTCAGGAACTTGCCGATCAGATCGACATAGGGAGAGGAGTTGAGCTCGAACGTGGTGTCGCTGCTCGCGAAGATCTCCTGGAAGCCGAGGAACAGGGAGCCCTCGCCGTAGCCCGAGGCGTCCGGAGCGTCGCTGGCGAAGAACTCGACCCGATAGAGCCCGCTCGCGCTGACCTGGAGGGTGCCCGAGATGACCGAGCCCAGGCTGGAGTAGCCGATCCTGCCGAAGCTCGGCCCGGCGTCGCTGACCCCGCGGGTGCCGGTGTCGATGCCCAGCCCCAGGTTGTCGCGCGTGGAGTTGCCCAGGATCACGGCGGGGGCCAGAACCCGGATGCCCGCCTGGCCGCTGTTGGCGACCAGGTTCCCCTCGTTCGCGTTGGCCCCGCCGATCGTGGCGCCGACCACGTCCGAGTCGAGGAAGATTCCGTAGCCCCCGTGGCCGAGGTCATCGCCCGAGAGGCTCGTGCCGATGGTGTTTCGGCGGATCGTGAGGTCGGAGATGGGGCCCGAGCCATAGATCCCGTCGTCGCCGTTGCCGGCGATCAGGTTGCCGCTCTCGGGCGAAGGCCCGCCGACCTGCACGCTCGAGATCGCGTTCGAGAGGTAGAGGCCGGGACCGCCGTTGCCCACGGGAACCATGCCCGTGGGGTCGGTGCCGATCCGGTTGCCGAACACGGCCACGTTGCGCGAGGTGTCGCCCCGGATGGCCACGCCCATGCTGCCGTTGCCCGAGATCACGTTGCCGTCCGAGGCTTGCGACCCGCCCACGAGCACGTTGGCGGCCCCGTACACGCTCACGCCCGCCTGGTTGGGCACCGCCACGCCCAGGGCGTTCAGGCCGATCCGGTTGCCCTGGATCCGGTTCACGCCCCGGACCGAGGCGCCGTCGGAGGTCATCTGGTCCTGGATCTCTTCGGCCGTCAGCGCCCGGTCGTAAATCGCGATCTCGTCCAGTCTGCCCGCGAAGCGTTGCGTGCCGTCGTGGTCCTTCGCGATCTCAAGGGGCTGGGTCGAGTCGATGGGGCCCGAGTACGCGACCGACGCTTCGAGCGTGTTGTCCACGTACAGGTTCATCGTCGACCCGTCGTAGGTCCCCACCAGGTGATACCAGGTGTTGGCCGTGAGGACCGTCGAGGACGTGAGCTGGGTGTTCACGTCAACCGCACCCAGGACGAACCGGAATCTGTCGTCCGGGCCCTGATGCAACGCGTAGCCCACCTGGCCCGAGCCGCCCGCCCCCGCCTTGGTCAGGATCACCCGAGACGCGCCCGTGGTCGTGGGATAAACCCAGGCCTCCACGCTCAGGATTTGGGGCCGGAGTGCGGGGGAGTCGGTAACCTCCAGCGACTGGCTCAACCCGTCGAAGCCAAACCCGAAGCCCCCCACCACGGGCGCGCCCGCCACGGTCGAGGCGTCGCCGATGGCATCGCGGGAGAAATACGCGTCGTTGGTGCCGGTCTCGCCGGTGAGCCAGAGGACCGACCCGCTGGACCCGTCCACGACCTCAACGCCCGGCCCGGCGTTGCCCGCGATCGTGTTGCCGCCTCCGGCGGTGCCCGAGCCGATCCGGTTGTTCGCCGACCGGCCCGCGTGGATGCCGGCCCCGCCGTTCGGGACCGCCACCATGTGCGTGGGCGCATCCAGGCCGATGAGATTGCCCAGCAGTGTGCTGGAGTGGGAGCGGTCCATGAGATGGATGCCGTGGGAGGTGTTCCCCGAGATCACGTTGCCTGCGGCGGACAGTGCCCCGCCCACGGTGTTGCCGCGGCTATATTCATCCAGCCTCACCCCCTCCAGGTTCGGGATCGCGGCGGTCCCCGCGGCATTCAGGCCCACATGATTTCCGGCCACCAGGTTGTTGGCCGCGCCGAAAGAGATCAGGACGCCGAACTCGAAATTGCCCGAGATCAGGTTCCGCTCGTCCGCATCCGCCAGACCGTCGGCGTTGGTGCCGATGAGGTTGTTGTGGGCGTCGTCGGTGACGACCACGCCCGCCTGGTAAGTGGAGCCAACGCCATTCGCGAGGGGGAACGTCCCGGTCACGTCGGTGCCGATGAAGTTGCCGGCGACCAGGTTATTGCTCGTGCCCGCGCCTTCCAGGATAACGCCCGAGAACGAGTTGCCCGAGATCACGTTCCGCTCGGCGAGGTCGTCCACGCCGTCGCCGTTGGTGCCGATGAGGTTGTTGCTGGCCCCCGCGCTCAGGGCCACGCCGTGGACCTTGTTGTCCAGCCGCTGAGTGCCGTTGATGTCGGTCCCGATGAGGTTGCCGGCCACGCGATTGGCGTTGACGTCCGGTCCGTAAAGGAGCACGCCGAATCCCTGGTTTCCCGAGATCAGGTTTTCCTCGATCGTGTTGCCCGTGCTCGCGCCCAGGACCGCAACGCCGGCATGGGGGAACGTGGCGTCGTTGTACCCGCCGCGGGCGAGCGTGCCCGTGGGATCCGTCCCCAGGTAGTTGGACTGGACCACATTGCCGCTTCCGCCGTTGATCAGGATCGCGCTGCCGCCGAAGGCGTTGATCGCGACCCCGCGCACGACCGACCCGTTCGTCAGGAGGATCAACCCATGCGCGGCGCCCGCCATGGTGCCCGAGATCTCGATCAGAGGCGAGCCGACATACCCGGCCTGGGTCGTGCCGTCGATGGCCATCGGATCCGTGATGATCGGGAGCTCCGAGGCCGGTGAGATCGTCTGGACGCCGGTTCCGGGGATTCCAAATTCGACGATGTCAAACCCGGGGGTCGCGTTCGAGCTCGCGATCGCGTCGCGGAGCGAGCCGGCGCCCGAGTCGTCGGTGTTGGTGACGGTGAAGATCGCCATGAGGACGCGGGGCTCCAGCTCCAGGAGCCGTTCCACCTGCGCCGCGCGGTCGGCCTTGCGGCCTTCAAGCTTCCGCCTCGTAACGGAGGGCCGGTGCCGGTTCGCCAGATCCCAGAAAGGAAAACGATTCTTGGGCGACATCGGGAGGCTCCGAGATCAAGCGTTGAGTGTCGGGTAAGTCCGCCGGCGCCGAGCTCCATCCAGGGATCCTCGCGGCCAGGACCCGCGCGCGGACCGAGAGGGGCCCCTCGGGGTGATTGCTCAATTAAGCGTCACTGCGATGTCCGATCCCGAGGGACGTCGATGGCTCGGGGACCGATCGGCTGCGATCGGCGAGGGGTCTGCGGGGCCGGGGGCACGAAGGGCCGATCGAGGAGGATGGCAAGCCCTCCGATGGGGCGCCCTCGTGCCGGGTCCGGGAGGTCATCGGCGTCTATGTGCTGGAGAGGTGGCGATCATGGAGATGTCTTGGGATTTCCGATGAGCTCATGCGTGGCTTAATCAAGAAACTGCCGCGGCCGACGCTGGCAAGGGGCCCGCCACGGCCCACCGTGAGCTCCACCATTCGCGGCACCGACTCTAGAGGGCTCGCGCCCATGGGGGCAAGGAAAATCCGCCGGATCGCTCGCAATCGTCGCGAAAAAGTCTCATTCCGTCCGAAGAATTTGCTGTACGATTCGCGGGCCGTCCCGGTATTGGTAAAGTGTCACACACGGGGACGCGGGCAAGTTCGCACCTCCGGGTTCCGGGCTGGTCGGTGCATCGGGCCCCGAACGAGACGATGGCGGTCTTGAGGCTGGTCAAGTCAAGGGGGCGACGATGAGCAGGCCGAACGCGGATCCCAAGCCCCCGCATCGCCCCGCGCCGGCCGGGGGCCTGGCCGACACGGTGGCGGCGACCGCGATCTTCGAGCCCGGGTCGGTCGTGCCCGTGGAGCCCAGCCCGACCCTGCAAGCCACCGGGGAATTCCTGGCCCCGGGCGCGGCGGGCGACGACCAGACGATCAGCGTGAGCCACCTGGCGTATCCTCGGCCGGTCGTACCCGCGGATCTCGCCTCGACGCTCGTGCACGAGCCCGGGGATACCGGCACCCGCGCGTCGTTCGCGTCCGACTCGTTCCGCGAGGGCCCCTCCTCGGCCGCCACGCAGAACGCCCTCACGCTGGACGCCGAGGGCCGGACCGACCTGGCCAGCGGAGGCAGCCGGACCAACGCCTTCTCGCTCTCGAGCGTGGACGGGTCGGCCGAGGTCGTCCTGAACGACCTGCCGCACGTGGCGGGCTTCAAGCTCCTGGCCGAGCTGGGCCGGGGCGGGATGGGCGTGGTGTACAAGGCCCGCCAGATCAAGCTCGACCGCCTGGTGGCGTTGAAGATGGTGCTGGCCGGGGCCCACGCATCGGCCAACCAGCTCGAACGCTTCATGGTCGAGGCCCGCGCCGTGGCCGCCCTGAAGCACGTCCACATCGTCCAGATCCACGACGTGGGCGAGCGCGACGGCATGCCGTTCTTCTCGCTCGAGTACATCGACGGCGGGAGCCTCCAGCAGACGATCGACTCCAAGCCGCAGCCCGTGCGGTACGCGGCCAAAACGGTGAAGACCCTGTGCGAGGCCATGGCCTTCGCCCACTCGCAGGGGATCATCCACCGCGACCTGAAGCCCGCAAACGTCCTCATGACCAAGGCGGGCGAGCCCAAGATCACCGACTTCGGCCTGGCCAAGAAGCTCGAAGGCGACAGCCAGCAGACGCGCGACGGCGCGATCATGGGCACGCCCTCGTACATGGCGCCCGAGCAGGCCTGGGGCCTGACCTCCGACATCGGTCCCGCGGCCGACCAGCACGCCCTGGGCGCGATCCTCTACGAGATGCTCACGGGACGGCCCCCCTACCAGGGCGCGACCCCGCTGGACACCCTGGACCAGGTCCGCAACCAGGAGCCCGTCCCGCCCACCAGGCTCCAGCCCAAGCTCCCGCGCGACCTGGAGACGATCGCCCTTCGAGCCCTCCAGAAGGATGCCCGCAAGCGTTACGCCTCGTGCGAGGAGATGGCCGAGGACCTGGATCGCTACCTGGACGGGCAGCCGATCAAGGCTCGCCCCGTGTCGGCCCCCGAGCGCGCTTTCCGCTGGTGCAAACGCAACCCCGTGGTCGCGGGCCTGACCACCCTGGCCGCCACCCTCGTGCTGAGCGTTGCGGGCGTGGCCTCCTACGCCGCCGTCACGCTCCAACAGAAGAACAGCGACCTCGCCACGGCCAAAGGAATCGCCGAGGACGCCAGCAAGGTCGCGATCGCCAACGAGGTGAAGGCCGTCGAGAACGAGAAGCGAGCCATCGCCCGCGAGCAGGAGGCCCGCGCCATCGCCGTGGCGGCCAACCAGCAGACGCTGACCATGATCGAGGCCCAGCGCTACATCAGCGTCCTGGCCAACCAGCGACTCCGCGACATCCAGGGTACCCTCGACGTCCGCCGGGAGATGTTCGACGTGGCCCTGAAGAGCCTCGACCGCGCCACCGGGGCCGTCGAGAAGCTCAAGCAGGCCGGGGCCGGCTCCCTGGTCGCCGAGGCCATGTCCCTGCGCACCCTGGCCGGGATCCACCAGCAGCGAGGCATCATCTACGTGGACATGGGGCCTCGCTACGCCGCGAAGGTCTGGCCCGAGTTCGACAAGATGCACGAGCTGGCCGAGACGCACTACAAGCTCGACCCCACCGACCTCGAAGCCCTGAAGAACCTGGCCAGCAGCAACCTCACCCTCGGCGTGTACACCGCCCAGCTCAAATTCGACACCGCCTCCGCCGAGAAGTTCCTCCTCCGCGCCGTCGAGCTCCGTCGCCAGTGGGTCGATCGCGAACCCACCTACGACCTGCCCCGGCACGCCCTGGCCAACGCCATCGGGGCGCTGGCCGGCATGTACCAGGAGAGCGGGTCCCCCAGCAAGGCGATCCCCCTTTACGACGAGGAGCTGAAGATCCGCGAGTCGGTCGGCGTGGAGACCTCGCGAGACAGCGAGTTCCAGCGCGAGTTCGCGGGGCTCAAGTCCAAGCTCGGCGACCTCGCCGCCCGGCAGAACGATGCCGACAAGGCCCTCAAGAACTACGAGCAGGCCCTGGAGATGCGGGTCGAGGTCGCGAAAAACTTCCAGGGCCTTTACCAGGCCCAGCGCGACATCCTCCTCTCGCAGCAGCAGCTCGGCGCACACTACCAGATCATGCGCAAGGACCCGAAGAAGGCCCTGGAGTTCTACCTGCCCTCGGTCAAGGAGTTCACCCAGAAGCACCAGGCGTTCAAGACCGAGCGGACGACCTCGGACCTGGCCGGCGCCCTGTACATGGCCGGAGGCGCGGCCCTGGAGATGAACGACCTGACCCGCTCCGACGAGTTCTTCGCCGAGAGCCTCAAGCTCCGCCGCGAGCAGACCAGGGGCGTGCCCAACGAGTCCCTGCCCCCGGGCGCGGCGATCACCCTC
>JANOBY010000127.1:0-10434 GCA_031411935.1 Planctomycetales bacterium | reverse complement strand
CTGGCCCTGCGGAGGCTCGCTGGCGGCCACGGCTCCCTTGCGCTTCCCGAAGGCAAGAAAGGCTCCGAGGGCCATGGCGAACGACGCCGCCACGCTCCTGAATGACGAGGGCCAGACCGTCCGACTGGGAATCCTGGCCTGGACCTTCGAGGGCAGGCCGTAGGTCTCGGGCGTGTCCATGAGCAGGTAGAACGCATTCAGGCCGCCGAGGATCGAGGTGTCCTCGCCGTAGAGATAGGCCTGGGTTGCGCCGGTGCCGTGGAGATCCTCGACCCGTCGTCTGGCGCGGATTCGCAGGTCCTCGATCGGCCCGAACTGGATCGATTCGGTGGGGCAGGCCTTGGCACAGGCGGGCACAAGGCCATTCTGGAGCCGGTCGTAACAGAAGGTGCACTTCTGGGCGATGTGCTTCTCGGCCGACACGTGGATCACGCCGAACGGGCAGGCCGTGATGCAGTCGCGGCAACCGTTGCAGATCGGTTCCTGGATGTAGACCGTGTCGAATTCCGTGCGGACGATCGACCCGGTCGGGCACACTTCCAGGCAGGGCGCATTCACGCAGTGCTTGCATACGTCGGACATCATCATCCAGGAGGCCTGCGAGCGGTCCTCGCTGAACTTCTCGATGAACTTGACGTGTCGCCAGTCCAGGTCCGAGAGGCTGCGGGTGTTGTCGTAGCTGTCCCCGGAGAGGGTGGTCCTGCCCTCGTCGCGAGCCGGAAGCGCATTCCACTGGTGGCACGCCACCTCGCACGCCTTGCAACCGATGCAGACGGTCGTATCCGTGAAGAACCCGACGGGAACCGCCATCATCCGCCTCTTGAGGCTCGGACTCGGGGCTTCATCAACAAAGCCTAGCAGATTCGCCCCGCAAGTCGAAAGCCAAGAAAGCCCTCTCGCGATCGTTTCGCGAGAACGCCCCCCGATTCGGCCGATGGATGCTCAGGAACTTTGGCGATCTCGTGGCCCTCTCACGGCGTCGTGAGAGGACCACCATGGTGCCGGGGAGAGGGGATGAAGTGGGGATAAAGTCTCTTCCCGGCACCTGGCGGTCATCACGGTTTCGTGACGCCGCATGCTCAGATGCGGCGGCGCAGGCGACGGGCCGAGATCAGGACTCCGCCGAGGCCGACCATGGCCAGCGACATGGGTTCGGGGACACTCCGGACCACCACCACCCCGTTGTCCGGGGCAAAGTCGGCGAGCTTGTCCGTTCCGCCGGCCAGGCGAGGCCAGAGGTTCCAGGTATACTTGTCCTTGGCGAATCCCTTGGTCGCGAGGAAGGCTCCGGAGACCACGACCGAGATGGTGTTCCCTGAGATCTTGATGTCGGAAGCGGTGAGAGCCTTGGTTTCCGTGCCACTGATGAGGTCCCGGACACTCCCCCCGTCGGTCCGAAGCGTGACGACCGAGTCGAAAAGGATGTTGCCCAGCCCGAGCGAGGCGAATCTGGCGGTCCCTTGCCCGCGGTCCAGGCCGAACACGTAGGTCACGCCCGTGGTCGTCCCGATCGCGGCGTTCATGGTGCCCTTGAAGGCAAACTGGTCGAGCACCTTGTCGTAGGTCACTTCGGCCTCGATCACGTCCAGGTCGCCGTTCTTCACACCCGTGTAGCTGGCGAGGAAGTCGTCGGCCTTGTCCGCGAAACCGGCCGAAGCCGACGACGTGTTCAGGCCCATGAAGGTGATGGCACCAAGCAGGATGGCCGCACCGCTTTTGAGTGCGCGCAGGGCGAAAATCCCCGAAGCCGGGTTGTGCAGAGTCATCATTCGATCCTCAAGGAGAAAAGATCAGGGAGAGTCGGAGCAATGCTCGAGGGACATGACCGCCTCGAACGCGGAGGACGGGTCCACGGTCGGAGGAGTCGGGGGCGCGGTCACGACCGGGAGAGGAGGCCGGGGGTCCGCTTTGAGCTGCGAGAGCGAGGCGCCCAGGATCGCGATCAAGGCCAGGGTGATCAGCAGGGGCGGTTGCCAGTTCAAGCCTGCGCGGATGGGGGGCGGGATCGAGGGGATGTCCCGAGAGATCGTGATCATCTGGAAACGCGCCGATTCGAGGGTCGACGTGAGGAGTTCCTCGGAGACCGCTGGCGATTGTTCCGTGAGGACCAGGAGCAAGGCGAGGGCAGACGCCGTCACGCCTCGACGCGCGAGGCGCGACCGCAGAAGCTCCCGCCCTCGGGACAATCGCCCCTTCAGCGTGCCGAGCGGGAGTTGAAGGTCCTGGGCGGCACGTTCGTAGGTTTTCCCTTCGAGATAGCACAGCACGATGGCTCGTCTTAGCTTGGCCGGGAGTCCGAGGATTTCCGCGTGGAGGACGGGGCGGATCTCGCCGAGGTCGTGTCCGTTCGAGACGTCGCGGGCCGCCATGGTGTCCACCTCAAGTCCGGTGACCTCGATCGAGTCGGAGCGTCTCGCCGAAACCCTGGAGCGGATCGCCACCCGCGTGGCCACTCCATGCAGCCAGGCCCCCAGTTGCTGGGGATCGCGGATGGCATGCGATCGACGGACGAGGACCAGGAAGGTTGACTGGAAGGCATCGTCGGCCGCGTAGGGGTCGTCCAGGATGTTCCGACAGACCCTGAGAACCATCGGGCCATGGCGGACCACCATGGCCTCGAAGGCCTGCTCGTCCTGAGTCGCGTGAAACAAGGCCAGCAAGTCTTGATCGGTCATCCCGAGCCCGCTCCGCTGATTCGTTCCCGGAACCACGTCAGTTCCATCCATCTATCCCGGAGGAGTGCAGACGGATCGGGGGTCGGTCTAATCTTTTTCCCGGGCCGGTGTTTTTTTCAGGATCGTCGCACCGGGCGAGGGCGTTCGCGCAGATTCTCACGAGCGGTTCCGGCCCGGTCGGCGACCCGATCATCCCGCGTCATGGCTTCGCGTGGAGGTCCTGGTAGGCCTTGAGATAGCGTTTGGCCTTCGGATTGTCAGCATTCCAGGTGGGCACTTCCGCCGAGTCCGCGATCATCAGGATCGCCCGTCCGATCACACGATTGATGCGGGCCATGTTGGTGTAATCGACCTTGTCCCAGTGGTCCGCCGCACCGTGATAGTCGGGGTACTGGAAGGCCACGCAGAGCGTGTGCGCCGGAACGCCCAGGTCCGCGAGAGCCTGGTTGTCGCTGGCACCGAAGTAATTGTCGCTGTTTCGCGGATGCTTGTAGATCTTCACCCCCTCCAGCTCGCCCGCCTTGCGGAAGGTCTCGCCCACGCTGGAGAAGTCGAAGCCGGTGAGCGACGCCGTGTTGACCTGGGGCCCTTCGGTGCTGTCGGTGCGTCCCACCTGTTCCAGATTCACGTCGGCGATCGTCTTGTCGATCGGAACGACGGGGTGCCTCCCGTAGTACTGGGAGCCGAGCAGGCCCTTCTCCTCACCCCAGACGGTCATGAAAAGGATGCTCCGCTTCGGCCTCTCCTTCAAGGATCCGAGAGCGTTGGCGAGTTCCACGACAGAGACCGTGCCGCTGCCGTCGTCGTTGGCCCCGTTGTAGATGGCGTCTCCCTTCACGGGCTGGCCGATCCCCACGTGATCGTAGTGGGCCGTGACCAGGACGTAGGTGTCCTTGAGCATGGGGTCCGATCCGCGAAGCAGGCCAAGGACGTTGCGGAGCTTCACGGCTCTTTCAACGGGAGGCCCAAGGCGAAGCGTCGCCGTTCCCGCCTCTCCCTCCTTCAGCCCGTCGAGCACTGCGATGACCTTCGGGTCGTGGATGGTCAGGACGGGAGATCCGGATGCCCCCGGACGTCGCAGCCTGAACCCGCCGGCGGGGGCCTCGGGGTCGATCAATCTCCCGCCCACGAGGCCCCTCGCGGCCGATGGGGTACGGTCGATGAGGATCGTGAGGGCGGGCTTCAGGCCCCTGGCCCGGGTCTGAATCGTTCGCGGGTTGATCTCGTCCTTCCCCTCCGAGGGCGGGACGAGCAGGGCCTTGCCTTCCACGTCCTCGACGGGAACCTTTCCCTCGGCGAAGGGGGCAAATCCCACCTTCACGAGTTTGACCGCCGCGACCTCGACGGGCCCCTCGGCGACCAGGGTGATCGCCTCTTTCGGGATTCGCATCGTCTTGCCCGCGACTTCCAGCTCGAACTGAAAGCTGGAGGCGTCGGGCTCGGAGACCTTCCATTCGGCGGTCTGGAAGTAGCCATCGTCACCGATCGGTTCGAGGCCAGCCCGGCGGTACTGCGCCGCGATGTACTCTGCGGCGATGTCCAGACCGCGAGACGGGGTGTCCCGCCCCTCGAGCAGGTCGGAGGCCAGGAACGAGAGGTGCCCCTTGAGCGAATCGGCCGAGATCCGGTCCAGGGCCGCTTTCGAGTCCGCGGACAACGCGCCGGGCCCGGGATCCTGGGCCCACGCCCATGCGATCGAACCCGAGATCGTGAGAACCGCCAGGATGGTCCAGGCTATGGGCTTCGTCGATCGCATGACTTCGGGTTCCGGACGGATCGAGGGAGGGAAGAATCGACCCCATCGTACCGACCGCGCGAACTTGAGGCGATCCCCGACCCGGCATGCGGCGACCGGCCTCGGGGTTTCCCCGTCTCTTCAATCGCCTCATACGTTTCGAGGCGCGGCCACCGCGACTCGACAGACGAAGGCCTTGGCCTCATGGATCGCGACGTTGGGGTCGCCCACGAGCGAGCTCAGGTCGTTCACAACATCTCCCGTGACGACCCCCTTGTAGCCCCAGTGCCAGGGCATCCCGACGTGATGGACGACCTGTCCATCGATCGTGAAGGGCCGGATCCGGCGAGTGACGAGGGCCTTGGCCCGGATCGTCGCGCGGGGGGTGCTGATCTCCAGCCAGTCCAGGTTCTTCGCCCGGATCTGTCCGGCGTGCTCGGGGCTGATCTCGACGAAAAGCTCGGGCTGGAGCGAGCTCAGCCAGGGGAGCCATCGGCTCATGGACCCGCTCAGGTGGTGCTCGGTCAGGCGATAGGTCGAGAGCACGCAAGGATAGTCGGGCGAGCCGACCGGGGCGTACTCATTTCCGGGGACGTTCCAGACCTTCGCTGCCGGGTTGGACTGGACCTGCGGGTACACGGGGTTGCGGACGGGGGATTCGTAAGGCTCATAGTGCGCGGGCAATGGGCCATCGGCCGCGCCCGAGGGGGCGAACAACCACCCCTTGCCGTCCGCCTTCATGAGGAAGGGGGACTTACCGTCGTGGAAATCCAGCCCGATTCCGTCGGGATCTCCCTTCGCGGAAGGGGGCTTCTTCGGGGGGAAGTCGGGGACGTCGAGCCCCGTCCAGGTCTTCGATTTCTCGTCCCAGTACACATATCCGCGGGCCCCGTGGCCGAATTGACGGGCGAGCCGGGCCTCTTTCGGCCAGGGGTCGCCCGCGGGATCGGCCGAGGCCCGGTTGTACAGGACTCGACGATTGGCGGGCCAGGCGAAGCCCCAGTTCAGGCCCACCCAGTCCACGACAGGCCCTCGGTTAGCCGCGAAGTTGTGGCCGTCGGGTTCCTTCTCGGTCGGGGCATACACGCCCGAATAGATCCAGGCCCCGCAGGCGGTCGAGCCGTCGTCCTTGAGCTCGGCGAACCCCGTCACGGGCTTCCCGTCGGCCACAAAATAGCCGTTCATCTCCTTGAGGATGAGGCGGGCCGAAGGCTCATCGGCGACCGCCCAGCCCTCGTTCTCCTCGGGAGCGAGGTAGTCCCAGGTCATCGCGCGGATCGGCAGGTCTCGCGCGAGGTTGCTCTCCGCGTAGAGCTTCTTGAGGCGTGCACCAAGGTGATAGGTGAACCAGATGTCGCTCCGCGCGTCGCCGGGCGGGTCCGAGGCGCGTTCGTGCCACTGGAGCAGGCGCTGGGTATTCGTGTAGGTCCCGTCCATCTCCGCGCTCGCGGCCGCCGGAAGCAGGAAGACCTCGGTCGGGATGGCCTCGGGCTTCAACTCGCCGGACTGCACCTCGGGGCTGTCTTTCCAGAAGGTGGCGGTCTCCGTCTCGTAGAGATCCTTCACGACGAGCCACTTGAGCTTTGCCATCGCCCTGCGCTGGTATCCGGCGTTCTGCCCGCCGACTGCGGGGTTCTGCCCCATGGCCATGAAGCCATCGATCTGCCCCTCGTCCATGGCGATGAACATGGGCATATGCGAGTGATCGCCGACGATCTTGGGCAGCCAGTGGTAGCCCCATCCGTTCTCCCTGGTGGACTGGTCGCCATACCAGGCCTTCAGGAGGCTCACGAGAAACCGGGGCATGTTCACCCAGTAGCCCGTGGCCGAGACCTCGGTCCTCAGGTAGTCGTTGACGGTCTCGTGGGTCTTCAAGGCGCTCGGGCAATTCAGGTAGCCCGGCAGGAGGTTGTAGAGGGTGGGGATGTCGGTCGAGCCCTGGATCGAGGCGTGCCCTCGGAGGGCCATGATACCCCCGCCCGGCCTGCCGATGTTCCCTAGCAGGAGCTGCACGATGGTCGAGGCGCGGATCGTCTGGACCCCGGTCGTGTGCTGCGTCCACCCCACGGCATAGCAGATCGCGGCCGTTCGATCGGGCCCCGAGGCGTTGCAAAGGGTCTCGGCGACCTTCAAGAATGTCTCACGAGGAGTGCCGCAGACCCGTTCGACCATCTCAGGCGTGTATCGCGAGTAATGCTTCCGGAGGATCTGGAACACGCAGAGCGGATTCTCAAGTGAGGGGTCCGTCCGAACCGGCCCGGTGAGCTGCCCGGCACGGGCGCTGAAGGACTGGGAGTCATCCTGGGCAGGCTTGGGCTGGTTCGTCGGCTCGCGCCGGGGCTCGGAGTCGTATCTCCAGGATTCGGAGTCGTACTTTCTCGTTGCCGGGTCGAATCCCGAGAAGAGCCCGTCGAGGTCCTCGGTATCCCGATAGTCCGCGGTGATCAACGACGCGGCGTTCGTGTAATTGACCACATAGTCGTGGAAGTATCGCTTTTCTTCGAGGATGTAGCGGATCAGGCCTCCGAGGAACACGATATCCGTCCCGGCGCGGAGCGGGGCATACGTGTCGGCCATGGCCGAGGTCCGCGTGAACCGAGGGTCCGCGTGGAGGATCCTGGCCCCGCGAAGCTTGGCCTGCATGACGAACCGAAATCCAACGGGGTGGCACTCGGCCATGTTCGACCCCATGATCAGGATCGCATCGGCATGTTGCAGGTCTTGCTGGGCCGTGGTGGCCCCGCCTCTCCCGAGCGAAGTGCCCAGACCGGGCACGGTCGAGGAGTGTCAGATTCTCGCCTGGTTCTCGAGCCAGATCAGGCCCAGGGATCGGAACATCTTGAGGTGGACGTAATTCCACTCGTTGTCCATCGTGGCCCCGCCGAGCGAGGCGATCCGGGTGCAGTGGTTGACCGTCTTCGTGACGGGCTTCCCCTCCAGGTCCTTACCCAGCCAGGTCTCGCGGAAGTGGGTGTCCCGCGTCTCCTTCATGAGGGTCGCGATCCGGTCCATTGCCCAGTCGAGCGGCTTTTCCTGCCATTCGGTCGCACCCGGGGCGCGATACTTCACCCTCGTGAGCCGCGCCGGATTCACCGCCAGCTGGAACGTGGCCGAGCCCTTCGGGCAAAGGGTCCCGCCCGAGATCGGGCTGTCGGGGTTGCCCTCGATGTTGACGATTTCCTTGCGGGTCCTCCCAGCCTGAGCGACCTCGCGCACGCTCACGATTTGTCCACATCCCACCGCGCAATAGGGGCACACGCTGGCCACTTCCGTGGTCCCCTGGATCTTCAACGTCGCGGCCGCCGCGCGGGCCGGCTTCAGGTCGAGACCGAGCCCGGCGAGGGTTCCCGCGGCGAGACCCGTGCCTCGGAAGAACTGGCGGCGAGTGGAGTCGCTCATGGGTTCGATGTCCCGGGGCGTGTCGTCGATGCGCGGCCCATAGAGTATGGCGGAGCCTACGCCGTGGGGCAAGCCGGGGCGAGGTCTCGCCAGGGGGGCGGTCGCTCCTTTAGAATCCTCTGGGGCTTCCCGCGTCTCGTCCGAGCCGAGAGGATCCACCGACCTCATCGGCGAAACGTGCGCCATAGGCTTCGAAAACTCGGTCGATCACCGTGACCCTGTTCCGCCGGAGTCGATTCTTTCATGAAGGAAGACCTGGGCGCGGTGATCCTCTGCGGGGGGAAGAGCCTGAGGATGGGCCAGCCCAAGGCGTGGCTGCCCTTTGGCGACGAGGTGCTCCTCCAGCGCATGGTTCGACTCGTAGGGCGTTCGGCGAGCTCGATCGTCGTGGTTGCGGCCCCCGACCAGAGGCTTCCCCCGCTTCCGTCTTCCGTGATCATCGCACGCGACCCGGTCGCCGACAGGGGCCCGTTACAGGGGCTGGCCGCGGGCCTCTTGGCCATGCCCACCGAGGTCGAATTCGCCTTCGCCTCGGCGACCGACGCTCCCTTCCTGGCCGAAGGCTGGATTCCGCGGCTTCGCGAGCGTCTCGGAGCCCACGATCTGGCGATCCCCCGCGCCGAGGGCTATCACCATCCGCTCGCCGCGCTCTATCGCCGCTCGACGTGCTTGCCGGCCATCCAGGGACTTCTGGAAGCCGGTCGGATGCGGCCCTTCTTCTTGATCGAGAGCGTGGACGCCGTGGTCGTGGAAGCGGAGGACCTCAGGGAGATCGACCCGGAACTGCTCACCCTCAGAAACCTGAACACGCCCGACGACTACAGTCGTGCCCTGGAATCTTTATGAGGTTTGAACTCTACGGCACCGCGAGACTCAGGGCAGGCTGCGGTGTGTTCGAGATCCGGGCTGATCGCCTGGGCTCGGCCCTAGTCAGTCTCGCAAGGGAATGTCCCTCGCTGGATGGGGAGGTGATCGTCGGCGAGGCCGTGCGCCGGTCCTTTCTGATAAGCTTGAATGGAGAATCGTTCATCAGCGATCCGGAAACCCGGTTGAAGGATGGCGATTCCCTGATCCTGATCTCGGCCGATGCGGGGGGCTGACCATCATGTACGCGTATCACGGTCGCTACCTGCGTATCGACGCCTCAACGGGCGAAGCGTCGCTGGTGCCGATCCCTGAAGGGGTGCTGCGCCGTTATCTTGGCGGGGTGGGACTGGGGACGTGGATCGTTGCCCGGGAGACCCCTCCGCGATGCGATCCGCTGGGGCCGGAGGCGACGATCGTTTTCGCGTTGAGCCCCCTGGTTGGATCGCCTCTCACGACTTCCGCCAAGTTCGCGGTGGTGGCGATCAGCCCGCTCACGCAGAGGCTGTGCGATGCCCTATCCTCTTCGCACTTCGCGATCGCCGCCAAGCGGTCCGGGGTCGATGCGATCGCGATCCGGGGGGCGTTTTCCGAACCCTCGGTGATCCTCGTGGATGGGATGGGGACCGGCGATCCCAGGGTGAGCGTCCGCCCGGCCCGGTCGTCGTGGGGCCTCTCGGCCCAGGACGCCGAGGATGTGCTGCGTCGGGAGCACGGGCCCGAGTGGCAGGTCGCGTCGATCGGAGAGGCGGGAGAACGGCTTATCCCGTTCGCGACGATCAGTCACGACGGCCGCCATGCAGGCCGTGGGGGGCTCGGTGCCATTCTCGGTTCCAAGAAGCTCAAGGCGTTGCTGGTCCGTGGAGATCGTCGCGCCGAGGTGGCCGACCCGTCGCGGGTGGTCTCGCTCGCGAAGGACCTCTCGGCGAGGTCCATCGGCCCGGCCACGGAGAAGTATCGCGAGCTCGGGACCGTCGCGAATCTGCTCGTGTTCAACCGCTTCAACGCCCTCCCGACCCGGAATTTTGGGGCCGGTCAGTTCGAGGGCGTGGAGCGGCTCGCGACCCAGGACCTGGCCCCCGCACTGAAGATCGCCAGGAACTCGTGCGCCGCTTGCACCATCGGGTGCGAGCATGTCTACAAGATGAAGAAGGGCGGCGGGGTGCGTCTGGAGTACGAGTCCCTGTTCGCGCTCGGCCCGCTTTGCGGGATCAATGACCCGGACGTCGTGTTGCATGCCGCGAGCCTTTGCGACAGGGCGGGACTGGATACGATCTCGACCGGCGGGACGATCAGCTTCGCGATGGAGTGCCACGAGCGAAACCTGGTGGACGCCGCGTTGCCCTCGGGCCGGATGCTGGCGTTCGGTGACGGCGAAGCCTTGATCGAGGCGATCGAGGCCATCTCCGAGAGGCGAGGGATCGGCGAATGGATGGCCCTTGGGAGTCGCCGAGCGGCCGAGAAATTGGGCGGTCGCGCGACCGAGTTCGCGATGCATGTGAAGGGGCTGGAGATGCCCGGCTACGATCCAAGGTCGTTGCAGACGATGGCCCTGGGACTGGCCGTAGGGACGCGGGGCGCTGACCATAATCGCTCGGGGGCCTACGAGGCGGATTTCTCGGAGGGGGTCGACCGGCTTCGCGGGGGCGAACACTCGGCGATGCTGGCGATCGCCTTTGAGGATCGCGCGGCGGTCATGGACTCGCTCATCCTGTGCAAGTTCCTTCGAGGCGTGTTCACCGACTTTTACGCGGAGACCGC
>JANOBY010000126.1:0-3649 GCA_031411935.1 Planctomycetales bacterium | reverse complement strand
TCAGGTCCGGCGCGTAGCCGGGCAGCCGTTCCAGGTGCAGCCGCGGGTACTGCGACAGCAACTCCCGGATCAGCGGGCCCTTGGGGTCGCTGCCGCCGTCCCACACCACGATCACCCCGCCCTGTAGGTGACGCAGCAGGTCGCGCAGGAACGCTACAACGCCCGCCGCGTCGATGTAGTGCTGCGGGTCGGTCCGCCAGTAGAGCCCGACTCGCCGACGCCGCGGGGCGACCGAGATCGCCGCGATCGTCGAGACCTTGTCCCGGTGCCGACCGAAGCACGTCAGCACCGGCGTCCGGCCCCGCGGCGCCCAGGTGCGGCGGACCAGCGGGTTGAAGAAGAAGCCGCTCTCGTCGATCAGGACGACGTGCGCCGCCTCGTCGCGCGCTTTTTTAGAATGCGCGGCCAGTCCTCGGCGAACCAGCGGGCGATCGCCGGATTGTCGCGTTCCACCGCCGGCGTCTCGGGCTTCTGCGGGGAATAGCCCCGCTCGGTCAGCCATGCAGCCAGGTAGTTCGAGCGGAAGCGGACGCCGAATCGCTTCTCGATCACCTCGGCCAGGCGACGGTGGTCCAGAGTTGCGTCTTGTAGCCGAAGGCTTCGGGGCGCTTGGCCAGCCTGGCGAGCATCGACCTCTCCCGCCGCCTGGAGAGCTTCGGCGGCCGGCCCGGCGTCGGCTTGGCGGCGATCGCGGCGGCGCCGCCATATCGGTAGGCGGCCATCCAGCGGGTGACGGCCCGATCGGTGACGCCGAGGAAGGCCGCGACGTCCTTCAGCTTCCAGCCTTCGTTGACCCGCCGCACGGCGAGCCACCGACGCTGCTCCAACTCCTGTGCGGTGCCTTGACTCCTCATCCCGCGAAAGTACGATCGGGGCTGGAGGCATAGCTGGACTTTTCTTTCCTGAAGATCAATGGAAGTGGGCGTGACCGTCGACGAAGCCGGGCACGAGGGACTTGCGGGCCAGATCGACCACCTTCGTGGACGGGCCCTGGTGAGCATTCTCGAGAGCTCCAGGGGTGCCGATGGCGAGGATCTTGCCATCCTTCACGGCGATCGCATCGACGGTCGGCCGGGTATCGTTCTTAGTCACGATGTCGCCGCCCGTGTCGATGGTGTCGGCGAGTTGGGCGTGGGCCGCATACCCCCACGCGAAGCTTGCCAGGAATGCGATCACTCGCGAGGAACCGACCTGGAATCCTCCGCTCATCTGAAATCCCTCCCCGTCGAGGCGGGCGGCCGATCGACCGCAGCGAGTCCCCATCAAGGGTCATTGCCATTTAGGGTTGCTTGAGGGTGGATTCAAGCAACACATGATCAATTTCCCATTTTATCCCGCAAGGGACTGTTCGGTAAGACGCGGGCCGGCACGGATTCTGGCAACGATTCGTGACAAACGGGGCCACTCAAAGCTCCGGCCCCTTTGAACCGCCGGTGGGCGGGATCAACTGCTCCAGATCCCCCACCGAGATCCCGATGGCAGACCGCGACTGCAGCAACGATCGACCGGGAGGATTCGGCCCGCTCAGCGTAACCAGCGGAGGATGCCCCGGCGGCGTGACATCGACGGGAGGACGAGATCGACGGCACGCCCCGGAAGGTATGGCCCGGAAGGTTGGGTCGATGCGGCCTGGACCGAGGCGAGCTTCACCGCCTTCTTGGGCAGGGCAAACTCGAGCGTACCGGACAGGCCCTGTCCCGTCGCATTCAGCACGCTGCCCAGGGCAATCGCCAGGGTGACCTTCTTACCCAGGACAAGAGGTCGCCTCGGCTTGAGCGTGACGAGATATCGGCCCCCCGCCTCGGAATAAGTGGCCGTGCTGATCGTTGCGCCCTTGAGCCCTCGGATCGAGTAGTTGGACGCGATCTGTGCGGAACCGCCGTCCAGAGGGCCGGAGAAGGTGATCACGATCGAGTCGGCGACCCCTCGCTTCTTCTGCGTGGTGGTCACCTGCCTCACCGACACGGGGTTGCTCGCCTGCACGGCGACGGCGGCGGACGTGGTGACCGTGGCGAAATTCGCGGGGTCGGCCGGAGTGAACCGGATCGCGACGGTTCGCCCGGGGGCCGCGAGCACCTGGCCTCCAGACGCATCCACGTAGGAGAATGTCCCCGCCAAGGGCACGCCGGCGTAGGTGGCCGAGGCTCCCGCGGGGCTGGCCGGAAGGGGCGCACCGTTCGCCAGTTGGGGCGGATTCCAGTTCACGTCCGGCCTCGCCTGCTGGATCTCCAGGATCGCGGCGTCAGTCGAGGTGAAGAATGGGTCCTCGACCATCGCCCGGACTGTGTATCGCCCGGCGTTGGTCGGCGCGACCTCGCTCTCGGGTCCGCCGGCAACGGGCGTGTAGGTCAGCGAAAGCCGCTGGACTGCGACATCGGTACGGGCCGAGGCGGCGTGAGGGTTACCGTTATACACGGCCGAGAGCGAGGAGAAGGTCACCCGCAGGTCGGCCTTCCGTACGTCGAGGACCAGGGACAAGTCGGGCGCGGCCAGGTAGTTGCCGCCCGCACCGAGGCTGGCGACCAGGGTGATCGTCCCGGTCCCTGTGGTCGGAGTAACCACAAGCCCTGCAACGGTCGCGCCGGATGTGGCCACGAGGGTGGGAACCCGGCCCGACGTGCTGGTCGGGCTCAGGGTGAAAGGCTGTCCGAAGGTGCCCGCCGCGGGCGTGGATCCGAAGCTGATCGTCTGTGGGGCGGGGCTCACGGTTAAGGTCGTACCGGTATGGGCCGAAGCCTCGAAGTTGGTCGTCGCCTTGCCGTCGTAGAAGATCGGGTACGAGCCGACCGAGAGGAGCGAGGTGTCGAGGAACTGGGCGCCGAAGGTGCCGTCGGCGGCGAGGGTGGCCGAGGTTGAAATTGGCCCGATGGTGATGGTCACGCTGCCGGCGGCCGGCGTGGTCCCCGCCGCGAGCTTGCCCGTGAGCACGAGCACCTGGCCGTAGGCGATCGCGGGGGCGAGGATCAACGCGCTGAAGGCCGGCTTGACCGGCGTCACGTCAATCGTCACGCTCCTCGTGGACTCGGCGAAGTTGGTGGCATCGGTGGGCTTGAAGGTGGCCGTGAGGGTGCGGCGCCCTGCGTCCAGGACGGTCCCGGCGGGCGGGGAATACACCATCGTCCCGGGGACAGAACCGCTGGCGTTGAGCTGGACGGCGCTCAGCGATGTGCCGTACACGATGCCCAGGGGGTTGGCCCACGAGGTCGTCGTGACCGCCCTGGTCACGGTCATCTTCCGCGAGGTGTCATCGACCAGCGTGAAGTTCGCGCTGGGGTCGAAGTGGAACCTCACGTCATAAGGAATGGGCGACGCGGCGAGCGTGGCGGTGTTGAGCATCGCGGAGAACTTGCCGTCGTTGCCGATCGTGGCCAGGGTCGTGGCGGAACCCACGGTGATGGCGACCTTCTCACCCGAAGGCACGAGCGAAGGCGAGGCCTGGATCCGGCCCGAGACCTCGATCGTGCTGGTGCCATAGACGATGGAACCCGGGGCGGTGAGATCAAGAAAGGCGGGCTGGGCCTTGTTCACGTTCAGGAAGACCGTGAGCGTGGCAGGCCCGTAGTTCACGGTGTCCGTCGGCGTGAAGACCACCTGAAGCGACTGCGACGGGCCTGCCCCCAGGACCTGGCCCAGGGAGGTCGAGTAGCGG
>JANOBY010000125.1:0-44545 GCA_031411935.1 Planctomycetales bacterium | reverse complement strand
CCCGAACAGCCTGCCGCGACGTCGGGCGGTTGGCAAGGAGACACCTTCATCGCGAAGATCTCGTTCGTCGAGACACCGTTCCTGCTCACACTCCGGTTTCGATTCTCGGGCGACCAGGTGACCCTGTCGTCGCAATCCAATGTCGGTTTTGGGCCGACCTCCCAGGGCGACCTCGTCGGCAAGGCCGAGTAAGGGCATGATACGACGAGACGGCGACTGGGGCCCCCTGTCGGCCCGCGACGGGGTTCCTTGATTCTCCTGCAGGGCGCTGCCTGGCGGCCTCGGGAGGAAGTCTCACGGCGGAACGGACTTCGCCCCCAACGGTTCAGGGAGCCTTGTAAGATCATGAGCCGAAAGCCGAAATCTTTTCGACCTTCCTTGATCTCTCTGGAGTCCAGGCGGCTTTTGAACGCCTCGCCGCACGTGAGCCTTCGCTCGGCGGAGGTCTCGGTCCTGGGCGATGCGGCCCCTCGATCGGGACAAAAACGCATCAATGTTCTGAAGGGGGACTATTCGGCTTCGCGGGAAAATCGGATCGCCGACAAACCGCTGAGAGTGAACCTCACAGGCTCTGGCAAGGTTAAGTGGTTGGGACGCGTCCGAATGGAAGGCGTTCTGAATTTCGGTGGATTTCTCCCCAGGGAATCGCCCAGTTTGCAGGGGCAGGTCACCTTGACCAACACTCGCGGTCGGGTGACGCTCGTCCTCACCGGGTTCGATGGTCACTCAACTGTCCCCGGCGGAACCTTCCTGACGACGGCCAGCGTGGGTGGCGATACCGGAGCCTTCAAGAACCTCCTGCGCATCGGCAACGTTCGGCTTGGGTTCGGGCCCATCACGGCCCCATCGCCCGCGTCTCCGTCGACAACGCCCCTCACCGGGACGTTGACCATGGCGCTCTCCCTCGTCCGCCCCAGACGGTAGAGGCCCCGTGTCGGAACCTGGTGGAAACCCAGTTGCACGACTGCCGGGCTCCCCCCGGTGCGAGCTCATCTCCCGGGGCGACCTCGGGTCGACGTCGCGGCCGGGCTTGCCTCGAGCCCTGGCAACCATTTCCTCGGAGATAGGGAATCAGGATTGCAATCTCGCCCAGTCGACCACGAATAGACTACTCTGGGACGTTGAGAACGTCGTACGAGTTGGGTCGGCGAGATTTTCCGCTAATGAAGACATCTACGCGGGTTAGCTTGGCCCTTGGGCTTACGATCCTGGCGCTGGTGCTTGCTGGCTCCCTGGTAACCTCGGTCGGCGAGCTTCACGATCGTGTGGCAAGGGTCTCCCCGCCCCTGGCCACTGGCCTGGTCGGCGTGATCGTCGCCGCAGCCGCCGGGTCGGCGATCGCCGCCTCGCGACTGTTCTGGAAGCTTGGTCGGCCGGATCCCGGGGCCGTGAATGCACCGGCCGACGTGATCAAGGCTGCCGAGGTCCAGGCCGAGAAGGCCGAGATCGTGATCTCGCAAGTCCAGGACGAGCCCACACGAGAGCGTCTTCAAGGCGAAATCGCGGCGCTGAAGCGAGACCGCGATCATCGCCGGTTTCATGTGGTCGTCTTCGGCACGGGGTCGGCCGGCAAAACCTCGCTGATCAATGCCTTACTCGGGCAGGCTGTCGGCAAGACCGAAGCAACCCTGGGCACCACACGCGCTGGGGAAACCCACACCCATACGCTCCAGGGAGTCGATGGGACCGTCCTGATCACGGACACGCCAGGCCTCTCGGAGATCGGCGACGGCGGAGCCATGCGCGAGGCCGAAGCCAGGGATCTGGCCGCTCGATCGGACTTGCTCCTGTTCGTGCTCGATCACGACCTGATCCGCTCCGAGTTCGACCCGATGACGGCGCTGGCCCGGCAGGGAAAGCGCTCGATTGTGATCCTCAACAAGAAGGACCGGTTTGTGGACGCGGACCGCGAGGCTATCCTCGCCAAGCTTCGCGAGCGTTTGGCCGGCACGATTTCCTCGCGGGACGTTCTCGCCGTGTCCGCCGCCCCTCGGCCGATCCCGGTACGCTTCAAGGGAGAGAACGGCAAGGTTGAAACCGTGCTCGAGATCCCCGAACCCGACCTCGCGGACCTGCAAGATCGGATCGCCGAGATCCTCAAGAATGAGGGCGACACCCTCCGCGCAGGGAACCTCCTGCTCCGGGCCCACCTTGTCAGCAAGGAGGCTCAGGAGCAACTTTCGCGGGAGAGGCGCATCCGTGCGAAGGCAGTAGTCGACAAATTCCAGTGGATCACGGCGGGAACCGTGTTCACGAATCCGATCCCGGCCCTGGACCTCATGGCCACAGGCGCGGTGCAGTTCCAGATGATCTCCGAGATCGCAGGCGTCTATGGGGTCGAGCTCTCGGCCTCCCATGTGAAAATGATTGGTGGGCAGATGATCCAAATGCTGCTCAAACTAGGTATGGTCGAGGCCGCCACCTCGCTCATTGCAGGTATGTTCAAGGCGAGTCTCGTGGGCTATGCCGCGGGTGGTGCGGTGCAGGTCGTCACCATGGCCTACCTCACGCACATCTCGGGGCTCACCTTTACCGAGTATTTCGCCCGCGGCCAGAACTGGGGAGACGGCGGGATGCAGGCGGCGTTGGTGAGGCAGTTCGATCTCCACAGCCGTTCAGAATTCCTTCAAGAATTCGCGATGCAGGCCGTGAATCGCGTGGTCAAGAAGGTGGCCGGGACCGGCCAACCCGCGGGCTCAAATTAACCGTCGTCAATCCGTCCAGGATGCCCGAACGCCTTGATTGTGGGAGGCCCTTTCGCCATGTCCTCGCCCGACGACCTGAAGACCATGCTCGAACCGCTCGACGAGCAGGACGATGTCGTCCAGCGTGCCCGGGAGAGTCTGGACCAAACGCTCGCCGGCCTCAAACTCACGCCCGAGGAAGAAGCGCTCCTGGCCAACGAGCTCGACCAGCTCCGCGACCTGACTGCTAAGCTCGACACCGGCATTATCGAGATCGCCGCCTTCGGGATGGTCAGTCGGGGCAAGTCCTCGGTCCTCAATGCCCTCTCCGGGAAAGACCTCTTCCAAACTGGTTCAACCCACGGGACAACCAAGGTCCGTCACGCCCACCCCTGGGACGTAGCTTCGATCGAAAGCCCGGCCCTAGACGGTACCCGGCTCGTGCTGGTGGACACTCCCGGCATCGACGAGGTGGGCGGAGAGGTCCGCGAGGCCCTGGCCAACCAGGTCGCTCGCCACGCCGATCTGATCCTCTTCGTGGTCTCGGGCGACATGCAGAGGCGTGAGTTCGAGGCCCTATCCGAGCTGCGCGAGGCCCAGAAGCCGATCCTCTTGGTATTCAACCAGGTCGACCGCTACCCCGATGCCGATCGCGACCTGATCTACCAGAAGATCAAGGACGAGCGGGTCAGGCATCTGGTCCGGCCCGACGACATCGTGATGACGGCCGCCAAGCCTGACCCGTTCCGCGTGAAGATCCATCGCCCTGACGGCTCGACAACCATGGAATGGGAACAGCCCCCTCCATTGATCGAGCCTCTGCGGGAAAAGGTGCTAGAGGTCCTCGAACGCGAAGGCAAGGCCCTCGTGGCGCTCAACGCTTTGCTTTTTGCTGGGGATATCCATCAGGAGATCGTCTCGCGGAAGATGAAGATCCGCGACGATGCGGCCAACCGGATGATCTGGAACTTCGCGATCGCCAAGGGTGCTGCGGTCGGGCTGAACCCAATTCCTTACGTCGATATGGCGGGAGGCTTGGCCGTGGACGTGGGGATGGTGGTGGCACTGTCCAGGGTTTATGGGATCGCTCTGTCACGAAAGATGGCCGCGGGACTCGTCCGGGATATGACACTGGCCCTCGGGGCCCTCGGGGCCGTCCACGTGGTCACGCATTTTGCGGGCAAGGCGATCCAGGTTGCCCTCGGCGGAGCAACGTTTCTGAGTGGGGGGTTGGCCGCGCCATTGACGATGCTCGGTTACGGGGCGATCGGGCTGGCCCAGGGGGGGACCGCCGCGCTCGCGTCGTACGTGATCGGTCAGGGGGCGAAGGTGTACTTGGAGCAGGGATGCCAGTGGGGCCCTCGCGGCATCAAGACCGTCGTCCATCAGATCCTCGATCAGGCGAAAAGCGACTCGGTTCTGGATCGGATCAAGGACGACCTCAAGAAGAAGGTCAAGCGGTGACCGCTGAAACGACGCCGACACCGGTCAAAAACCGCCGCTGGACAATGACGTTATTCGTTCTCGGGATGGTGGTGATCGGCGTCATAGCCCTGGAAATCGTCTCGACCCGACCAGTTCGTGATTCGGTGCGCACGTACACCAATCTTATCGGAGCCGCAAATCGGCAAGATCTTCAGACCATCCACTCCCTCTGTACGGACCGCTACAAGAAAAAACACGCACTCAGGTTTGCCAGCCAGGGGGGGATGATCGGCATGCCGCGGAACATCCACAAGAACTTCCAGGTCTGGCGAGAGGGAGACGAGGTGTGGCTCTGCCCCACGAATCGCGTGGGTCCGGTCTACCGGTTCGTCGAGGACTCGGGACGTTGGAAGTTTGACGGGGTGGTCGGTCAACTTCTGCCTGGAGGTCGCGTCGAGCCCCTGGATGATGAGAGTGAGTTGCCTGCAGGCTGAGTCTTAAGGGCATTGGCCCGGCGCTAGCCCGATTGATGTTTTTGATCGATTTCCGGAGCTGTCGACTCCAGGCTGAACTTCGGCAACCATTTGCCCGATCGTGGCTTTGGTTGACAGGGCGGTTGGCTCGGCTAGAATCGACCCCGACCCGCTCGCGGCCGTTCCTGGGCGCGACGCCCGGTCGTGCAAGGAGGTATCCGGATGGTGCGCCGCAGAGCTTTCGGGCTCGTGATGATCCTTCTGACCTGCCCCGCGGCCTTGCTGATGGGTCAACAGCAGCCGGGCAGCGATCAGCCCCCGCCCGCGCCCACATTGCGGGTGAACCCCGAGACCCGGTCCGACACCTCCGCCCCGGGCGGCGTGTCGCGCAAGAGTGTCCTCAGCGTGTTTCGCGCGGACAATGCCATGCTCTGGCCGCTGGCTCTGTGCTCGGTCGTGGCGATCGGCTTCTCGCTGGAGAGGCTGATTGCCCTGAGGCGATCGCGGGTGGCTCCCCGGGACTTCGTGGATCGATTCACGGAGCGGTTGGCTTCCGGGAAGCTCGACCGCGACCGCGCCCTTGAACTCTGCAAGGCGAATGAGAGCCCGGTCTCTCGCATCTTCGGATCGATCGTCCGCTACTGGGGCCAGCCCTCGACCACGATCCGGTCGGCCATCGAATACGACGCCGCGGGCGAGTTGCTTGATCTTAAGCGCAATTGCCGGGTGCTCAATGGCACCGCCACGCTGGCCCCATTGCTTGGACTGTTCGGCACAATCGTGGGAATGATCGAGGCGTTCGACTCGCTCTCCTCGCATAAAGCGGGCAAAAGCGAAGCCCTGGCGCATGGGATCAGCCTCGCGCTGGTCATGACGGCCATCGGACTTGCCATCGCGATCGTGTCGATGGCCATGTACTATGTTTTACTCCATAAAGTGGACCTGCTCTCGAAAGAATTGGACGATGCGGCACGACCGGTGATCGATCTCGTGGCTGGCGACACATTCCGCCCAGCCCCCGATCGTCGCGCAGTGCCGGTCCCTGGCGACCTCGCCCGTCATTCCCGCACAGAGTCCCTCTAGCGACGGGGAGTCCTGCCCACGATGCCCTCCCGACGCTCGGCCGACGAACTGCCCTACATCAACATGACTCCCATGGTCGACGTGGTCCTCTGCCTGCTCGTCTTCTTCATGGCGGCCACGAAGCTTTACGACTGGGACGAGCAGCAATTCAACGTGAAGCTGCCCGAGGTGGCCGGCGCCGCCCCCCTGGTCGCTGCTCCGCGAGACCTCACGCTTGCCGTGATCGCCCCCGGACGGGTCGAGATGTCCGGAAAGGAATACGACCTGCCCACTCTGACCCAAGCGCTCAAGGAGGCGAAGACTCGCTTCGAGGACCAAGGCGTCCTGATCCGGGGCGACGCCTCCCGCAGTTATCAGGACGTGGCCGACGTTCTGGCGGCCTGCGAGGCGGCCGGGATCCGGAACGTTCGACTGCCGGTCCGCCCTCGCTCGGCCGCCCCTTCTCCCAAGTGATTCGCACCTCCTGCACGACACCCGAGGACCCGCCCGGATGGACCGCCTCCGCAGCCTCTACCAATCGATCAAGCAGCTGGCCGATCCGGCCTACCTGAACACGCTTGCGGCCTCGACCGGCCCGTGGATGTACGTGCTCCTGTTCGCGATCATCTTTGCGGAAACCGGCCTGGTCGTCACCCCGTTCCTGCCCGGTGACTCGCTCCTGTTCGCGGTGGGAGCACTGGCCGCGGCCGAGAACTCGCCGATCAACCTCTACTTCACGGCGGGCCTCTTGATTGTGGCGGCGATCCTGGGCGACGCCGTGAACTATGCCATTGGCCTGAAGCTCGGCCCGAGAGTTTTCCGTAGCGAGAGCTCGTGGCTTCTGAACAAGAAGCACCTGCTCGAAGCCCAGAAGTTCTACGACAAGTACGGTGGGAAGACGATCATCATCGCCCGCTTCGTGCCGATCGTCCGGACCTTCGCGCCCTTCGTGGCGGGCATCGGCAAGATGAGCTATACGCGATTTGCCATCTTCAACGTGGTGGGCGGCGTGACGTGGATCCTCGTCTTCCTGCTCGCGGGCCGGCTCTTCGGCGAGGTCCCGTTTGTGAAGAAGAATTTCGAGGTGGTAGCGGTCGCAATCGTGGCGATCTCGGTCCTTCCCATCGTGTTCGAGGTCATCCGCGCCCGGTTCAGCAAGGAAGAACTCGTAGCGGTACCGATTGAGGGCTCAGACGGGCCCCCCCTGGTGGTCTCCGAGGCCAAGGGACAGGACTAACACGCCGTGGGGTTCTTGGATCGGGCGGGGTCGTAGGCTAGGATAGTTTGTCGTCAAGGCAAACTCTCCCAACCACGTTATCGCTTGCCCCCGAGACCTTCATGGCTTCCGATGAATCCTCCCGGCCGATGCGCTCGGACACGATCAAGAAGGGCGATGCCCGCGCGGGGCATCGCAGCCTGCTCCGGGCCACCGGCGTGCAGGAAGGTGACTGGAACAAGCCCTTCATCGCCATCTGCAACAGCCACGTCGACATCATCCCCGGCCATGTCCATCTCCAGGAGGTGGGCAACTACGTGAAGGAATGCGTCCGGGCGGCCGGGGGCGTGCCTTTCCTGTTCAACACGATCGGCGTGGATGACGGGATCGCAATGGGGCATCGCGGGATGAAGTACTCCCTGCCCTCGCGTGAGATCATTGCCGATAGCGTCGAGACCATGATCGAGGCCCACCGCTTCGACGCCATGATCTGCATCCCCAACTGCGACAAGATCGTCCCCGGGATGTTCATGGGCGCCATGAGGTGCAACATCCCCACAATCTTTGTCTCGGGCGGGCCGATGGAGGCGGGCAAGACCGAGAGCGGCCAGACGGTGGACCTGATCGACGCCTTCATCGCCGGCGCCAAGCGCCAGCAAGGGCAGATTACGGCCGAAGAGCTCGAAGAGATCGAGAAGGCGGCCTGCCCGACCTGCGGGTCATGCTCGGGCATGTTCACAGCCAATAGCATGAATTGCCTGGCCGAGGCGATGGGGATGGCCCTGCCCGGCAACGGGACGATCCTGGCCACCTCGGCCGACCGGCGCCGGCTCTACCAGGACGCCTCGAAGCGAATCGTAGAGATGGCACGAGACTTCGGCCGGCTCGGCGAGGGGCACGGCATCCTCCCCCGTGAGATTGCCACACTGGCCGCTTTCGACAACGCGATGGTGCTGGACATGGCCATGGGCGGGAGCACCAACACACTGCTGCACCTGCTTGCGATCGCCCACGAGGCGAATGTGCCGTACACCCTTGATCGGATCAACGACCTCTCTCGGCGCACGCCGAATATCTGCAAGGTGGCCCCCTCGGGCAAGTATCATGTGGAAGACGTGGCACGCGCCGGGGGGATCCACACCATCCTCGGCGAGGTCGCCCGAGGCTGCCCCGGCCTGATGGATCTGTCCTGCTCCACCGTGACCGGCCGCACCCTGGGCGAGAACATCGCTGCGTACGACGTCCGCGCGTCAGACGCGTCCGAAGTCGCCAGAATGCTCACGCAGGTCCGTCCTGGGGGAGTGCGCTCCACGGTGGCCTGGAGCGTGCCGAGCGTGGAGGGGTCGGAGTCAAACGTGGCTGTCCTCACTGCTCCCGGCGGCAATACGGGAAACGACAGTTATGACCCATACGACGTGATCCGGACCGTCGCAAACGCTTACTCCCAGGAGGGTGGGCTCTCAGTCCTCAAGGGAAATCTCGCCCCCGAGGGGGCGGTGGTCAAGACGGCGGGGGTGGACGAGGCCATGCTCCGGCACGTGGGCCCTGCGGTAATTTTCGAAAGCGAGGAGGATGCCTACAATGGGATCGTCTTCGGCAAGGTGCAGGCAGGCGACGTGGTCGTGATTCGATACGAGGGGCCAAAGGGAGGCCCCGGGATGCAGGAAATGCTGGCGCCTACCACTGCCATCAAGGGCGTGGGGCTGGGCGATAAGTGCGCTTTGGTGACCGACGGGCGCTTCTCGGGTGGGACGGCGGGTGCGTCGATTGGCCACGTGAGCCCCGAGGGGGCCGTCGGTGGGCCAATCGGCCTGATTGAGCCGGGCGACTTGATCGAAATCGATATCCCGGCGGGTCTCCTAAGCGTAAGGGTTAGTGACGAGGTCATGACCGAGCGCCGAACCCGATGGGTCCCCCCGAAGTCCCGAGCTACCACGGGATATCTTGCCAAGTACGCCAGGATGGCCACCAGTGCGCACACGGGCGCCATCTTGAAGTGGGACTGAACGATTCCCCCCCCTTCAACGTCAGAGGATGAGGCGCTCGACACAAGTGCCGATGACGCCGATGCGATCGGCGTCCTCAGCACAATTGTCATGCCAAGCGATCGTGTGCGGCAAAATGGAGATTCGTGCTCCATCAAGAAGACGTGTTAACCGATGATGCTGATGACCCGCGGCCCCGGGTCCTCATGGCGATTGCTGGATCTGTCCGCAACAAGATACGCGGGTGGATCAGTGATTGACATGGATGGACTTGCGTGTGTATGGTCATTGTACATTCCGTCATATTCGAACAATCTTACGCGGTAAGATTGTTCGGAGTTTTCAGGGGCGTCGACCTGCCCCGAACGTATACGGTTCCGGTGATTTGCCCGAGCTGGAGTAGACGAATATGAGCAGCAAGCGTAGCGGTTTCCGGCTTAAATCAGCACGGACCGAGTCGACTCGACGACCGTATCTGGAGCCACTGGAGGACCGCAAACTCCTGGCTGTCTATACCGTGAGGAACACGGCGGATTCGGGACTGAATTCGCTGCGAGCAGCGATTGTCCTCGCTAACGATAATCCGGGCACGGATACGATCAATTTCGCGATTCCATCGGGCGGTGCGGGGCAGGTTCGGACCATACAACTGGGATCTGCCTTGCCGGCAATCTCGGATACCCTCCTTATCGACGGTCGGTCCCAGGACCCGACCAGCAGTAAGCCGGTGATCGAGCTTGATGGCTCCACCGCTGGAGCCGGGGTGCATGGACTGAGGCTGACCGCGAGCAATAACCGAATTGAAGGCCTATCAATCATCGGCTTCAAGGGCTCTGGGATCCGGATCACGAATAGCAATAGCAACAGCATCTTATCGAACTATATCGGCGTGTCATCGAACACCAGCCAGAGCCGTCCGAACGGGATCTCGGGCATCTACATCGCCGGGGGCTCCAATAATGTGATCGGCGGGGTTGAAATCACGAGGTCTCGGGGCAACGTGATCTCGGGCAACTCGGGCGACGGGGTGACCATCATCGGCCCTAACGCGAACGGGAACCGCATCCGAGGCAACTTTATCGGCACAAGCTCCTCGGGCCTCTCTCCGCAAGGCAATTCAGGTGATGGGATATCCATCAGCCAGGCGAGCAACACCGAAATCGGCGGAATCGAGCCTGGCCAGTTTAATGCGATCTCCGGCAACGGCAACAATGGAATCACAATTGCCGATGCGACCTCGACCGGGACGACCATCGTCGCCAATTATATCGGAGTGGATGGCAACCCCTCGTCGCTCGGCGGCGGGGGGACGCTCGGAGGCTTCGTGGCCGTCCCCAACGGCGGAGCCGGAATCTCCAACATGGGGGCGGCGCGGACGACGATCGGAGGTCTGGACACGGCTTCCCGTAACATCATATCCGGTAATCGGGGCGCGGGCATCGCGTTCGTAAACGGCGACAATGGCCTGATCCAGGGCAACATCATTGGTGCAGACAATACGGGCCTCAATAACCTGGGAAATCAGGGCGCCGGGATCTCTCTCAACGGGAGCAGCGGAACACTGATCGGCGGGACAGAGATCGGCGCCGCGAATGTGCTTGCATGGAACGGCGCGGCGCTCCAGGCGGGCGGCATCAATATTGCGGCCGGTCGCCGCAACTCGATCCTCAGCAACGCCATTTTCAGCAATACCGGCCCCGGGATCAGCTTATTCTCAAGCGCGGGGCAGCCGGTCCCCAATGACTTTCAGGACAGGGACACAGGGCCGAATGACCTGCAAAATTACCCCGTGCTCACAACCGTGGGGACGGCGGACAGGCTGACCTTGATCCGCGGTACTTTCAATAGTCAGCCGAACACCCTGTTTATAATCCAGTTCTTCTCGAGCCCCGAGGCCGACCCTACGGGAGCTGGTGAGGGCCGATTCCTGATCGGGCAGACCACTGTCACGACTGATGGCCAGGGCAACGCGACGATCAACGAGACCCTGAATGCACCCGCCACAATCGGCCACTTCGTGACAGCCACGGCCACCGACTTTCTCGGCAATACATCTGGATTCTCGCTCGTTCGCCCCGTGGTGAGATCCAACGTTTCAAACCTTGCCCTCACGATCGCCCCTAAGCCCTCGGCCAACCTGGGCTCGAACTTCGACTATCTGGTGACGGTGACCAACAGCGGTCCTGACGCCGCCACGAACCTTACCTTCGTCATGACGACCCCGGTCAGCCTCAGCTTCCAAGGTTCGGACCTGGTCGATGTGACCTCCCCAGTGCCGGGACGGATAATCGCCACGCTCCCGTCGATCCCGGCGGCGACCCTTCGGACCTTTCGGATCTCGGTTCGTCCCTCCGTCACCGGTCAGGTCGTCAGCACCGCGACCGTCACGCTCAACGAGATCGACCCCGACCCCTCGAACAATACTGACACCGAGGTCACCCGGATCAACGTCCCCGTTGACCTCGGTGTGGTCATGACCGCCGACCCCACGTTGGTCACCGTGGGCGACGAGCTCGCCATCGTGGCCGTGGCCACGAACTATCCGCGCCCCAACGTCGCCACAGGCTCTGCCACGCAGAGTGTGATGGAGATCACCCTCCCGGACGGCGTGACGCTGGTCTCGGCCGCGACAGGAAATCAGGGAGGGATTACCACCGCCGGGAACACGGTCACGGCGCAACTTGGGACGATTGCCCTGAGTAATTCGGTCGCGGTCCGCTTGCTCGTCCGCGCCCCGATTGTGATGCCGGACCCCGCGATCATGACCTTCTCGGCCGTCGTCCGCTCGGCAGAGATCGAGGTCGAGACCGATCCGGGGAGCGACTTGCACCCTAACACAGTCGACATCAATGTTCCGCTCGTCCCCTCGAGCGACCTGGGAGTTATCTTCACCGGGAACACCTCATCGGTGCTTCGCGGTCAGAATGTGACTTTCACCTACTCCGTGACGAACCGGGGCCCGTCCGAGGCCACAAACGTTCGGTTCGAGAACGTTCTTCACGCGGGCTTCACCCTTGCCGACCTGTCCGCCCCAAGTCCCATCTCCGACCCCAATAGCAATACTCGGACGATCTCCTCACAGCGGGTCGGCGACATCACGACGATCACCGGTTTTTTCGGGGTGATCGCGTCCGGTGCCACCGTGACCGGGACGATCACGGTCACAGCCACTCAGGCCGGGGCCGTCAGCAATACGGCCACGGTCAGCCGCGCCGAGCCGGATCCCACTTCGTCGAATGACACAGCCACGGCCCTGACCTACGTCGATCCGACCGAGGTCTCGGTCCGATCCACCTCGCCCGTCGGGTCGGTACAGGCCGGAGAGCCTCTCACGTACACCCTCGTGGTCAGGAACACCGGCCCGGCCACGGCGACGAACGTGACCCTGGTCGATACCCTGCCGCTAGGCGTGATTGTTCTCTCGCGTGACACGAACCAGGGGTCTATCGAGTCCCAGACCGGGGTCGGGGGCACGATCAACGAAGGCTCCCGCCTCGTGACGGCGACCATCGGTACACTCGCCCCGAACGCCGAGGCGATCGTGACCATCGTGGTAATCCCTCAGAGGTCGGCACGACTAATCAACCTCGTCAGCGTGTCCCGTGCCGAGATAGATACGGATCCGACGACGGACAGCCTTACGATTCTCACCGACGTGAGCCCGGTGGATTTAGGGCTCTCGTCGAGCGCGACGCCGGGAACCGGCAACGTCGGCGACTCGATCACGGTGATCACCCGCGTGACCAACAATGGACCTTATCGGGCGACCGGGATCCAGCTCACGAGCCTCGTTCCCGCTGGTTTCCAGGTCGTCTCGGCGTCCTCCTCGCAGGGAAGTGCGGCGAACTCGGGTTCGTCGGTCATCGGCGCGATCGGCGAACTCGCCACGGGGGCCTCGGCCACGGTCACGATTGTGGGCGTGCCGCTGACGGGCGGGACGTTCGGATTCGATTCCTCGATCTCGGGCCGCGACCAGTTCGACCCGAAATCGGCCAACGACATCTCGAGGGCGAGTGTGTCGGTGGCGAATTCCGCCGGAGTCCTCGATTTCGCCTCGGCGAGCTTCTCGGCCGCCGAAGCCTCGGGCCAGGCCGTCGTGACGATCACACGATCGCGCGGCACGCTCGGTGTGGTGACCGTGAACTACGCGACTGCGGGCGGGTCGGCGGTCGCCGGCACCCACTACACCGCGGTCTCCGGGTCCGTCACGTTCGCCGCGGGCGAGACGACAAGGACGATTATCGTACCACTCAAGTCGGACGGGCTTGTGAGGGGCAACCTCACCGTGGGACTCAGGCTCTCCTCCCCCGGCGGAGGGGCCACTCTCGGCTCCAATGCGACCGCCACGCTGGTGATCTTGGACTCCGATCGCGATGTGACGGGGCCCATGGTTGTTGATGTGCTCAACCGCGGGCTGGGCCGATCGATGACGGGTGTAGCTCTCGTCTTCAACGAGGCCCTGAGGGCGGACCGTGCCACCGATCCGGCAAATTACACGCTCTTCGCCTCTCGCAGGGGCGGCGAAGTCCAGGTGCCGATCGATGCGATCCTCTACGACGTGGCGTCGCGGACCGTCACAATCACGCCCTTCAATCGGTTGGCGATGAATACCTTCTACCGCGTGGTCGTCAACGCGGACACGCCGACCGGCGTCCAGGATGTTTCCGGGAATCTGGCCCGGGGCGACGGGGCGAACAACGGCCGCGACTATTCGGCAAGCTTCGCCCGCGGAAATTCCCTGTTGTACTCCGACCGCGACGGCGACGCCGTGACGGTCAAGATCACCAACGGCCTGTTGGACCTCTGCCGCGACTCCACCGGCGAGGGGATGCAACTTCGCATCCTGAGTAACGGGCGGCGAAGTTTGTTGACCGGCAATGTGCGACGACGGTCGTTGACGAGCGATGGGGTGTCGTCGTTCCAATCCATCATCGGGGCGGGCTTCGGCGGGCGAGTCGACTCGCGCCTGACGACACCGAACTTCTATGTGAACGACGTCACTGCATCCCTCCGCCTCAACACAGCTTCGCCGGGAATTCCGTCCACGGGCACGGCATCAGCCAAATCGCTCATCGCGTCCCGGAGCCTGTTACGGGGCCGTGGACAGTGAGCCGAGCACGTCCCTCGCGGGGTCGGTCTGGCAACTGAACCGATACGGGACGGCGAGTCCGTAAGGTCGCCGTCCCTTCGAATTTCCACCCGCCCGACTACGCCCACGACCAGGATCGCCGTGGACCCGTTGACGACATCTTGAGGAGCATCGTCCATGCGCGACCGATCGGGAGCAAACCGAACTCGTCGGGTCTTTTTCCCCGCGATCGAGTCGATGGAGACCCGGCAGGTCCTTTCGGCCATGCTCGGACTGACCTCGTCGGGACAGCTGGCGAGCTTTGAAAGCTCGCGACCCGATGAGATCGGTTCGCTCCGGACGATTACAGGTCTTCAGCCGGGCGAGACGGTCCTGGGGATCGATTCCCGGCCCGCGACCGGGCAGCTTTTTGGGCTGGGTTCGACGGGCCGACTCTACACAATCGACCCGGCTACCGGGGCCAGTTCCCCGATTGGGGCGGGGCCGATCGCCGCTGCCCTGAGCGGTACGGAGTACGACCTCGACTTCAACCCAGTGGACGACCGACTCCGAATCGTGAGCAACGGCGGGCTCAACATTCGGGTGAACCCGAACACGGCGGAGGTGCTCGTGGATGCCAACCTTGCCTACGCACCGACCGATCCGGGCAATGGCACCACTCCTGACGTGGTGGCCACCGCGTACACCAACAACATTCCCGGCGCCACAAATACCACCCTTTTTGATATCGAGATCGCCCGTAACATGGTCGTGCTCCAGGGGAGTGTCGGCGGGGTCCCCGTCTCTCCCAACACGGGTCAGCTCGTCAGCGTGAGCCCCGTGAGCCTCCCGGTGGCAGGTGCCGTCGGGCTGGAAATCACCCCCGACGGCGACGCTTTACTGTCCCAGCAACCGGCCGGCCAGTCGATCACCACACTCTCCCGGATCGACCTGAATACCGGGACACTCACGCCCATTGGGGCGTTCGCCGCCGGGGTGATCATTCGCGATATCACCTCGGCGCCGAGGGTCGAAATCGTCTACGCCGTGACGATCACCAACTCACTGATTTCCTTTCGAAGCAACACGCCTCGGACCCTGATTGCGAACGTACCGATCCTGGGACTGCTTCCCGGGGAGACGATTCAGTCACTGGATTTCCGGCCGGCGACCGGCCAGCTCTACGGCTTCGGATCCTTGGGCCTCCTCTACACGATCCAACCCACCGGGCTTTCCGCCGGACGGGCGAGCCCTATCTCGGTAGCACCAATCCACCCACCTGCCAGTGGAAGCAAACCGAGCATCGAATTCGACCCTACGACCGACCAAATCCGCCTCGTGACGAATGTCAACCAGGACCTGATCATCCATCCCGACACGGCCGCCGTCACCTCAATCGACCCGAGCCTCGCCTATAGCGGCTCCGATCTGGCAGCCGGGACCACGCCGTCGGTCGTTGCCCAGGCGTTCTCGAACAACCGGTTCGACGCCTCGACGACATCGCTTTTCGGGATCGATTCGGCGCGCGATACGCTGATTCTTCAGGGATCTCCCGGCGGGTCGCCTTCCTCAATAAGTACCGGACGACTCTCCACCTTGGGCTCACTGGGCCGGAACGTGAGCGAGATGGCCGGCTTCGACATCTCATCGTCCGGTCTTGCCCTGGTGTCGATCAACGACGCAGGCACAGCCGGATCGGTGCTTGCCGTCGTGAACCTCCAGACCGGCGCCCTGACCGAGATCGGAGAGATTGGAGGAGGCATGCTACTCAAGGATATAGCCATCTCCCCCAGCGGCCTGGTCCAATTTAGCGCGGCGACTTACGAGGTGTCGCAGTCCGAGGGTATCGCCACGATCATTGTGACCCGTTTGGCCGGCGACTCGGGACCACTCCAGGTCGCCTACCGGACGAGCGATGGCACGGCTCGCGCCGGGGTGAACTACACGGCCGTCTCCGGAATCCTGTCCTTCGCCGATGGGGAGACCGTCAAGGCCTTCACGGTGCCGATCCGGGGCAATTCTATTTCGCGGGGCATCCGCACTGTTAACCTGAGCCTCTCCTCGGTTTCAGACTCAGTCGCCATCGGCTCGATCGGCTCGGCCGTGCTTACGATCACGGCCTCCCACCTCGACCACGACCTCGTCTCGGCCACTTTCGCGGGGGCGGCCTCCGCGATCCAGGCCGTAGAACTGACTTTCGGGAAGGCCATCGACCCGACCCGCGCGGGGGTCGTAGCCAACTACCAAGTACGCGGGATCTTGCCGAAACGTGGTAACAGATCGGTGGAGATTGCCATAGTCTCGGCGACGTACGACCCGGCTACAGTGTCCGTGCGACTGGCCTTCGCCACGTCTTTCGCCCTCCGCAACTTCCGCGGCATCCAGGTCATCGCACGCGGCTTCGGTATGAACGGCTCGGACATCATGGCGAACTACACCGTTCTCCGGGGCACAGTTGTACGTTATGTGGATCGAGACGGCGACCGCGTGGCCCTTGGGGTGACGGGCCGAAAGGCGAAGATCGTCGTCCTCCGCCGAGCGAAAACCTTTGAGAACTACGCCTGGGTGGAGGGGCCCGGTCGGACGGTTTTCGGCGCCGTGATCCGGGGTCGCAAGTCGGATCACCGAGCGATCATCGATCGCTTCGTGACGAATGGGTCTCGATTTCACTTGCCGTCCTCGATTGTCGTGAGCGAGGTTGTGTTCTCGGGCTAAGTCGGTCGTCCTGCCCCCCAAAATGCAGGTGGTGGGCAATCTCAGCCTATTCGGGGTCCAGGGCCTGCAGCTCGGTAGGGACAAACTTTCCGTCGATTCGGATCGGCTCGCCGTCGAACTCAATTCGTCCGCCTCCGCACTCCGTGCGCTGGATTTGCACGAGATCCCAGTGAATCCGCGACCTGTTGCCGTTGTCAGCCTCGTCGTAAGCATTTCCCGGTGTGAGATGAAAGCTTCCTGCGATCTTCTCGTCGAACAAGATGTCACGCATAGGGTTTAGGATCCGCGGATTGCAGCCAATCGACCACTCCCCGATGTAACGCGCTCCCTCGTCGGAGTTAAAGATAGCCTCAAGCTTCGTTTTGTCTCCGCAATCGCAGTCGGCGGCGATGATCTTGCCGTCGCGAAACTCCAGCTTCACGCCGTCGAACGAAGACCCCTGGTAGATCGTCGGCGTGTTGAACTTCACCACGCCGTTGACGGAATCGCGGACTGGGCAGGTGAAGACCTCTCCATCGGGAATGTTCATCTCCCCGGCACACGAGACAACGGGGATGCCATCGATCGAAAACGAGAGGTCGGTCTCCGGCCCTGTGATACGGACCTGCTTCGCCGCTTCCATACGTTCCGCGAGGGGCTTCATGGCCCTGGCAAGCTTCGGGTAATCGAGGTTGCAGACGTCGAAGTAGAAGTCCTCGAACGCCTCGGTGCTCATGCCGGCCTGCTGGGCCATGCTTGCGTTCGGCAGACGCAGGACGCACCATCGCGTGTGCTTAACCCGTTGCTCGAAGTGGACCGGCTTGACGAGGTGCGTGTTGTACAGACCGAGCTTATCTTGGGGCACGTCGGCCATCTCGTTGATGTTCTTCGCCCCGCGGAGGCCGATGTAGGCCTGAACCTGCCTCATGCGGTACAGTTCTGTCTCGCCCCAGAGCCTCATCTGCGGTTCGGTCGCGTTGCGGACAAGCTGGCGGACGATCCTGGCGTTCTTCGTCTCCACGAGCGCGTGGGCCCCCTTTCGAGTGGCCTTCTGAATCAGGAGGCGAGGTAGGGTGTCGTCCTCCAGGTCGAAGCACTCGACGAGGAGAGTTTCGCCTCCGGCAAGTCGAGTCGAATGGTTGATGAGGATGTCGGCGAGCGCCTCCCATCGAGGATCGGGCATCGGGCAGTCCTTGTCAAAGTCCACAAAATCGTTATTGGGTCTCGATCATCCTCGACACAGTGTAACGAAAAAAGGCCGCACCCCCTGATGAGGTGCGGCCCTGCTGTCGCGTCACGCGGAGTCGAACCGCTTACTTCGGATCTTCACCCGCGGGAGTTTCGGTCTCGGGCGACGGATCGGGGGAGATGGTCCCCACTTTACCCTTGGGATTCAGGATCCGATCGGCGGCGGTTCGGTCCCCCGCCTCGACCCGCCCCGGTACGACCGTCCCGTAGCTGTAACCGAGCTGGCTCAGTAAACGCTCGATCGAGATGGGCCGGATCCCGTCGAGACGGGCCGTCTTGATGGCTTCGGTTCTCTTGGTGAGGAAGTTCTGCTCGTCCGTCGAGACCGGGGCCCCTTCTCGCGTTGTCGGGGGGTAAAACGGCTCGCGCTGGTCGATCACATACCAGGCAATGAGCGGAGAAAGCTTGCCGCTCTCCCGACCCACGTTGGAGGGGGGAAGATCATAAACGACCTTGCCGCCCGCCTTCTCGATCATCCGTTTGAGATCCGCACGATCGTCGCGGCCGTCACGGTTGACATCCATCTTGCCGATGAGGGCAAATTGCGCAGGCTCATTCGGGTTCCACGCCGCAGAATAGACCTGGTCACCCACACGGATCGGGTCAACAGAGTTCTCGGTCTTGATGATACGGGCGAGGCTGCCGCGATCGTCCACCTGAATCAGTTCGATCGTGGCCTTCGGCTGGTCGGTGGGGAGGCCTGGAGACTTCCTATCAAAAATCGAGAGCACCATCTGTTCGCGTGCGCCTTGCGACCGCTTCAGGTCGGTGCGGACTTCGCCGCGACCGTGTTCTACGAAGGTGATCGTGCCGTCCTTCTGGTCAAGCACGTTTTCCTTGCGTTCCGCGCGGTCGCGGAGGTCTCGGAGGGTGACGAGAAGGTCATCACGTTGCTTGTCAAAATCGTCCTTCATCTGCGCGATCTGATTCTTGTACTTGATGATCTCGGTCGCCTGCTGGTTCGAGGTCTCCTGCAAGGCCCCGACCTTGGCCGCGAGGGCCTGGCGGTCGTTCTCGTGCTTGGTGATCTCTGCCTCGGCGTCCTGCTTCGTGGTGGTGCGGGCGGCCACCTCGACGTCGAGCTTGCTCTGGTTGATCTTGTTGGCGTCTTCCAGCTCGCTGCGAGTGGTGTCGAACTCGGCGGCCAGCATCGAGGAGATGAGGGCCTGGTTCTTCATGAGCTCGGTCAAACGTTCGGACACCGAGAGCACGGTCCGGGACGGGTCGTTGACGGCCGCGATGATCTGGTCGAGGGACTGGCGGGCCTCCTCAAGCTTGGCCTGAGCACCGCCGGCCGACTTGTACTCGTCGAGTGCCTTGGCGCTAAGGTCGCGGACCTCAACGGCTTTCTTGGTGAGTTCCTCGACCTGCTTCTTCGCGGCCTTGGGCAGATCGTCCTGTTCGGTCTTGTTCAGGCCAACGGCATCCTTGAACTCGTTCAGGACCGCAGTGAGACGCCCCTGCTCTTTTTTTTCCGAAGCCACTTCCGCATTCGCGGTCTCGAGCTTCTTGTCGGTCTCAAGGTAATTCTTGAAGCCGAAATAGGTGGACACGGCCAGGATCACCGACAACATGACGAAGCACGCCACGGCGATCTTGAGGCCCTGGTTCTCGTTGCTGGGTGCTGCCATCGGGGGAATGCTCCTGACCTGCACGACGGCACGCCCTCGCGAACACGAGGTACATTGCCGATTTCCCTATAGTATGTCACACGCGACACAAGATGTGAGCGAGAATCCGTTAGACTGGAACACCCTGGGGGAATGAAGGGCGCCGCATCCAAAGACTAAGACGATTGTAGGAGTTGCGAGGCATCGGGTCAAACGGTCGTACGTCTTGATCCGATTGTTCGACCCGGCCTTCATTCGACGACCCGGATCGATTTTCGGTTCCCTCGATTCGGGGCCTGTCCGAACTAGTACTTTCGAGGCGAGCGAATCATGGAAGCGCGACCCACTTTCTATATCCTGGATGCCTATTCACGCATCTATCAGATCTTCCACGCCATCCCGCTCATGACTGGCCCGTCGGGCCAGCCCACGAATGTGGCTTACGGTCTGTTCCGCGACATGCTCAATCTCCTGCGAGTGCGTAAGCCCGACTACGTGGCAGTGGCCTTCGACGGCGGCGGGCCGGTCTTCCGCTCGGACATCTTCGCCGAATACAAGGCCACGCGATCAGCCATGCCTGACGACCTCCGACCACAGATCGCAGTCGCCAGGCGGGTTTTCGAGGCCTTCCGCATCCCGGTCCTCCTGCACGAAGGGGCCGAGGCCGACGACGTGATCGCGACCCTCGCCAGACGCGGCGCCGAACGCGGTCTCGACGTCACGATCATCACCTCGGACAAGGACGCCCGTCAGCTTCTGACCGATCAGATCCGCATCCTCAATCTTCGCGACAACAAGTTCATCGATGCCGAGGCGCTCAAGAACGACTGGGGGATCACGCCCGAGCAGGTCGTCGATTATCTCTCCCTCACGGGCGACTCGGTGGACAACGTGCCAGGCATCCCCGGGATTGGGCCGAAGACTGCGACCGAGCTCCTGCAGACCTTCGGCGACCTTGAGACCTTGCTGGCTAGCGCCGACAAGGTGAAGGGGGTGAAGAAACAGCAGAGCTTGCGCGACCACGCGGAGACCGCCCGACGCGCCAAAACTCTGGTAGTACTGAAGGACGACCTCGAGCTCAACCTCGACTGGAACGCACTCCGCACCGACGGATACGACGCCAAGGCCCTCAAGGCCCTATGCTCGGAATGCGGCTTTCATGGATTCCTTAACGAGATCGTGGACGACAAGCCAGCCCCCGAAACGAAGTGGGACCTGTCCGCCTACAAGACGATTGACACCCCCGAGGCCCTGGCCGGGTTCGTCTCCGAGCTGGGGAGCCAGCCGCGATTCGCCTTCGATACCGAGACCACGTCCGTGGACCCTCTTAAGGCAGAGCTCGTAGGCTACTCGTTCTCCTGGAAGGAAGGCGAAGGGTACTACCTGCCCGTGAAGGGGCCAATGTTCGATCGGGTGCTCGACCGGGACGCGGCCCTCGACGCCCTGCGGCCCTGTTTGACCAACCCATCGGTCGAGATTGTCGGTCAGAACGTGAAGTACGATCTCCTCGTGATGAAGCGACTGGGCGTGGACCTGGCGGGCGAGATCATCGATACGATGGTCTTGAGTTATTTGCTCGAGAGCGGAGAACGGAACCACGGCCTCGATGAACTCTCTCGCCGTCTGCTCGACCATACGATGATCCCCATCTCGGACCTGATCGGGAAGGGCAAGAACCAGAAGACGATCGATCAGGTCGAAGTGGATCGCGTGACCCAGTACGCGGCCGAAGACGCGGACGCCGCCTGGAGGCTCGAATCGATCCTGGCCCCACAATGCCGTGAGCAAGGGCTGTGGAACCTCTACGCAGACCTGGAGCGTCCCTTGATTCGCGTCCTGGCCGACATGGAATCGGCCGGAATCAAAGTCGATGTGGTCCGTCTGCGCGAGCTCTCCGTCGACTTTGCGAACCGGATTGAGGCCCTGCGCAAGGAGATCTACCACCACGCCGGTCGCGAGTTCAATATTGGGTCGGGACCTCAACTGCGGCAGGTCCTGTTCGACGACCTCAAGTTGCCCGTGGGGAAAAAGACGCCCAAAGGCGAGCCGAGCACCGATGCCGAGGTCTTGGAAGAGCTCGCGATCAAGCATCCCCTGCCCCGTCAGATCCTCGAATATCGCCAGCTCGAAAAGCTGAAAAGTACCTATCTCGATGCGCTGGCAAATCTCGCTCATGAGGATGGACGCGTCCACACGTCCTTCAACCAAGTGGTGGCCGCGACCGGCCGGCTTAGCTCCTCGGATCCAAATCTTCAAAACATCCCCACGAGGACCGAGGACGGCCGTCAGATCCGCCAAGCCTTCGTGGCCGGTTTCCCTGGATGGAAGCTGCTCACAGCGGATTACTCTCAGATCGAGCTGCGAATTTTGGCCCATTACTCAAAAGACCCCGCCCTCGTGGCCGCGTTTGCCGAGGATCGGGATATCCACACAAGTGTGGCGGCGGGGATCTTCAGCGTCCCAGACGACCAGGTCACCAAAAGTCAACGGCGGATGGCCAAAACCGTGAACTTCGGGGTGATTTATGGGCTGAGCGCTTTCGGGTTGGCCAGTCGACTGGGCATTAACCAGCAGGACGCCGCCAGGTTCATTGACGCATACTTCGAGCAATTCGCGGGTGTAGACACGTTCATTAACCAGACTCGCTCCCTGGCGCTCGAGCAGGGACGGGTCGAGACGATCCTGGGGCGGCGACGCGCGATCTCGGGAATCAAGAACGTGACCGGCCGCAACCTCAACCTGGCCGAACGGACCGCGATCAACACGGTGATCCAGGGATCTGCCGCCGACTTGATCAAGATGGCGATGCTTGCCGTCGATCGGAAGCTTCGCGAGAGTGGGCTCCGGGCCCGAATGCTTCTCCAGATCCACGACGAACTGGTGTTCGAGACGCCCATTGATGAGGTGGATCGGCTCGCCAAGATCGTCGGCGAGGCCATGACTACAGCACTCGAGCTGACGGTCCCCCTAGGGGTCGAGATCGCGGTCGGCGACAACTGGCTCGACGTGACCCCATGGAAGGATCGGGCGTAACAAAGTGGCGGGTAGCCTCGGGTAGGATCGTTCCGGTATCCTCAAACCTGTACCGATATCGGCCGGATCCGTGGGGACCGAGTCTATGTATTTCGCACTGGCCATCGGCCTGTCTACACTGGGCTGGCAGGCAGATGTTCCGAAGCAGGAACTCGTCTCGCGGCTCACCTCGCCGCACGTCCTGGAGCGGGTGAACGCCGCTCGCGAGCTTGAGGCAATGGGCGAGCCGGGCCGCAAGCTCCTTGAGGCATCCGCCGAATCGTTGGACTTGGAACTCCGTGCCGAGATAGCTACGCTCCTGGACCGAATCGAGGGCCGAAGCCTGTCGCAAGCTAGCCGATTCCGGCTCGACCTCGACAAAGCCACGATCCTGGAAGCCACGGCGACCATCACCCAGCGAACAGGAACCAGCTTCCGGCTCGAGCCCGAGGGCGACGCGAAGTGGCGAGCCCCGGTGGTGGCGATCCACGAGGAACTGACCCTCTGGGACGCCGTGGATCGAATCCTCCTCCAGGGCAGCGCGTACTTGCAGATGCCCCCGATCGGGGTGCCCCGCCGGGGCCGGTTCGTGCAACGGGACGGTCGAAGGATGACGAACCTGCCCGATCTGACCCTGAAGACCGACCTGGGTGCTTCTCCCCCCACGACAAATTCCGGTGCGTTTCGGATCTCCGTTCTGGGCCTCAGGCTGTATCAGGTTCGGACGTTCACTCAAAAACTGAGCATGTCGGCGCCGCAGCCTCCCGAGAACACCTTTACCGTGCAGATTCAAGTGAGGGCCGAACCTCGTCTCTTGCTCGCCTCGCTCGACGACCCGGTCCTGATCGAGGCCACCGACGATCTTGGGCAGTCTCTGCTTCAAGGAGGGTCCAAGGTCTCAGGCGTTGTCACCTCCAGGGGATTGGGTGAGGATTTGTCAAGGGCGGGCCCTTTGGCGCTTGCCCTTCGCTATCCGGCCAAGCCGGGCAAAACCATCACCGTGCTCAAGGGAAGCGTGAAAGGTCTGGTGGTCGGACGGCGGGATGATCCCCTGATCGTGTCGCTCGACCGCAGGAAATCGCCCCTCACTCATCACGGAACGACCCTGTCCATCCTCAACGTCCAGCCGGACCCCAACGGACGGGCGACGCTGATCCAGTTGAGCCTCGACGGCCCCGAGCCAACAGCGAATCCAGCCCAGACTAATGGCAGGTTGGATGCCAGAAGCGGCCTCGGGGTTCCTCCCTCGGCGAAGGGATATCTGGACTTCCTCGACGCCAATGGGAGAGTCTGCCAGAGCGATGACCTGGGGCAGATGCTCAATTCGTCCATGGGCAACGCCATTACGATTCAGGTCGCTGCGAAGCCAGGCTTGGGGCCTCCCGTGGAGGCGCGGTATTATCCTGCGAGCTGGAGCCAGATCGAGGTTCCGTTCGAGTTCCACAACATTCCCATGCCCTGAATCACGCCCAGGATTCCCGGAGACCTCGGTGAAACTGGCTTGCCTGCTACTCCTGATCTCGCTGGCCGAGGACCCCACGCGGCCAAGCCTGGTCGTGCTGAAATTCCGCGACCAGCCCCTGGCTGAAGTCGTTCGCTCTATCGGCGACCAGAGCGGCACCAGTATCGGCATGGCGTTCGCCGGCCTCTCCGAGGAGAACGTACGCAAAGTCACGTTGGAAGCCGATGAGCCCGTCCCATTCTGGAATGCGGTCGATCGACTTTGCGACGTGGCCAGGTTGCGGAGTCAGATCAACGAGACGGGCGGGGCCGGCGTAGGCAGTTGGAATGTTTCCCTGTTCGGTCCAGAGCCGGTGGACCCACAACTGAACGTGTATTCCGGTCCATTCCGCTTCGGACACTTCAGCCTACATCTCGATTCGGTACGCGACTTCACCCGGGACGGAGACCTCAGGAAGGGGCCAACCTCCGAGCGCCACTTCGCGGAATTCGAGGTCCTTACGGAGCCGCGAGTCATCGCCATCCGAACGGGTCCTTTGGTGAAACTAGAGGCAACCGACGACCAAGGCCGCTCCTTGATCAATTCGGGGATTCCTGTCGAGCAACGCTCGCCTCTGGTCCCGGGATTTGAGAATCTGGGCTCGTTCCCTCAGAACTTGACGGTGAATCTGTCCACCCCAAAGTCTCCCAAAGGCCGGTTGAAGAGCCTGCGAGGTGTGATGCCGGTTGTGGTCGGCCGGATCCCCAGGGAACCGGCACGAACCCTGAAGCTCTTCGGATCCGTGGGGCATTCGATCTCGGCCGGGGGATTTGTGCTGAAGGTCGAGGCTTTCGACGCCAAACCAGGCGAGCAAGCTCGATTGACGATCAACGCAAGCCCAGATGCGGACCATGCCCAACAGCGACCGTCTACCAAGACTCATCTTCGAGGCCGGCTGTTTGCCCTCCATCGACAGATCGAGATCCTGGACGACCTGGGACCGTTGAGCGCCTCCGCTGGAAGCCAGATCCTTGAAGGGGAATCGATTCGCTTCGAGTACACGCTTTCGCCCCGAGCGCCAGGCGCTCAGACCCTCCCTACACTTCTCCGACTCTACGTCCCGGAGTGGGTGTCGTGGGAAGCTCCGTTCGAATTCGGCGACGTCCCTCTGCCCTGAACCCTTTCGAGATCGCGAGTCGTTGCATGGCGGCGGTTTCCCTGTTGAGCCTTCTCCTGGTGATCCAGGTCGACCCTTCGAACCTCACCGAGGGTATCCTGTCGCCCTCGGCGGAGGTCCGGGCCGCGGCGCTGGACGCGCTGGAGGCGGGCGGACTTCGGAGCCTCCCCGCACTCAGAGCCTTTTCCCAGCGGTCCACGGGGGAACCACGCCGGGCGGCGACCGACCTCATCCGGCGCCTCGGCGGTATCCGAATGCGACGCGCTACGCGGGTTCAACCGGTCCTAAAGGACGTGATGCTGGCCGACGCGATCAACGATCTCGCTCTCCCCACCGGCGCGACGACCGGCCTGTGGATCAGGCCCGAATCCCCCTGGCGAACTGCTACCGTATCGCTCCTACTTACCGAAAGCCTGACATTCTTCGAGGCAATAGATCGGCTCGGCGAGAAGAACGGGTTTCGCGCTGGGCTCGATCCGCAGAAGCCTGAGCTCGCCCGAAGCTCCCCCATGTTCGAGCTCGTCGAACGTGAGGGCCCGATGCCTCCCACGGTCTATCCGGGGCCTTACCGGATTTCTCTCGTCAAATTGCGTCGTCATCACACGGTGCGTCAAGCCTCCGCGCGGGCCGAACCGATGATCACGCACGATTTCCACGCGATTCTTGAGATCGCGGCCGAGCCGGGGCTCCTCATTCAGACCCATGGCTCCGTTCGCTTGAATGAGGCGGTCGATGATCAGGGCCATGACCTGCGATCCGGAAGAAAAGCCCCTCTACGAACCGTCGAGACCGCCCTCCTGGCCGATAGCCCCTCCCAGGTCCAGGTCCTGTACCTACCCGTCCCCCTTCAGCTGCCTGCCTCGCATGGAACGATCCTTGCCAGGATCCGCGGATGGGTGCCCGTCCTCACCGTGTGCCGGACCGACGAGCTTTTCTCGCTCTCCCTCGACGACCTCGCAACCCCGAGGGTGTCGGGTGGGGGCGTCACGCTGCAGATCGACCGCCGTAACTTTGAGACAGCCGTGAAGACCCTGGAGGTTACGATCTTCGGAGAAGAACCTCCCTCCTCGGCCGAGTATGCCGGGGGCCCGAGGCAGACGACGCAGACCATCCTGAAGCTTCCCTACAACCTCAGCGACCATATGCGAGTCGAGGACCGGAACGGCCTCCCCCTGGCCGCCACGTGCATCGCGACCGCCCCGCCGGGCCCAGACGGTACCATGACCTATCGTGTGCAGATTCCAGCTAAGGCCCCCGCTCGCATCCGATACTTTGGCGTAGCGGGGGTCGCTATCGAGCTTCCGTTTGACTTCCGCGACCTGCCGATTCCTTGAGCCACCGCGGCTCCTCAGGGGCCGCCCACACCAACCGTCACGCTCATGATGGCCCCAGGGGGGTGGCGGGGCCCCACAGGGTCGCGTTAGGATCAGAAAGTCCAGATTTCCTAGCGCGTTGCGAAGGTTGGAATTCCGGACCGATCGAGGCAAACGGTTCCTGTCCTCTTCTGGGGGTTGGATAGAGATGCCCTTCGAGTTTGAGACGGCCACACTCCACCAGAACATCCCTGGGTACGACTTGCTCTTTCCGGTGGGTCGAGGGTCGATGGGCCGGGTCTTCGTCGCCAAACAGCGAGTCCTGGGTCGGCAGGTGGCGATCAAATTTCTCTCCATCGATCACGATGCCGACCCCGTGGAGCGCCTGGCCCGATTTCAGCGAGAAGCCGCCATCATGGCCGCCCTCTCGCACCAGAACGTGGTCCCAATCTTTGATTTTGGTGAGACCGACGATCGTCCCTACCTGGTTATGGAGTACCTCGAGGGCGGCGACCTGCGTCGTCGAATGTGCCAGGGCAAGCCGATGCCCGTCGAACAGATTCGACGCGTTCTCATCCCGATCGCCGAAGCTCTACAGTATCTGCACTCGCGAGGCATTCTCCACCGCGACCTGAAGCCCGAGAACATTCTCATGCACACCGACGGCACCCCCAAGGTCGCCGATTTCGGGATTGCGGTCGAACGATCTGGTTCTGGGGAACTCACCCAATCGGGACAGGGCCTTGGAACTCTAGGGTACGTGGCCCCGGAGCAGCAATACCGACTCCCCGTCGATGAACGGGCCGACCAGTACTCGCTCGCAGCCATGACCTACGAGATGTTTACCGGCCAGCGCCCCCTGGGCATCTTCAAATCCCCGTCACATTACAATCCCGAGGTCCGACCCGCAACGGATGTCGCCTTGATGAAAGGCCTTCAGGAAGACCCCGGCGACCGCTACCCCGATGTCATGTCATTCTGCCGGGCCATCGAGTTATCGCTTGAAGGACAGGCCACGGCCTGTACCCCTCGCCGCCGAGGAGGGATCGCCGCCAGCGTAGTCGGTGCCGCCGCCGTGATCGGCGCGGTGGGATGGTGGGCCCTCCGCGATGTCGCCTCCGATACGATCAAGGTGCACCAACCCTTACCCATGACGAGTCAAGGCGATTCCGCGGCGTTCGTCGCGATCACGCGGCGATGCGCCGTCGAGTTGTGGAAGGAGATGGGCTCTCCGATCGGGCCGGGTCAGGGGGTGGACGAGAACAACTGGTTCGAGGCGAAGGCCTATGCCTTCGCGCTGATCGAGAAACTCGCCTACGAGAACTATAAGCGGAGGGGTGGTCTCGCACAAAAGCACGATCCGGCGAAAAGTCAGGAAGATAGGGATATTGCGGAGAGGACTCTGGTAAAAGAGATCGGCATTATTGTGGAGTCGGTGCCGAACTACTGCCACGAGATCGCAAGCTCCTCAGCCAAGCGCAGATCGCGAGATAAGACACATGGACCCTGAACACCACGAGGAGATCGCGAGGAGCCTCTTCCGTGAGTCAAATGATGCATGCTTTTACTTTGACCCCGAACACAATCGTGTTCTCGACTTGAATCCCGTTGCGCAGAGGCTGACGGGATTCTCCAGAGACCAGGCGAGATCCCTGGGCGTGTGGGATCTGTTCTCTGGTGACATTCCGGGGGCCCTCGATCGACTTGTTGAGGCCTACCACCAAACCGGGTTCTATCATTCGCGTGAGGGGTTCTACCTGAGCCGAAAGGACGGCCCGGCGATCCCGGTCAACGTGAGCGTTAGTCGGATGCATACACGACCCAAGCCCATTGGCCTGGTTGTTGCCCGAGATGTGACGGAACGCAAGCGATCGGAGGCGGCCCTGATCGATTCCGAAGCTCGTTTCCGGCGTCTGATCGAAACCGCGCCGGTGATTTTCTGGACAGTGGATGCGCATGGTCTGATCACGTCTCTGAATCCCGAATTCCAACTGATCACGGGGCACGATGCCGAGGAGTGGCTCGGCCTTCCGCTGGAAGCCCTGGTCCTGCCCGAAGACCGACCGGCCTGCAAGATGCTACTGGATTACGATCGATCAGCCGGCCACTGCGTGCCTGTGGAATTACGCGTGGACACTCGCTGGGGCCACCCGGTCATTCTTGAGTTCGAGACGGCCTGTCCCCAGGAACTCGATCGGAGCGATGGGCTATCGGGCATCGCTCGAAACGTGACCCAGGCACGCCTTGCCGAGAAACTGGAACGTGACAAGGCCGCTGCCGAGCTCGCGGATCGGGCCAAGAGTGCGTTCCTGGCCCACTTCAGCCACGAAATCCGCACGCCCCTGACCTCCATCCTGGGCTTCACTGAAATCCTGCTGGGTGATGTTGAGGTCGCCAGGCTTCCGAAGGAACGGCTCGAGGACCTCATGATCATCCGCCAGAGCGGCAGCCACCTGCTGGCGATCATCAACGATATTCTGGACCTGTCCCAGATCGAATCCGGCAAGCTCAGCGTTGAGCGCCGGGCTTGCTCCCCCTCGGCGCTCGCGGGTGAGGTGCTCGACGCCCTCAGGCGGAATGCTAGTGACCGCGGCCTGGCCCTGGTCATGCGCCAGATCGGTCCTCAGCCTGCCTCAATCCTGACGGACCCGGTCCGGTTTCGTCAGATCGTCATGAATCTCGTCAGCAATGCGATCAAGTTTACCCACCGTGGCGAGGTGGAGGTTTCCCTCCAGTCGAGCACCACATCCCTTGGTCCAAGCCTGGTCGTTGAGGTGACGGACACAGGGATCGGCCTGAGCCGTGAGCAGCAGGCCCAACTCTTTGAGCCTTTCTACCAGGGTTCGCAAGTCGACACGGTAGGGACCGGGCTGGGCCTGGCCATCAGTCGGCGACTCGCCGAGTGTCTAGGCGGGACTCTCACCGCAGAAAGTCAGCTTGGTCAGGGTAGCACGTTCCGGCTGGTCTTGCCGATCGGGCCCATCCCGGAAGGACGTGACCCAGGGAACATCCCGACCAGCCTGCACACGCAAGCCCAGCCTCTGCCCGAGCTCGAGTGGAAGCCCCTGCCGGGGCGGATCCTCCTGGCCGAGGATAATGCCTCGATTCAGCGAGTGATTGCTTTCCACCTGGAGAAAGCAGGCGCACGGGTGAATCTGGCGAAGAACGGGCAGGAGGCGATCGATCAGGCTTCTGAGGCCATGCTTGAGGGCGAGCCGTTCGACGTGATCCTGATGGACATGCAGATGCCTGTTCTGGATGGATACGAGGCCACGCGTCAGCTTCGCGATCTGGGTATCCGAAGCCGGATCATCGCGATCACGGCCTACGCCATGGCGGAGGATCGGCAGGAATGCCTGAACTTCGGTTGTGATGACCATATGAGCAAGCCGATCGACTGGATCCAGCTTAACCATCGCATCGCGGAATACCTCGCCGAACGCGCGGGCCAGAGGCCGAAGGCGCCCCCATCCTTCGCCGAGAGGGAACTCACTCAAGCCTCGGCTCAACGCCCAGAAGATTCCTGACGAGGAAGTCTCTCCGACGTCGTTGTGTGTACTTCCCGCCCCCGCCATGCCCACCGCCAGGGACGACCAGGAGCTCGAAATCCTTGTCCGCCTTCACCAGGGCATTCACGACCTGCATGGTCGACGCCGGGTCGACGTTTCGATCCATCTCGCCCACCATGAGCAGCAGCTTTCCCTGCAACTTGTGAGCGTTGGTGACGTTCGACTGCTCCTTGTAATGAGGGCCGACCGGCCACCCCATCCAAAGCTCGTTCCACCAGATCTTGTCCATGCGATTATCGTGGCATCCGCAATCCGAGACCGCGACCTTGTAGAAATCCCCATGGTCGAGCATGGCCCCCAGGGCATTCTGCCCGCCGGCCGACCCTCCATACACGCCAACTCGCGTGAGGTCCATCTCTGAGTTTTTCGCGGCCGCGGCCTTCATCCAGAGGATTCGGTCGGGCAAGCCTGCGTCCCCCAGGTTCTTCCAGCACACATCATGAAAGGCCTTCGACCGGTTGGATGTGCCCAGCCCGTCGATCTTCACCACAATAAACCCGAGCTCGGCCATAACCTGCGATCCATGAATTGGACCATAATTTTGCGGAACGAATGAGTCCTGCGGGCCGGCATAGATGTCCTCGACCACCGGGTACTTCCTGGTTGGGTCGAAGTTCGACGGCCGAAAGATCACGCCGTAGATGTCGGTCACGCCGTCGCGGGCCTTCGACACGAATCGCTCGGGGACTTGCCAGCCCTCCTTCCGCAATTCCGACTCATCGGCGCGCTCGAGCTCGGCCACGAGCTTACCGGTCAACCCATCGCGAAGCTCGGTGATCGGAGCCTGATCCACACGAGAATAGTCGTCGATCAGGTAGCGACGATCTGGCGAGTAATCCACCTCGTGGGTGCCGTCCCCCTCGGTCAGGATCACCAGGTCTGATCCGTCGAAATTGACCCGGCAGGCGTGCTTGAAATAGGGATCCTGGCCGGGGCGAATTCCGCCGGCCGTGAACCAGATCTGACGTGCCTGATCGTCCACGCGATCCACGCTACGCACAACCCATTCACCGTGAGTGATTGGATTTTTCACTTCTCCGGTCAGCTCGTTGTAAAGGTAGAGGTGATTCCACCCGCTCCGCTCGGACATCCAAATCACTTCCTGGCAGTCCGAAATCCTCTTAAGGTAGGACTTGCCCGCGTAGTCGATGAAGGTCTTCGAGGTCTCGTCGATGATCGGGCGTATCGATCCCGTCCTCGCGTCAATCTCGACGAGCCGCAGCAGCTGGTGCCCCCTTTGATTGAACAGAAAGGAGAAACGCGACGAGTCGGCCGACCAGCGAAAGTCCCCAAGACTCCACGGGTTCGCAAACAGGTCGTCCTTGAGCGCGATCTCCGCCCTGGTGGCCACGTCGAACAGGTGCGGTTTCTCGGTGGGGATCTTGTCACCCGGCTTGTGATACGGGAAGGAGTGCAGCTTCGGCTGGCCTCCCGATGAAGGGGAGGACTCGGTGAAGTGGACGATATGCTCCTCGCCGGCATCCCGCTTCATGGCGACAAAACGGGACGAGTCAGGGGACCAGAAAACGTTCGCTTCGTACGAGTTGCCGTTCTTCCCGTCCAAGGTCAGGACGGTCTCGTCGGAGGAATCCTTGGCCTTCAGGACGAGATTGTGGTCCTTCGAGGAGACGACCCAATTGCCGTCCGGGGACACCTCGCCTCGGCGGGCGAAATGGGGAGGCCGATCCTCCGTCCGGCGACGCCGGGGGCGGGTGGGGGGTGCCGGGATCTCCTCTTTCTGAGCATCTCCAAGGTTCCGATCTCGCGGATCGTACCGCCACCCCTTGTCGAAGGCCACGAAGCGAATGGTCCCGTCGTTTTCAACCAGGAGACCCTCGATCGGCAGACGCTGGGCCGTGGCCTCCTTCCCGGATTTGGTTGCGAGTTGCGCGGCAAGGTCGGCATGATCGAATGCCGGGTTCTTCACGCCATCCTTGGTGGAAACCACCACGAATTCGCGGACTCCGGCTTGGTGGTCACGACGATAGACGAAGCGACTCCCGTCGGGTGACCAGCTCGGCCGGACCTCCACGCGCTGGACCTTGCTGGAGGCCCATGCGGTCAGGGCATCTGCGCGATCGTAATCCGACTTCCTGCCCTGCCCCCGGACCTCGGCGGCTCCGCACAGGATCAAGATTGTCGCGACGGTGATTCTCGAAGCCATGCCGGTACTTGCAGGCGAATTCATGAACCGGGTTCCTCGGCGAGTGGGTGACACGACGGGCCCGGAGCGAGCCTCGCCATCACGCGCTTCACGATCGGCAACTGGGCGCGGATATGAGCGGAGAGGATGCGTCGGGCGGAGGGCCAATCTTCGGAGAGGAGCGAACGGAGAATCGCGCGATGCTGGCGGGCCATGGCGGAAGTTACACGGGTCTCCAGGGCGGCATAATCGAAAAGCGTCGTGTAATAAGCGCCCGCCCCCGCAAAAAACTCTCGGAGGTAGCGATTTCCGGATTTCTCGACGAGATAGGCGTGCAGACGATTGTCGATGCGCTCGTGCCCGTCGCCTCGGGATCGCCGGTTCCCCCTGAGCATGGCCTTCAGGTCCGAAGGGACCAGATGAGGGCGGGCGAGCTCCAGGGCCTTCAATTCCATGGCCTCGCGCACCTGCAGATAGGCGGTGAGGTCAACCTCATCGAAGATCCTCACGCGCCAGCCCCGGCGCGGCAGATGGTCGATCAGCCCCTTCCCCGCGAGCCGGTTGAAGGCCTGCCTTAAGGCTGTCCTCCCTACGCCGAACCTCTCGGCCGTTTCCTCCTCGCGCAGAGGGACCGCCTTGCCCCTGAGCCCCAGGGCGATGACCTCGGCGGTCAGTTGCTCTTCAAGTAGGGTCGAGCTTCGGGGCCGCTGGACGGTCTCGCCCGTCGCCTCCCCCTGTCCCAGGCCCGTCAGGGCGGAGGGATCGATCTCGACCCGCCCGTTGCCGCACTTCTTGAGCACCTTCTGATCGATCAAGGCACGCAGGGCATGGCGGACAGGGGTGGGGCTCACCTGGTAGTGCGTCGACAATTCGTGGAGCGTGAGCGAAGGCGGAGAGCTCGCCCGCGAGGCCAGCCGGGCCTTCAGATCCTGCTCGATGTACTCGGCCATCGTCAACGAATTCACGACGCACCCGGGTCAAATGCTGCCGACACCCTCTTGCCTTTGCACGCAAAATGATTATCTTTGATCTCGCGTACAAAGTCAAATCTATCAACTTGGCCATGGACCGAAGCGATGTCTCATGCCTGGCGCGGCGTTTTCCCGGCGGTCGTCACCCTGTTCCATTCGGATCAGTCGATCGACCTGCCCTCGACCCTGGCGCACGTCGATCGCATGATCGCGGCCGGCGTCCACGGCCTGATCATGCTGGGCACCGTCGGCGAGAATTGCTCAATCGAGGCTCATGAGAAGCGCGAGGTCCTCAAGGCCACGGTGGCCCATGTGGGAGGCCGGGTGCCCGTCCTCTCGGGCGTGGCGGAATACACCACGGCCATGGCTTGCCGCCTGGCGGCCGACGCCGAGAGCATCGGGCTCGACGGACTCATGGTCCTTCCCGCGATGGTCTACAACTCGGACCCTCGCGAGACCATGACGCACTTCCGGGGCGTGGCCAGGGCCTCTGGCCTGCCGATCATGTGCTACAACAATCCGCCTTCGTACCGGGTCGACATCACCCCACCCATGTTTGCCGAGCTTGCGGACGAACCGACCCTGGTGGCGATCAAGGAGTCGAGCGAGAACGTGAGGAGGATCACCGACCTCGTGAATTTGGTCGGCGACCGCTATGCCCTATGGTGCGGTGTGGATGACCTGGCGCTCGAGAGCTTCCTGCTGGGCGCCGTCGGCTGGGTCTCGGGCCTCGTGAATGCCTTCCCCGACGAGAACCGCGCCCTTTGGGACCTCGCCACCGAGGGCCGATGGACCGAAGCCCGCGAGATCTATCGCTGGTACACCCCACTGCTGCACCTGGATACGCACCCCAAGCTGGTCCAGTACATCAAGCTCGCCATGGCCGAGGTCGGCTTCGGTTCGGAGACCGTCCGGGCCCCTCGGCTTTCGCTGATCGGCGACGAGCGTGAGGCCATCCTCGGCGTGATCCGCAAGGCGGTCGCGAGTCGCCCCTCGCTCCAGCCCGTGGCTTCGGTCTAATCATCTCGTACCTGGGATCAACACCATGCCACGTGAGCAGATCACCGTGATCGACACGCACACCGGCGGAGAGCCCACGCGTGTGGTGATCGGAGGGGGGCCCGACCTCGGGCCCGGGACCGTCGCCCAGAAGGCGGCGGTCCTTCGCGAGCGGTTCGACACGTTCCGGTCGGCCGTGGTGAACGAGCCTCGCGGGTCGGACGTGATGGTCGGGGCCCTCGTGATCGAGGACTGCGACCCGTCTTGCGACTTCGGCGTGATCTTCTTCAACAACGTGGGACTGCTGGGCATGTGCGGCCACGGCACGATCGGCGTGCTGGTCGCGCTCGCGGAGTCCGGGCGGATCCTGCCCGGGCCTCGCCGCATGGAGACGCCCGTCGGCATGATCCACGTCGAGCTCGAAGGGGCCCACACGGTCGCCCTCGACAACGTGCCCAGCTACCGCACGAGGAAGGACGTGACCGTAAGCGTCCCCGGCCTGGGCAACGTGACCGGTGATGTGGCCTGGGGCGGCAACTGGTTCTTTCTCGTGAAGGATCACGGGGAAACGCTCGCCCTGAGCGAGGTCGAACGCCTGACCGACGTGACGTGGCGGATCCGCCAGGCCCTTCATGCGGAAGGCATCAAAGGCGAGAACGGGCAAGAGATCGACCATGTCGAACTCTATGGTCCTCCCACCGTGGAGTCGGCCCACAGCAAGAACTTCGTGCTCTGCCCGGGCAAGGCCTATGATCGGTCCCCCTGCGGGACCGGGACCAGCGCCAAGCTCGCGTGCCTCGCGGCCGACGGGAAGCTCGCCGAAGGGGAAGTCTGGCGACAGGAAAGCCTCATCGGCAGCGTGTTCCAGGGCTCGTATCGCCGCGTCGATGGCCAGATCATCCCTAGAATTCGCGGGACGGCCTATGTGAACGCCTTTTCGACCCTCATCCTGGACCCCGAAGATCCTTTCGTCATGGGGATTCGTTCATGAGTCGCTCGCCGGGTGAGGGAGTCGTGATCGGCGGGGGCATCATCGGCACCCTGTGCGCCTACTATCTGACGCGAAGCGGTTGGAAGATCACGGTCGTGGACCGAGGGACCTTTGGCCAGGGGACGTCCAGCGGCAACTGCGGGCTCGTGTGCCCGAGCCATGTCCTGCCTCTGGCCGAGCCGGGCGTGATCGGCAAGACGTTCAAGGCCCTGTTCGCGAAGAACTCCCCCTTCTCGATCAAGCCCCGCCTCGACCCGTCGTTGTGGTCGTGGCTCCTGAACTTCGCGCGTCGATGCAACGAACGCAACATGATCGACGCCGCCGGGGCGATCCAGCCTCTGCTCGAATCCTCGTTGCACGAATACAAGGAGATGGTCGGCAGCGACGGGATCGCCTGCGAGTGGGAGACGCGTGGCCTGCTCTTTCCCTACAAGATGAAGGAGATGCTCGACGCCTACGACGCCACCGACCACCTCCTCACCAAGTCCTTCCACTGTCACGCGAAGAAGCTCAACGGCGAGGAGCTCGTCGAGCTTGAGCCCGCCCTGAAGCTGGGTCTCGCCGGTGGGTGGTATTACGACGACGATGCCCACCTCAGGCCCGACCGGCTCATGGCCTCTCTCCGTTCCAGGCTGGAAGGCCAGGGTGTGCGGTTCCTCGAACATTGCGAGTTCCAGAAGTTCTCCTCGGAGTCGGGCTCCGCGCGGTCGATCGTCACCAGTCACGGCGAGATCACCGCCGACTCGTTCGTGGTCGCGGCCGGGGCGCTCACGCCCATGCTCAACCAGCACCTCGGGGCGAAGATCCCGATCCAGCCGGGCAAGGGCTACAGCTTGACCATGCCTCGGCCCGCGATCTCCCCGTCCATCCCCCTGATCTTCCCCGAGACCCGCGTGGCCGTCACGCCGTTCCAGTCCGGCTATCGCCTCGGCTCGACCATGGAATTCGCGGGCTATGACTCGACGATCCGCAAGGAGCGGTTGCAGCTCCTCAAGGATGGGGCCACGCCCTACCTCCAGGAGCCTTACTGCGACCCCGTCGAGCAGGAGTGGTACGGTTGGCGGCCGATGACCTACGACAGCCTGCCGATCATCGACCGGAGCCCGATCCTGAACAATGTTTGGATCGCCGCCGGCCACAACATGCTCGGCCTGTCGATGGCCCCGGCCACCGGCAAGCTCATCGCCGAGCTCTGGGAAGGGGCCCCGACGCACATCAACCCGACCCCCTATCGCGTGAGTCGCTTCTGAGTTCGTCGGAGCCGGATTCAGCCCGCAAGTTCTCGCCCCGGAGGGCCCGGACCATTGGGTTCGTTTTCCCTCCAGGGGCCCCAAATTGGCTTCGTTTTGGGTTCGTTTTGGGTTCGTTTTCCCGTCTTGGCTTAGAGGAACCTTGCCTCCTGCGAGACACAAGTCTCGTTTTGCGAACCACATCGGATGACCGCGCCCCTTGATGCGGGCGGCCGAATTGGGTTCGTTCTGCAAATTCACGTTTTCGCGCCGATTGGGTCCTCCTGTCGTCGCGACGTGCCAGGTTCTGATTGTCAAGGAACCGGGGAGAAACGCGGAATCCCGCCCCTTCCATAGTATCGCGGCGACCCCTGCTCCCCGATCGGCGAGGATCCGACCGAACCCCTCGAATCCTCTCATCCGGCCTATCCGGGTCGTTTCCGGATGCGACTCAGGACGCCCTGGATCCGGCCCAGGTCTGCGGTTCGCGCTTCGATCGGGCTCGACTCGGCCACCAGACCATGAGTCCGGAGCTGGGCCGGAAGGTCTTCCGTGGCCACGCGATAGGGCCCGGCGATCATCGCCTCACCGTCCGGTTCGAGCATGGTGCGGAGAAGGTTGCAGACGAGAGGGACGAGTTTTCGCTCGTAAAGCACATCCGCCCCCAGGATGAGCGAGTAGCGTTCCGGCGGCAAATCCCTCCAGTCGAGCGGTTTCACGGCGAAGCTTGACGGGTCAAACCCGTTCTCTCGCGCGCTTTCGGCCACGAAGTCGAGGGGAGCGCGGTCATAATCGGTAAAGTCGATTGTCAGCCCCCGCGCGACTCCCACGAGCCCCGCCAGGCCAAGGCCGCACCCGATCTCAAGTCCATGCCGACCGGGCGTCCAGGGCTCCCGGGCCACCGCCTCGGCCAGAAGATAAGCCCCCGGCCAGAGATACGCCCAGTACGGCATATAGTCATCGACCCGATTCTGACCCAGGACCCCCTCGTCTTCCAGGAGGCGATCCGGGTCGCTCGGCTTGACAACCCTGATGCTCAGGTCGCCGAACGGGAGGGTGACCGTGGCTTTCGGGCCCGTATAGACGGTCTGGATCAAGGGAACCTCACGCCGGGCCGGGGAACATGGAGGACCGCCTCAAGGGAACAGAATGCGTGATGAACCCAAGTTTCGCCAGATGGCGATTGATTCGCGGGCCGACCTCCATTATAATCCGGGTGTTGTTGATACTGAATCTCAATTGCAGGACGACCCCATGACTCGGGTGTTTCCAGCAAACGACTTGATCCTCCTGGGACTTCTCGCGGCGGGCCAGTCGGCCGTGGTCGAGACGGTCATGGGCGGAACCGACGATATTCACCGCCTTCGCGAGATCGGGCTCCGTGACGGCGCGACGGTCCAGATGCTCCAGCCGGGCAACCCTTGCCTGCTGCGCCTGGAGGGCCAGAAGCTCGGTTTGCGGTCGGACGCCCTGTCCACGGTGCTCGTCCGGCCGGAGGCGCGGGCGTGAGCACCGCATTGATGAGCCTGGCGGATCTGCCGGTCGGCCGCTCGGGCCGGATCGTCGAGGTCGAGGGCTCGTGCGAGACCAGTTGCCGGATGATGGAGATGGGCCTGACCCCGGGCGTTGAGGTCCGAGTGCTGGGCACGGCCCCCTGGGGCGACCCGATCGAGGTCGAGGTCCGGCAGTATCGTCTGAGCCTCCGGAAATGCGAGGCCGCCTTGATCAAGATGGAGCCCTCCTGAGCCTCGCACCCCCTTACATCGAGAGTCTGACCTCGTGAGCAAGGCCTCCGCCACAGGTCCCTCCACGGCCACGGTCGCCTTGATCGGCAACCCGAACACGGGCAAGTCCACGCTCTTCTCGGCGCTCGCGGGGATCCACCAGAAGGTGGGCAACTACCCGGGTGTGACCGTCGAGAAGAAGGTGGGCCAGACCCAGGTGGACGGCCGGCGTCTCACGCTGATCGACCTGCCGGGCACCTACAGCCTCGCCCCGCGTTCGCCCGACGAGATGGTGGCGGTGGACGTTCTCACCGGGTCCCGCGAGGATCAACCGGCGCCCCACGTGGTCCTCTGCATCGTGGACGCGACCAACCTGGAGCGCAACCTCTACCTGGTGAGCCAGGTTCTGGAGATGGGCCTCCCCACGGTGCTCGCGTTGAACATGATCGACCTGGCCCGATCGCGCGGCCTCACGATCGACGCGGACAAGCTCGCCTCAAGGCTGGGGCTGCCGGTCGTGGAGGTCCAGGCCAACAAGAAGCAGGGCCTCGAAAAGCTGAAGCAGACGATCAACAGCGTGCTCGATCAGGAGAGGCCCGAGCAACCTTCGCTCTTCCCCCCCGCCTTTGTCGAGGAGGTGGACGCCCTGAGCACGGCGATGGCCCGCTCATCGGGGCCGGGAGTGCCGCGCTATCTCGTCGAGAGGCTCCTCCTCGACACCTCGGGCTACCTTCAAGAGCACATGCTTCTGAACGACCGGGAATCCGACCTTCCGGCGCAGGTACTCGGGGCCCGCGATCGCCTGAAGCAGGCCGGAACCCCGGTCCCGGCGATCGAGGCCATGGTCCGCTACGGCTGGGTCTCGCGAGTCCTTGAGGGGGTGATCTCCCGGCCCGAAACGCGGCCCGTGACCCTCTCCGATCGCCTCGACCGGGTCCTCACGCATCGGGTCTGGGGAACGCTGATCTTTGGCCTGCTCATGGTCATCATGTTCCAGGCCATGTTCTCCTGGTCCCAGATCCCGAGCGAGTGGATCGATCAGGGCGTGAGCGCCGTTGGATCGCGAGTCGGCTCCCTGCTGGCCGAGGGTCCCCTGCGCGACCTGCTCGTCGTGGGGGTGATCGGCGGTGTGGGGGCGGTGCTCGTGTTCCTGCCGCAGATCCTTTTCCTGTTCCTGTTCATCGCGATCCTGGAAGATTGCGGATACATGGCCCGCGCCGCGTATCTGATGGATCGGCTCATGGTGAAGTTGGGGCTCAGCGGCAAGTCGTTCATCCCCCTGCTCTCCTCGTTCGCCTGCGCCATCCCGGGCGTGATGGCCACGCGGGTGATCGAGAACCGCCGCGACCGCCTGACCACCATGCTCATCGCCCCTTTGATGAGCTGCTCCGCACGCCTTCCCGTGTACACCCTGCTGATCGCCGCGTTCATTCCGGCGCGTCGGTTCGCCGGGGGCCTCGTCAACCTGCAGGCCGTGACCATGTTCGCGATGTACATGGTGGGGATCGTCACGGCCGCGTTCGTGGCCTGGCTCCTGAAGCGGACCCTCCTGAAAGGAGGGACACCGCCCTTCGTGATGGAGTTGCCGGCCTACAAGTGGCCCTCGCCGTCGATCGTCCTGCAAAGGATGTTCAGCCAGGGTATGGGGTTCGTGCGACGCGCCGGGACGATGATCCTGGCCGTGTCGGTCCTCGTGTGGGCCGCCGCCTATTACCCTCGCGAACAGACCGCCCAGGTCCGGGCATGGGTGGCGGAGAAGGTGCGGGTTGAGAAGGCTCTTGCATCCGCGCCGGAGGATGAAGCGTCGCGAGATCGTCTTTCCGAGATCGAGGCGAGGATCGAGGGGGAGCACCAGCGCAACAGCTATCTCGGCCAGGCCGGTCGATGGATCGAGCCGGCGGTCCGGCCCCTCGGCTGGGACTGGCGGATTGGAAGCGCGGCCATCGCTTCGTTCCCCGCCCGCGAGGTCGTCGTCGCCACGCTCGGCGTCCTGTTCGAGGCCGGAGACGAGCCGGAGAACCTCGGGGAGACCAGCTCGTTCCACTCGGCCTTGCAGCGCGCGACCTGGCCCGACACGGGCAAGCCCTTGTTTAACGTGCCCGTGGCCCTATCCTTGATGGTGTTCTTCGCGCTCTGTGCGCAGTGCGCGGCCACGCTTGCCGTGATCCGCCGCGAGACGAACAGCTACCGATGGCCGATCTTTACCTTCGCCTACATGACCACTCTGGCGTATGTGGGGGCCCTGATCGTCTATCAGGTCGGGATGCGGATCGGTTCCTGAATTGAAGCCCGGGAGGACGCCGATGTCGTCGCAAGTGTTCTGGCAGGACCTCGCCACGTTTGCCTTGCTGGGCCTTGCCCTGTGCTATGTGGTGCGCAGGGTGCTCGGGCTCGTGGGTGGAGGCAAGGCCGGGAGCGGCTGCGGGTCGTGCGGGTCCTGCGCCTCGGCGAAGGGCCAGGGTGGCACGTCCGGGACGCCCCAGGTGGTGACGATCGGCGGGATCCCTGGCCGAAAAACCGTTTGACACCCCGTCAGCAGCCAGTAGGATAGAAGCAACCCTCCGCGTCGTCCCTGTGAGACGCTCAGGCCTCGGTCGGTGCCGATCTGTCGGCCCCTCCGCTCGAGGTTCTCCTCCGTCGTGCGTGACTCACCCTTGCGTCCCCCCGTGGTTACAGTGAACGGATCGCCCCGGTCGACCCCGATCGGACAGGCCGCGCAGATCCTTCGCTCGCGGACCCTGCTCCAGGAGAATGCCGCCCATGAGGACTCTCCCTCCGCTGTGGGGGTTCCTGGGCCTCTTCGCCGGAGGCTGGAAGCTGGCCATCGTGGCGGTCGCCCTGTTCTCGCTCTTCGGGCGAGGCCTGCGTCCGTACCTCATGAACCGCGTGGCCTCGAGCCTGGGCGTGGGGCCGCTCATGCCCCGTCCCGCGGCACGGGCCCCGCAGCCCGCCCGTCGCCCCTGGATCAGCGATCGCCTCTTCCTGTTCTTGCTCGTGCTCGCGGCGACCGCCGTGGCCAGCATGATCCTGGGCCGATCCGGGATCATGCAGATCATGCCTTCGAAGGCACCCGTCGCTCAACCCGTACGTTCAACGTCCGCTCTCGGCGGAACGCCCCATTCACCCCCGGCCTCATCACGGTTCCAGGAGCTTGCTCATGATGACTCTCGCGTTTCTGCCCAGCTTTAACGGACCCGAGATCCTGATCGTCGGGTTCATCGCGCTGCTGGTGTTCGGCAATCGCCTTCCCGGCGTCATGCGGTCGCTCGGCAAGAGCGTGACCGAGTTCAAGAAAGGCGTGTCGGGCATCGAAGAGGACATCGACAAGGCCGTGAACACCCCCGAGAAGACCAAGACGACGAACACCTCCAACATCGAGTGAGAGCCACGGCACACTCCTGACCCGAAGAGACTGGCCTCCAGGGAGACCCCATCGCATGCTACCCAATCTGCAGCCGGGCGAGATGATGGTCGTCCTGATCATCGCCGTCCTCCTGTTCGGCAAGAGGCTGCCCGAGGTCGGACGTTCGCTCGGAAAAGGGATCATCGAGTTCAAGAAGGGCCTGCGCGGAGTGGACGACGACTTCCTGAACCACACCGAGACCCCGACCTACCACGAGCCGACCCGCTACGCCTCGGACGACGCGGGGACCATTTCCGTCCCCAAGTTCGAGCTCCCCACTTCCGCACCAACCCCGCAAAGCAGCTTTGAATCGCAACCAACGACCAGTCAAACACCTTGAAATCGCGAGCCTGATCCGCTAAATTCTGTCAACGACACGCGGATCAGACCCGCATCGGGCGGCTAACTCAGTGGTTAGAGTGCCATCCTCACACGGTGGAAGTCGCAGGTTCGAATCCTGCGCCGCCCAATTCTGAAGCTTGAAATCGCGGAAGTTTGCGATGACTTGGATTTGAGATTGATCGGGATCGGAATCCTTGTGACTATTCGGTAGACTTCGACCCCGCCCCGGGTTCTCCGGCGACGGGGTTTTTCGTGCGCCTCCTCACCGTTTTGATCCCTAGTCGGGTCGCGACATCTGCCCTGCGTCGAGCGGGCCTTCGATCGGATCGGCCGCCAACCAGGACAGCGGTATCGCGAAAATGCGTTTGTCCCGCGTGATGGGGGTCGAGGTTTCTCAAACCCGGCCCGCCCCCATTCAGGAGACGGGACATCAAGTCCTTCGGAAGTCCACAGGCGATGGCGATGCTGAGGACCGTGGCTCCGTGATCGTCGAGCTGTTCGCGGAACGGTTGGAACAAGGTCCGTTACGCTTGCGCCTGGGCGGCCCTGTTCCGCCGCGACGACGACAAGCCGGTCGTGGTCGGCAGGACATTGGCGAGTTGGATCGACACGGAGATCGAACTGTACTTCGCCCGTCGCAAGGCCGGCGAGATATTGCCCGCCGAGGTCCAGGCCGAGCGGTTGTCGCTGATCGCCTGATGCGACCGACTGAGGGCTCGACATCCATCAACGCGGCGAGTCAGCGAGAGCCGACGCGGGCGTACGGGCTTGGGCCCACCTCCCCGCCATGACCCCGCAGACGATGAGCTGGAGGGGGTGGTAGATCATAATCGGCAGGAGGATCAGCCCCAGGTTCGGATCCGCCCCAAACATGAGGGACGCCATCGGCACGCCCGAGGCCAGTGTCTTCTTTGAGCCGCAAAAGACCACGGCGATCCGATCTTTCTCGCTGAAGTGGAGGAGCCGGCAGGCCGTCTTGGTGGCCAAAAGCGCGGCGGCCAGCAGCACCACAGATGCCGCTGAAGACGCGGCGATGGCGGTGCCTCCGTGCTGCGTCCACACGCCTCGGACCATGGAGTCGCAGAACGAGGTGTAGACCAGTAGCAGGATGGTCCCGCGGTCGATCCAGTGGATGAACCGCTTGTGCCGCGAGGCGGCCTGCCCCAACCACGGCCGCGCGAGCTGGCCCGCCGCGAGCGGGATCACGAGCCACTTCACCAGGTCGATCATCACCTGGCCCACGGGGATCGAGCTTCCTCCGGCCTCCGTATAACCCGACATCCAGAGGGGCGTGAGGACCACGCCCAGGAGAGCCGAGAGGGTCGCGTTGAACACGGCCACCGGGACATTCCCGCCCGCGGCGGCCGTCAGGGCCACCGACGACGAGACGGTCGAAGGCAGTGCGCAGAGGTAAAAGATCCCGACCCGAAGTCCCGCCGGGATCCCGGCCCCAGATGCCATCAACAATGCGATCCCGAGGAGCGGAAAGAAGAGATAGGTGCAACTCTGGATCAGCAGGTGGACCCTCCATTTGAGCATCCCCGCCTTCAAAGCCTCAAACGGCAGGGCCAAACCGTGGAGGAAGAAGACGAGGGCCACTCCCGCCTTGGTGAGCAATTCGGGGTGCATCCAGCCGCCCGCGGCCCCCGGTTCCGGGAACATCCAGGCCAGGCCCACGGCGACCAGCATCCCGATCAGGAACCAGTCAATGCGGCGCCGAAGGGCCTCGATCCATCCGTCTGACATCATGTCCGGCTCGTTCTTCGGGGGGCCTGGCGGAACTCGACGACATTATATCGGGTGTCGGCCGGGGCTCGCCCCTCGAATCGCCGGTGGCAAGACGTGCCCCCCGCATCCCTCCGATCTTCGCCCAGGCCGCTCGACTCAGCAGTCGTCCGGGTCACACTCCTCACCACGCGACCAAGCAATGCCCTGGGAAGCTCAAGAGGCCTCACGACCGCCTCATGCTCGGGACGATCCGCGGGGCGATTTCAGGACCCATCACGGAGGGATCGGGGCGAAGCTGCCGGCAAGGGGCTCGCTCATCACGGGATGAACACGATGCCCCTGGATTTCGAGAGGTTCACGTTCCCCTTCGTGTTGGCCTCGATCAGGTTGCCCTGGACGAGGGTCCCACTGCTCCGACCCACGGCCTCCAGGCCGTAGCCCTGGTTGGACACGACCCGGTTCCCCTCTGCGGTCAGGGCCCCTCCCACGGTGAGCTTGCGGGCTTTGAGCAGGGATAGCCCGTTGTTGGCGTTGTTGCGGATCTCGTTGCCTTGCACCTTCGTCCCGGTCACGACCCCGGCGACGGCGACTCCGTTCTGGCCGTTGTCGGCGATCAGATTGCCGACCGTGGGCGTCCCGATCCGGTTGTTCGCCCCTCCAAGCACGACCACCCCGCCCAGGGCGTTGTCGCGGATCTCGTTGCCAAGAAGCGTGTTATTCCGGGAGGATTCCATGATGACTCCCGCACCCCCGCTGTATCGGATCACGTTCTGGGAGGCGGAATCCTCACCGCCGATTGTGTTGAAGGCGGTCCCGGGGCCGAGGTAGATCCCTCCGAGCGTGTTGCCAAGGTTCTTCTTGCCATCGGAGCTCGTGCCGATATCGGTGTGAAAGATCGAGTTGTTGTGCGCGGAGCCGACGATCTCGATCCCGTAACGGCCGTTGGCCGCCACGTCCACCTGGGGCTCGATCGATCGCTGGAAGCCCCCGATCGAGTTGTTGTGGGCGTTGCCCGAGATCTTGATCCCGCTCAACCCG